>NZ_JAJVKV010000005.1:364750-729500 GCF_024198175.1 Pyxidicoccus xibeiensis
GAGCGAGTGCGGCGAGGACGTGGAGAAGGTGAAGCGCGCGCTGGCGGTGCAGCTCACCGCGCGCGGGGTGCCGGCGCTGACGTACGGGACGGAGGAGGGGCTCACCGGCAAGAAGGAGCCGGAGAACCGGGGCGACATGCGCTTCACGCCGGACCACCCGCTGCGCGCGTGGATTTCCCGGCTGCTGGAGCTGCGGCGGGGCAGTGGGGCCCTCCAGGGTGGCGAGACGCTCGTGCTCGCCGCCCGGGAGGACCTCTTTGCCTACGCGCGCGTGACGCCCGACGAGGCCGTGGTCATCGCCGTCAACCCCGGGAAGGCTCCGGTGGACGTGGCACTTCCGGAAGGGCTCCTGGGAGCGCGGCTCTCCGAGCTGCTCACGGGCTCCGAGTTCCCCCAGGGGCCCGGTGTCCTCTCCTCGCTCACCGTGAAGCCCGGTCCGGTCTCGCTGCTGCGCCTCGCGCCGAGCGCGCCCGGTGGCTTCGGCGCGCTGGCGCGTCAGGCCGGGGCACGCTGGCGGGGGCAGGGCGAGCGGCGCACGGTGGAGCTCTCGGTGGACGACGCCTCGGTGCGGCTGGTGGGCAGCGGGCCGGAGCTGGGGGGCTGGAAGCCCGAGCGCTCGCTGCGTCCGGAAATGGGCGGATTCAAGCTGTCGCTGCCCGTGGGCGCCGTCTTCGAGTACAAGCTCGTGCGCGATGGCACCCCGGGGAAGTTCGACTGGGAGGGCGGCGACAACCGCCTGTTGTTCGTGCCGGAAGGCCGCGAGCCCCTGCGCCTGAAGCTGGCATGGGGAAAGCGCTGACGCACATCCTCCACCTGCCCCCCGCGTGCGAGCGGGGAAGACCCTGAGGGCCTGAAGTGAACGACCGACTCCTCCGCGCGGCGCGCCGCCAGCCCACCGATACGACGCCCGTGTGGCTGATGCGCCAGGCCGGCCGCTACCTGCCCGAGTACCGCGCCATCCGCGGCAACATCGCCTTCCTGGACCTGTGCAAGCACCCGGACCTGGCGGCCGAGGTGACGGTGCAGCCGGTGACACGGCTGGGCGTGGACGCGGCCATCATCTTCTCGGACATCCTCATCCCGGTGGAGGCGATGGGGATTACGCTGGAGCTGGGTGACAAGGGGCCGCACTTCCCCAACCCGGTGCGCACCGCGGCGGACATCGACAAGCTGGGCGTGCCGGACCCGGTGGAGGGCACGGGCTTCGTGGCGGAGGCCATCCGCCGCACGCGCAAGGCGCTGAACGACTCGGTGCCCGTCATCGGCTTCGCGGGCGCGCCCTTCACGCTGGCCGCGTACATGGTGGAGGGTGGGGGCTCGAAGAGCTACATCCTCATCAAGCGGCTGATGTTCGAGCAGCCGGAGCTGGCGCACCGCCTCTTCGGCAAGCTGACGGACACGCTGATTCCGTACCTCAAGATGCAGGTGGAGGCCGGCGCGAGCATCGTCCAGATTTTCGACTCGTGGGGTGGCGAGCTGTCGCCGTGGGACTACGAGCGCTTCTGCATGCCGTACCTGACGCGGATGGTGTCCGAGCTGAAGGCCACGGGCGTCCCGGTCATCGTGTTCGGCGTGGGCATGTCCACGCACCTGCCGCTCTTGAAGCGCACGGGCGCGGACGTGGTGGGGCTGGACTGGACGATGCCCATGGACGAGGGCCGGCGCGTGCTGGGCCCGGACGTGGCGGTGCAGGGCAACCTGGACCCGCTGCACCTGTTCCTCCCGCGCGAGGAGCTGGACGGGCGCGTGCAGGACATCCTCCAGCGCGCCGGGCCCGTGGGGCACATCTTCAACCTGGGCCACGGCATCCTCCCGCCCACGGACCCGGACTCGGCGAAGTTCCTCGTGGACGCCGTGCACCGGCACGGCGCCGCGCTCCGCCAGGGGACGCTGGGGAAGTAGGGTTTCAGCCTCCCGCATCACCCAGGGGGCCGGCATCACCCATGGTGCCGGCATCACCCGGTTGCCCCGCATCCACGGGGATGCAGCTCATGCCCCCGTCCGAGCTCCCCGCATCCATTCCGCCATCCGTCAGCTCGCAGTCCGGCAGGGGCTCGTAGCAGTCCCACGTGCCGTCCTCGCACGGGGGCATGCCGTAGCAGGCCATCAACGTGAGGCCGACCGCGCTGGCCCCCGCGAGCGTCCACAGCGAGGCCACCCAGGACAGCGCGGCCCGTGTCGGCCCGCCGTCGAGCGGCTGCCGGCAGTGCAGGCACGCGGTGGCGGATGGCGGGTTGAATCCCTGGCAGGACGGACAGCCAGACAGCTCGGGCACGGTGGGCATCCTTGTCGGAGTGGGCGCGACTCGGGCCGCGGGAGTGCAGGGCGCATGCCTGCCTCAATCGCTGGAAGTTCCGAGCGCGGGCCAAGGTAGCGCAGCGCGCTTCCCCGACGGGACTGACACGGGTGTCGCGGGTGCTGGTGCCGGGGCACGTCCGCTAGGCTCCGGGTCCATGGTGAACCGGCGCGTCGACGTGAGCCCCACGGACTACCACCCCGCCTACGTGGTGTGGGAGCTGACGCTCGCGTGTGACCAGCCCTGCACGCACTGCGGCTCGCGGGCGGGCACGGCGCGCCCGGGGGAGCTGGGGACGGAGGAGGCGCTCGGGGTGGTGGCGCAGCTCGCGGCGATGCGCGCGCGGGAGGTGGTGCTCATCGGCGGGGAGGCGTACCTGCACCCGGGGTTCCTCTCCATCATCCAGGCGCTGAAGGCCGCGGGAATCCGGCCGGGCCTGACGACGGGCGGGCGTGGCATCACCGCGGAGCTGGCGGGGGAGATGGCGCGCGCGGGGTTGTACGCGGCCTCGGTGAGCATCGACGGGCTGGAGCCCACCCACGACCTCATGCGCGCGGCCCGGGGCAGCTTCGCCTCCGCCACCGCGGCCCTGGGGCACCTGAAGGCCGCCGGTATGCGCACCGCCGCGAACACCAACCTCAACCGGCTCAACATGGGTGACCTGGAGGGGCTGTACGCGCACCTGAAGGGGCAGGGCATCGGCGCGTGGCAGGTGCAGATAACGGCGCCGCTCGGGCGCGCGGCGGACCGCCCGGACCTGCTGTTGCAGCCGTGGGACCTGGTGGACCTGATGCCGCGCATCGCCCGGCTGAAGGAGCAGGCGCGGCAGGACCGCATCAGCGTGATGCCGGGGAACAACCTGGGCTACTTCGGGCCGGAGGAGGCGCTGCTGCGCTCGGTGCACGCGGGCGGGAGGGACCACTGGCGGGGCTGCCAGGCCGGGCGGTACGTGATGGGCATCGAGTCGAATGGCGCGGTGAAGGGGTGCCCCTCCCTCCAGACGGCGCACTACGTGGGGGGCAACCTGCGGGAGCAGTCGCTGGAGCGCATCTGGAAGGACTCGCCCCAGCTGGCCTTCACGCGGACGCGGACGGTGGAGGACCTGTGGGGCTTCTGCCGCACGTGCCCGTTCGCGGAGACGTGCCTGGGCGGATGCAGCTTCACCGCGCATGCGCTGTTCGGCCGGCCGGGGAACAACCCCTACTGTCACTTCCGGGCGAGGACGCGCGCCGAGGAAGGGGTGCGGGAGCGGCTGGTGCCCAAGGCTCCGGCCCCGGGGCGGCCGTTCGACCACGGCCTGTATGAAATCGTCGAGGAGCCCGTCGACGCGCCGGACCCCCGGCCCGAGATGCAGCGCGAGTACGTGAAGACGCGGCGCTGGCCGAAGCCCGCCTGACGGCGTGGGCCGCGTCACCTCGTGTTCAATCCATGTCAGACCCGCCGGGTAGGTAGGACGTGCGCGGGTGAGCTGCCCGCCACGGAGGGGCGGGATGGATGAGGCGGGGCGGCAGGCGGTGTATCTGGAGCGGGTGCTCTCACTCGACAGGGCCGACGTATTGAGGATGTGGCAGGTTGTCCGTGGGAGAGGGAATCTGGTAGGGTGGCCGCCAGGCAAGGCCCTGGAGTACCTCATCCTGAGAGCCTTCCAGTTGGAGGGTGCCGAGGTGACATGGCCCTATGAGGTCCGCAAGAACGGAACCCTGCTGGAGCAGATAGACGGCGCGGTCTACTTCGACGGACTCGCGTGTCTGATTGAAGCCCGAGACTGGCGCGTGCCGCTCGACTTCATGAGCATCGCGCAGATGAAGATGCGGCTTCTCCGCCGCCCGAGGATGACGCTGGGCGCTGTCTTCAACAATGGGCGATTCACCGAAGCCGCCCAGCGAATGGCCGAGTTCCTCCCGCCGCCGGATGTGTTGCTGTGGGAAGACCCGGTCATCTCCCAGGCGCTCGAGCAGGGCGCGCTGCGAGAGGGCATGAAGCGCAAGCTCCGCTACGCCATCGAGAATGGCTTCGTGAACCGGGATGCTCCTGTGGAGGATGACCTGGCATGACGGCCTTCATCCTGACGGAGGAGCCTCTGCACGCAGCCATCCTTGCACGGCTCATGAAAGGGCATCCCTCTCTGAGAGACCAGGACATCCGCGTGCGAAGCTACGGTGGCAATATCACCGGCAGGGCCATGGCCCATTTCCGCCGCTCGTTCAATCCGGTTGCCCTGGTTGCGAGCGCCGAGTCCGTGAATCCCTACCGCGTCGCGGACCAGGTGGCCCTGCGCGAGCTGTATCTGAAAGAGCACGTCCCCTGGGCGAAGTACCTGGTCTTCATGGTGCCCCCGGAGGTCGAGTCGCTGCTGTTCCTGGACGAGGGCATCGTGAACGCCGTGCTGCCGGGACCGGTGTCCCTCGAGGACCGAGTCCGAGGACGCTACGAGGCGCTCAAGGTGCTGGAAGAGCTCTTCGCGCGGGTGGGAGAAGGGCCCCTCCCAGACGTCCTGATTCAGCGCCTCGCTCAAGCGGACCTGTCGGCACTCTGGAAGCTGGAGCTGCTCAAGCCCCTGGAGGCCTTCCTCTTGGAGGTCTGCCGCGGGCAGTCCCCGCCCAGCCCGTCCGCGCCTTGAGCCCGGGGCGAGCAGGCGAGCGTGCCCTTCCGCCTTGCGGTTGACTTTTGAGTCAATCCGACATTGACGCGCCGCATTGTCGCTCGTTAGATGCCTCCCGCTCGACGCACAGGAGGCACAGGCACATATGGCAAGCGAGAAGCGTAACGGCCGTCCCAGGGTGGCCATCGTCCGCGGCTTGCGGACCCCGTTCGTGAAGGCGGGCTCCGTCTTCTCGGGGCTGACGGCGCTGGACCTGGGCCGCATGGTGGTCCAGGAGCTGGTGCAGCGGGCGGAGCTGGACCCGAACCTCATCGACCAGGTGGTGTTCGGCCAGGTCATCCCCACGCTGACGGCGCCGTCCATCGCCCGCGAGGTGGTCATCGCCGCGGGGCTGCCGCGCAAGATAGAGGCCTTCACGGTGGCGCGGGCCTGTGCCACGTCCATCCAGGCCATGACGACGGCGGCCAACGCCATCGCCGTGGGCGAGGCGGAGATCATCATCGCCGGCGGCACCGAGTGCATGTCGGACGCGCCCATCTTCACCAGCCGGCCGCTGGCGCAGGCGCTGGTGGCGGCCTCCAAGGGGCGCTCGCTGCCGGAGAAGCTCAAGCCCTTCCAGAAGCTCAAGGGCAAGGACCTGCTGCCGGTGCCGCCCGCCATCGCCGAGTACTCCACCGGCATGACGATGGGCGAGAGCGCGGAGAAGATGGCCAAGGAGAACGGCATCACCCGCGAGGAGCAGGACCTCATCGCCTACAACTCGCACCGCAACGCCGCGCGCGCGTGGAAGGACGGCCTGTTCGAGAACGAGGTCATGCACGTCGTGGTGCCGCCGAAGTACGAGCAGATTGCCGCGAAGGACAACATCGTCCGCGACGACACCAGCGTGGAGGCCCTGGGCCAGCTCAAGCCGGTGTTCGACCGCAAGTACGGGACGATTACCGCCGGCAACGCGTCCCCCCTCACCGACGGCGCCGCGGCGCTGCTCCTGATGAGCGAGGAGCGCGCCAAGGCCCTGGGCTATGAGCCGCTGGGCTACCTGCGCGCGCACGCCTACGCGGCCACGGACCCGGCGGACCAGCTCCTCCAGGGCCCGGTGTACGCGGTGCCCACCGCGCTCAAGCGGGCGGGGCTGAAGCTGGCGGACATCGACCTGGTGGAGATGCACGAGGCCTTCGCCGCGCAGGTGGCGAGCAACCTCCAGGGGCTGGCGTCCAAGGAGTTCGCGAAGAAGGCCGGCTGGAGCGCGCCGGTGGGCGAGGTGGACCGCGAGCGGCTGAACGTGACGGGCGGCTCCATTGCCATCGGTCATCCCTTCGGGGCCACGGGGGCGCGCATCGTCACCCAGGCCCTCAACGAGCTGAAGCGTCGGAACAAGAACACGGCGATGTGCACCGTCTGCGCCGCCGGCGGCCTGGGCGCCGCCGTCATCCTGGAGCGTGAGTGATGGCCAGCAAGCTTGAAGAGCTCGAGGTGAAGCAGGGCTTGTCCTACGCGGTGGAGGACGGCGTCGCCGTCATCACCTATGACCTGCCGGACTCGCCGGTGAACACGCTGTCGCCGGAGACGGGCGAGGCCTTCACCCGCATCATGTCGCGCGCGGAGCGGGAGCCCGAGGTGAAGGCCGTGGTCTTCATCTCCGGCAAGAAGGACAACTTCGTCGCCGGGGCGAAAATCGACTTCCTGCAGACCCTCAAGACGGCGGAGGAGGCCACCGCCATCAGCCGCAACGGCCAGGAGTCGTTCGACCGGCTGGACGCGTTCCCCAAGCCCGTCATCGCGGCCATCCACGGCTCGTGTCTGGGCGGGGGCCTGGAGTGGGCGCTGGCGTGTGACTACCGCATCGCCACCGACAGCCCCAAGACGTCGCTGGGCCTGCCGGAGACGCAGCTGGGCCTGATTCCCGGCGCTGGCGGCACCCAGCGGCTGCCCGCGCTCATCGGCGTGCAGGCGGCGCTGGACCTCATCCTCACGGGCAAGTCGCTCAAGCCGTCCAAGGCGAAGAAGCTGGGCGTGGTGGACGAGGTGGTGCCGGTGCCGCTGCTGCGCACGCTGGCGCTGCGGCGCGCGCGGGAGCTGGCGGCGGGCACGCTCAAGGTCGAGCGCACGCGCGGCCAGGGCTTCAAGGGCGTGGTCTCCAGCGGCAAGGCGAAGGGGCTGTCGGGCTTCTTCCAGGGGCTGGCCAACAAGGAGCTGTGGGCCGAGGTGGCGCTGGAGGACAACCCGCTGGGCCGCAAGCTCGTCTTCGACGAGGCGCGCAAGCAGCTGCTGAAGAAGACGCGCGGCAAGTATCCGGCCCAGGAGAAGGCGCTCCAGGTGATTCGCGTGGGCCTGGAGTCCGGGCACAAGGCGGGCCAGGAGGCCGAGGCGAAGGCGTTTGGCGAGCTGGTGGTGTCGGACGTGTCAAAGCGACTGGTGGAGATCTTCTTCGCCACCACGGCGCTGAAGAAGGAGAACGGCACCTCCAACCCCAGCGTGAAGCCGCGCGAGGTGAAGAAGGTGGCGGTGCTGGGCGGCGGGCTGATGGGCGGCGGCATCGCCTACGTGGCCAGCACGCTGCAGGGCGTGCCGGTGCGCGTGAAGGACAAGGACGACGCGGGCGTGGGCCGCGCGCTCAAGCAGGTGCAGTCCATCCTGGATGAGCGCACGAAGAAGCGCTCGCTGACGTCGCGCGAGGCGGCGGCGAAGATGGCGCTCATCACGGCGGGCACCGACTACAGCGGCTTCAAGTCGGCGGACCTGGTCATCGAGGCGGTGTTCGAGGACCTGAAGCTCAAGCACCGCATCATCGCGGAGGTGGAGGCCGTCACCGGCGAGCACTGCATCTTCGCGTCCAACACCTCCAGCATCCCGATTACGGAGCTGGCCAAGGGCAGCAGGCGGCCGTCGCAGGTCATCGGGATGCACTACTTCAGCCCGGTGAACAAGATGCCGCTCTTGGAGATCATCACCCACCCGGGCACGTCCGAGTGGGTGACGGCCACCTGCGTGGAGGTGGGCAAGAAGCAGGGCAAGACGGTCATCGTCGTCAACGACGGGCCGGGCTTCTACACCTCGCGCATCCTCGCGCCGTACATGAACGAGGCGGCGTACCTGCTGGCCGAGGGCGCGGACATCGCGGAGCTGGACAAGGCGCTGGTCGAGTTCGGCTTCCCGGTGGGGCCGATGACCCTCCTGGACGAGGTGGGCATCGACGTGGCGCAGAAGGTGGGCCCCATCATGGAGGCCGCGTTCGGCAAGCGCATGGCGGCGCCCAAGGCGCTGGACAACGTCATCACGGACGGCCGGCTGGGCCGCAAGACGCAGAAGGGCTTCTACCTGTACGAGGACGGGAAGAAGAAGGACGTGGACCCGACCGTCTACGCCCTGCTGCCGCACGGCAAGGACCGCAAGAGCTTCGACCACGCGGAGATGGCGGAGCGGCTGGTGCTGCAGATGGTGAACGAGGCCGTGCGCTGCCTGGGCGAGGGCATCCTCCGCAGCCCGCGTGACGGCGATGTGGGCGCCATCTTCGGCCTGGGCTTCCCCCCCTTCACCGGCGGCCCGTTCCGCTACGTGGACAGCCGGGGCCCCGCCGAGGTGCTGCGCAAGCTGGAGCACTTCCACGACAAGCTGGGCGAGCGGTTCGTCCCGGCGCCACACCTGGTGGAGCTGGTGAAGGCGGGCAAGACGTTCTACCCGCGCTGAGCCGCGTCATGAGCACCCGCCCGGGAGTCCGCGCCAGACGCGGGGCTCCCGGGCTTGACCGGGGCGGCGTTCTGGACAAAGCCTGCCGGCCGCATGGCCCGCTCCGCGTCCCGCAGCATCGCCCTCGTCACCCTGGCCGCCGTCGTGGCGTGCAGTGCCGCCGCCGCGGCCGGGGCCTGGCGCTACTTCCACAAGAACCCGCAGAACCCCGTCGTCCGGGTCGACGAGTACGTCACCATGGGCTGGGTGGCCTGGGACTCGAGCTGGTACATGCGGATTGCCCAGGAGGGGTACAGCTTCATCCCCGGGCAGCAGAGCTCGGTGGCGTTCTTCCCGCTCTACCCGCTGCTCATCCGCGCGGTGGAGTCGCTCGGGCCCGACGTCTACCAGTCCGGCGTGCTCATCACCTTCCTGTGCGGGCCGCTGGCGCTGGTGCTGTTCACGAAGTGGGCGCGGCTGTTCGTGGACGAGGACACCGCCTTCAAGGCCGGGCTGCTGATGGCCTGCTATCCGTTCACGTTCTACTTCTACGGCGCCATGTACTCGGACGCGCTGTTCGTCCTGCTGGTGGTGTCCGCCTTCCTGCTGCTGGAGCGCGGCCTCCTGCTGCCCGCGGTGCTGGTGGCGGCGGTGGCCACGGCGGCGCGGCCGGTGGCGCCCGCGGTGGTGCTGGGCCTGCTGGTGCGCCGGCTGGAGTGGAAGCGGCAGCGGGGGGAGAAGTGGACCGCCGTGGACTTCCTGCCCGTGCTGTCGGGGTTGGGCTTCGGCTGCTACATGCTCTTTCTGTGGCACCAGTTCGGTGACCCGTTCGCCTTCGTGAAGGTGCAGGGGGCCGCGGGGTGGGAGCAGAACCCGGGCTGGAGCACGTGGCTGAAGGTGAGCTGGTTCGAGCGCGTCATCTTCTCGCCCACGGACAAGCGCGAGGCCATCCGCCTGGCCGCGCATGCCTTCTTCACGCTGCTGGCGCTGGCCCTGGTGTGGCCCACCCGGAAGCTGCTGGGCTGGGGGTACGCCGTCTACGTCCTGGCGATTGTCGGCCTGCCCGCGTGGTCGACGAAGGACTTCATGGGCATGGGGCGCTACCTCCTGTCGTCCTTCCCCGTCTTCCTCACCGCCGCGCTGCTCCTGCGAGAGCGGCCCCGGGTGCTCCAGGGGGCGGTGGCCGTGGGGGCCATCTCCGTCATCGTCCTCTCCTGGGCCTTCGGCGCGGACTACTACATCTCATGAGCGCGCTCCTGCAGCAGGCCCTGTCGCTGTACTCGGCGCTGCCCGCCGCGGAGCGCTTCCACGTCCACGCGCGCGCCTTCTCCGCGCCGCTGCTCGCCGTGGCCTCCCGCGTGCCAGGGGGCCGGGTGGTGGACATCGGCTGTGGACATGGGCTGCTGTCCGCGCTGCTCGCCGTGGCCGACCCGCGTCGCACCGTGCACGGCGTGGACCCGGACCCGCGCAAGGTGGAGTGGGCGCGGCGGGCCCTCGCGGGGCTGCCCAACGTGACGCTGACGGAGGGCACCGTGGAGGAGACGCTCGCCTCGGACTCGGCGGACGTGGAGCCCTTCGACGGCGCCGTGGTGTGTGACGTGCTGTACCTCCTTCCCGAGGACAGGTGGCCCGGCTTCCTGCGCACGGTGCAGGGCCTGCTCCGGCCGGGCGGGCGCCTGCTGCTGAAGGAGGTGCAGGGGGACGACTCCTGGAAGCACCGCAAGGCGCTGGCCCAGGAGTGGGTGATGGTGTCGCTGCTCGGGCGCACGAAGGCGAGCGGAGGGCTGGCGCTCAAGCCGCGCGGGGAGATGACGCGGCTGCTGAAGGACGCCGGCTTCGCCGTGCGCGAGGTGGTGGACCTGGGGAAGGGCTACACGACGCCCCACGTGCTCTATGTGGCGGAGGCGCTGCTGCCGTAGGTGTGCGGCTCACTGCCGCGAGGCCACGCTTGCGCCTGCTCCTACGAGGCGGAGTCGCTGCTGCCGTAGGTGTGCGGCTCACTGCCGCGAGGCCACGCTGACGCGGGGTCTACGTGGCGGAGGCGAGGCTGCCGTAGGTGTGCAGCTCGATGCCGCGCTCCTTCAGCCGTGCCTTCACCCGGGGGCTGGTGAGCGCGTCCAGCTCCGCCTGCCAGCCGTAGGTCCACGCCGGGTCCTCCGGCACGTGGGGAGTGCCCTCTCCCGGGTGACAGCCCAGCTCGAAGTCCCCCGCCGGCAGCGCATCCACCGCGGCCAGCAGCGCGGCCTCATCCAACCGGCCCGCCTCGAACACGCCGCCCGCACTGACGCGCCGTACGCCCCGGGACGTCCACGGAGGCAGCCGCGCCAGCGCCGCCAGCACCGTGGCCTTCAGCGCGGGCCCCGGCGTCCTCAACCAGCTCATCCGGGGCAGGGCGTCCGGCCACCGCAAGGGCAGCCCCTCACGCGCCGCCAGCGCCTCCACCACGGGACGCACGCCCGGCAGCAGGTGCAGGTGCTGGTGCCCGTCCAGGTGGTCCACCTCCACGCCCAGCTCGCGCGCCCGTCCCAACTGGGCGGTCAGCTCCCGCTCCACCTCATCCCGGCGCACCGCGCCCGTGAGCCACGCCTTCGCGAAGTCCGCCCAGCTGCCCCGCAGCCGCCCGCCCGGCGCCACCGTGGGGACGCGGTCCGCGGGCGCCGCCGGAGCCAGCCGCGTGGACAGCGCCAGGTGCAGGCCCACCGCCAGCCCCTGCGCCCGGGCGCGCGCCGCGGCTTCCGCGGCCGTGGGCCCCATGGCCAGCAGGGTGGCGCTGGTGACGATGCCCTCGCGGTGCGCCCGGAGGATGCCCGCGTCCAGGGAGGGGTGCAGTCCCAGGTCGTCCGCGTTCACCACCAGGCGCGTGCTCATCCCCGCGCCGCGCGCCCCGACGGCGGCACCGCGTGGAGCTGCTGCACCGACGGCGGCAGCCGCACCGGCTGCACCGGCGGCGCCGGCGTGCGCGTCTGCGGGTACAGCCGCACCAGCTCCTTCACCATCTTCAGGATGACCGACGGCGAGGCCAGCGTGGAGATGCCGCGCGTGCGCGGGAAGTAGTCCACCCCCATCTGGAACACCCGGAAGCCCTTGCGGATGGCCTTCACCACCAGCTCCGCGTCGATGAACGAGCCCTGGCTGTGCAGCTCCATCGACTCCAGCACCCGGCGGTGCATCACCTTGAAGCTGAAGTTGACGTCCTTTATCTGGATGTCGAACAGCGCCCGGATGAGCAGGTTGTAGACGAAGGAGTAGACGATGCGCTTGGGCCCCTCGCTCGTGCGGTCGAACCGGAAGGCGCAAATCATGTCCGCCTCCAGGTACTCCATCAGGTGCAGCGCCCGCTCCAGCTCCCGCATGTCCCAGGGCAGGTCCACATCCGAATACACGACGATGTCCTTCGTCGATGCCGCCAGGCCCGTGCGCATGGCCCCGCCCAGCTTCAGATTCACCGGGTGATGGATGACCCGGAGCTGCGGCACCTTCTGCACCAGCGCCTCGCAGATTTCGCGCGTGCGGTCCGTGGAGGCGTCATTGACGACGATGATTTCGAAGTCGTCCGTCAGCTTCGGCAGGACCTCCAGGGCGCGGCCCACCGCGCGCTCGACGTAGTCCTCCTCGTTCCAAGCGGGAAAGAAGAGGCTGATGCTGGGGTACTTACCCACGGGCGACCTCGGCGGTGTTGCAGACGGGAGTGAACGGGCTCGCTACCAGAGCTTCTGCCCTCAAATCAACGAATGGGGGGTCGCACTCCATCGTACTGGTATGATACCGTGAAAGCGCCATTTTGCGGGGACACTGTGACAACCAGGCCTTACACCCTGCTGCTCGTGGACGACTCGCAGTCAACGCTCCCTCGGCTGGCCCGCGCCCTGGGTCCGGAGGACTTCGCCCTCCGACTCACCGGCTATGGCCCGGAGGTACCCCGCCTGGCCCGGGAGGTGGCCCTGGTGGTGCTCTGCCCGGGGCAGGACCCCGCCGGGATGCTGGCGCTGCTGGAGCGGCTGATGCCGAACGACGGCACGGTGGGCCCGCCCGTGGTGGTGCTCGCCCCCGCCGAGCCCCGGAACACCTGGCTGGAGGCCCTCCGCCTTGGCGCCGAGGTCATAATCGACCCATGGGAGGGGGACGAGCTGGTCGGCAGGGTGCGCCGGAGCCTCGCCCAGCATCACCGATTGCAGTCACTTTCGACCCAGGTGGGGGAGCTGCAGCGGCTGTCCGCGACGGACGGCCTCACGGGCGTCCACAACCACCGGCACTTCCAGGAGCGGCTGCGGGAGGAGTTCCGCCGCGCCCAGCGCTATGACGATGCGCTGTCGCTCATCCTCCTGGACTTGGACCACTTCAAGGACGTGAACGACAGGTACGGCCACGCGGCCGGGGACGGCGTGCTGCGAGAGGTGGCCGGCGCCCTCCAGAGGGGCGTGCGGGAGACGGACCTCGTCGCCCGCTATGGCGGAGAGGAGTTCGCGGTGCTGCTGCCGCGCACCCACCTCACCGGCGCCCTCACCGTGGCGGAGCGCGTGCGCCGGGAGCTGCGCGCCCTGCGCTTGGGTGGGGACGGCACCCTGCACGTGACGGCCTCCCTGGGCGTCTCCAGCTTCCCCCACCGCACCGTCCTCAGCCCCGAGCAGCTGCTGCTCACCGCGGACGAGGCCCTCTACCAGGCCAAGCACGAGGGGAGAGACCGCATCTGCCTGCACCCCCAGATGCCCCCCTTCCCGCCCCCTTCCTCGCAGGGCAGCTGACCCGCCGGGTCAAAGACCCTGGGTAGGTATTGACCCGTTTGGTGGGGGAGGGTCTACTCCGACTCATGCATTCTTGTGTCACGAGAGAGTTAAACCTCGTGATTTCAAGGACTTCAAATTCAGTGGCCCCTGGCAGGGTCATTGCAATTGTCGTGAGGCGGAAAGAATCCATGGGTCCCCAAGCCGCACATGTCCACTCGCAGCAGGAAGCCGCCCCGCGGGGGCGGCTGCTGTTGGTGGATGACGAGGAGAACATCCTCAAGTCCATCCGCCGGGTGCTGCGGCGCGGGGACTGGGACATCGAAACGGCGACGGACGCCGAGCAGGGGCTGCGGACGCTGGAGCAGTTCCACCCCGAGGTCGTCATCTCCGACTTCCGGATGCCGGGGATGAACGGGGTGGAGTTCCTCACGCAGGTGAAGCAGCAGGAGCCGCGGGCCCAGCGCATCATGCTGACGGGCCAGGCGGACCAGCAGGCGATTGAGGAGGCCATCAACCGCTCCGAAATCTTCCGCTTCATCTCCAAGCCCTGGAACGACAGCCACCTCGTCCTGACGGTGAAGAGCGCCTTCGAGCAGTACGCGCTCCAGACGGAGAACGAGCGGCTGTACCGGGTGACGCAGGCGCAGAACGCGGAGCTCAAGCTGCTCAACGCGGACCTGGAGGAGCGCGTCGCCCAGCGCACGCGGATGCTCAGCCAGGCCAAGCGCGAGTGGGAGCTGTCCTTCGACTGCATGGAGACGCCGCTGTGCGTGGTGCGCGCGCGCGACTTCGCGGTGCGCCGGGCCAACCTCGCGTATGCGCGGGTGGCGGGCCGGACGATTGAGGAGATTCCGTCGGAGACGGCCTGCTACCGCTACCTCTTCGGCCGCAACGAGCCGTGCACGGGCTGCCCGCTGCCGGCCGCCGTGGAGAGCGGCAAGGGCGCTCGCGGCGAGGTGCAGCAGGCCGGCCGCACCTACGTGGTGTCCGCCTATCCCATGGCGGGCGACGACCGCGTGGTGTGCACCTACCGGGACGTCACCGAGGAGCAGTCGATTACGCGCCGCCTCATCGAGACGGAGAAGATGGCGGCGGTGGGCCAGCTCGCCGGCGGCGTGGCGCACGAAATCAACAACCCGCTGGGCGGCATCCTCGCCTTCGCGCAGTTGATGTCGCGCGACGCGGGCCGCACCGGCTCGGACCTCGAGTCGCTGGGGCTGATTGAAGAGAGCGCGCTGCGCTGCAAGCGCATCGTCGAGAGCCTGCTGAAGTTCAGCCGCCACAGCCGCGTGGAGGACCGGCGGCTGTTCGACGTGTCCAAGTGCGTGGAGGACGCGGCGGTGCTCTTCCGCGCGCAGCTCAAGGCGACGCCCCGCGTGGAGCTGTCGCTGGGACTGACGGACGGCCTGCCCCAGGTGTACGGGGACCCGGGCCAGCTCGCGCAGGTGGTGCTCAACCTGCTGCAGAACGGCCTCCAGGCGCTGCCTGGCAAGCAGGGCCGGCTGGCGCTGGTGACGGGCCGCGAGGGTGACCGCTGCTACTTCGCCGTCACCGACACCGGCAGCGGCATCGAAGAGAAGCACCTGCCGCGCATCTTCGAGCCGTCGTTCACCACCAAGGCCCCCGGCGAAGGCACGGGCCTGGGGCTGTCCATCGCTTATCGCATCGTCCAGGACCACGGGGGCAGCTTCCACGTGGATACCCAGGTGGGTTCTGGCTCCCGCTTCACCGTCTTCCTGCCCATTCCCCTGCAGCTCGAGAGGTTGCCGTGAACCAAGTCAAGCGCGCCAAAGTCCTCGTCGTGGATGATGACTCCGTCGTCCTCAAGGCCGTGACGCAGATTCTCCAGCGCGAGGGCCACCCCGTCGTGGCCATTGACGACGCGGTGGAGGGTCTGACGGCGGCGAAGGACCCCAGCATCGACGTCGTGGTGCTGGACATCAAGATGCCCAACCTCTCCGGCATGGACCTGCTGCGCGGCATCAAGGCGGACCGCCCGGACGTGGAGGTCATCATGATGACGGCCTTCGCCACCGTGGAGACGGCGGTGGAGGCGGTGAAGGCGGGCGCGTACGACTACCTCACCAAGCCCTTCGAGAACATCGACGAGGTGAGCCTCACGGTGGCCAAGGCGGCCGAGCGCAAGGCGCTCAAGGACCGCACCCGCGCGCTGGAGGAGGCGCTCACCGCGCGCAGCCAGTTCGAGGACCTCATCGGTCAGTCGAACCAGATGCGCTCGGTGTTCAAGCTGGTGGAGACGGTGAGCCACTCCACGGCCACGGTGCTCATCCAGGGTGAGAGCGGCACGGGCAAGGAGCTCGTCGCGCGCGCCATCCACTACCGCAGCTCGCGCAAGGACAAGCCCTTCGTCGCCGTCAACTGCTCGGCGCTCACGGAGACGCTGCTGGAGAGCGAGCTGTTCGGCCACGTGAAGGGCAGCTTCACCGGCGCCACCGGCAACAAGAAGGGCCTGTTCGAGGCGGCCGACGGCGGCACCATCTTCCTGGACGAGATTGGCGACGTGCCTCCCGCCACCCAGGTGCGCCTGCTGCGCGTGCTGCAGGAGGGTGAGGTCAAGCGCGTGGGCGCCAACGAGCCCGTGAAGGTCGACGTGCGCGTCATCGCCGCCACCCACGTGGACCTGTCCCGCGCGAAGGAGCAGGGCAAGTTCCGCGAGGACCTCTTCTACCGCCTCAACGTCATCACCATCGACCTGCCGCCCCTGCGCGACCGTCCGGAAGACGTGCCCCTGCTGGCGCACCACTTCCTGAAGCTGTACGCGACCAAGGCGGACAAGAAGGTGTCGGGCATCTCCCCGCGCGCCATGGAGGCCCTGACCTGCAACCGCTGGACGGGCAACGTGCGCGAGCTGGAGAACGTCATCGAGCGCGCGGTGGTGCTGACGAGCAACGACATCATCGACGTGGAGGACCTGCCGCCCGGCTTCCAGGCCGCGCCGCAGGCCGACTCGACGGTGGAGGTGTTCAGCCTGGCGCACCTGCCGTACGCCCAGGCCAAGCGCCTGGCCATGCGTGCCTTCGAGCGCCGCTACCTGTCCGCGCTGCTGGAGAAGAACAACCAGAACGTCTCCAGCGCGGCGCGCGCCGCGGGCGTGGACCGCTCCAACTTCCGCCGCCTGCTGAAGCAGTACGAGGTGGCCGGCCGCTCCATGAAGCCCCGTCAGCCCAAGGCCGACGAGGGTGGGGCGCTGGAAGCCGCGTCCTAGTGCCTCAGCCCTCCTCGCCCGGCTCGCGGGAGCGCTCCGCGAGCTGGCGCTGGATGGCTTCGTAGCGGTCCGCCAGCTCCGCCTCCTCCCCGTTCCGGGAGGGGGTGTAGAAGTGCCGGGCCTGCAGGGCTTCCGGCAGGTAGTCCTCGGGGACGTAGTTCCCCTCGAAATTGTGGGGGTACTTGTAGCCGCCCCCGTACCCCAGTGACTTCATCAGCTTCGTGGGCGCGTTGCGCAGGTGCAGGGGCACCGGCAGCGCGCCTTCGTTCGTCACGGCCTCCCGCGCGGCCATGTACGCGGTAATCACCGCGTTCGACTTGGGCGCCAGGGCCAGGTAGGTGACGGCCTGGGTGAGGGGCAGGGTGCCCTCGGGCAGGCCCATCAGCTGGAAGGCCTGCAGCGCGTCCACCGCCACGCCCAGCGCGCGCGGGTCCGCGTTGCCGATGTCCTCCGAGGCGAAGATGACCATGCGCCGGATGATGAAGAGCGGGTCCTCGCCCGCCTCCAGCATGCGCACCATCCAGTAGAGCGCCCCGTCCACGTCGCTGCCGCGCATGGATTTGATGAAGGCGCTGATGACGTTGTAGTGCTCCTCGCCGCCCTTGTCGTACAGGAGCATCTTCTGCTGGAGCGCTTCCTCGGCGGACTTGCGGTCCACCCGGGTGCCGCCGTGGGCCGCGGCCACCTCCAGCGCGGTGAGGGCCTTGCGCGCGTCGCCTCCGGCCGTGCCGGCGAGGAACGTCAGCGCGTCGTCGTCCACCTCCACGCGCCCGCCCAGGCCGCGCTCGTCCGCCACCGCGCGGCGCAGCAGGGGCACCAGCTCGTCCTCCTCCAGCCCGCGCAGGGTGACGACGCGGCAGCGGGACAGGAGCGCGGCGTTGACCTCGAAGGAGGGGTTCTCCGTGGTGGCGCCGATGAGCGTCACCGTGCCCTTCTCCACGTGGGGAAGCAGCGCGTCCTGCTGGGCCTTGTTGAAGCGGTGGATTTCGTCGACGAAGAGGAAGGTGCGCTTGCGGTGCAACTTCCAGCGGTCCTGGGCGCGGGCCACCGTCTCGCGGATGTCCTTCACGCCGGAGAGGACGGCGGACACGGACTCGAAGGAGGCCCCGGTGGAGCGGGCGATGATTTGCGCCAGCGTCGTCTTGCCGGTGCCGGGCGGGCCCCAGAGGATGAGGCTGGGCACCTGGTCGCTCTCAATCGCGCGGCGCAGGAAGCGGCCCTCGCCGGTGACGTGCTCCTGGCCGACGAACTCGGAGAGCGAGCGGGGGCGCATGCGCTCGGCCATGGGCGCCTGGCTGGCCTGCTCCTTCTGGCCGGCATGTTCGAAGAGGTCCATGCCCGCCAAGGATAGCGACCGGGGTGCCTACGTGCCGGGTCCTGTGTCGGCGGGACGGCACCCCGGCATTTCGGGGGAGCGCCCGGATGGCCGCCTGGACTAGAACGTTGCCGCGTGCAGACCCTGGCAATCGTCGCGAAGAAGGACAAGCCCGAGGCCGCGGCACTGGCGGCACAGCTTCGTGAGCGCTACCCGCACCTGACGGTGCTGGGAGACCGCTCGCTGGCGCATACGCTCGGCTGGGAGCGGGTGGAGGACCGGGAGCTGGCGGACCGCGCGGACCTGGTGGTGGTGCTGGGCGGTGACGGCACCCTCATCTACGCGGCGCGGATGCTGGGAGGGCGCGGGGTGCCCATCCTCGGCGCCAACCTGGGCAGCCTGGGCTTCATGACCGAGATTCCCGTGGAGGAGCTCTTCACCACCCTGGACGGGGTGCTGGGGGGGCGCTTCCAGGTGGACTCGCGGATGAAGCTCAACGTCCGGCTGATACGCGCGGGCAGCGTGCTCATCGAGGACGAAATCCTCAACGACGTGGTCATCAACAAGGGCGCGCTCGCGCGCATCGCCGACCACGAGACGTCCATCGACGGGGTGCCGATTACGACCTACAAGGCCGACGGCGTCATCCTCGCCACGCCCACGGGCTCCACGGCGTACTCGCTGTCCGCGGGCGGGCCCATCGTCCACCCGTCGGTGGACTGCACGGTGCTGTCGCCCATCTGCTCGCACGCGCTCACCCAGCGCTCCATCGTCGTGCCGGCGGACCGGGTCATCCGGATTACGCTGCGCAGCGAGACGGCGGACACGTACCTGACGCTGGACGGCCAGACGGGCCACGGGCTGCAGGGCGGGGACTGCATCGAGGTGGTGCGCTCACCCAACCGCGTCAACCTGGTGCGCAACCCGAAGGTGGCCTACTTCTCCATCCTCCGGCAGAAGCTCCACTGGGGCGAGCGCTGACGGCGACGTGTTCCTCTTCCTCTCGAAGGTGCTCGACGTCTTCCTGGCGCCGCTGTCGTGGGCGCTGCTGCTCCTGGTGGCCGGGGCGCTGCTGCGCCGCCGGGTGGGGCTGTCGCGGCTGCTGACCGTCCTGGGGCTCGTCGTGCTCTACGCCTTCTCCACGGAGGCGGTGTCCTCGGCGCTGATGCGCGCGGCGGAGGCGGGGGCGGTGACGACGTACCGGCCGGACGTGACGTACGACGCCGTCATCGTGCTGGGCGGAGGGCTGGACCCGGCCGCCACGGAGCGCTCCGGCCAGCCCGAGTACAACGCCGCGCCCGAGCGGCTGCTGCGCGGCTTCGAGCTGCTGCGGGAGGGCCGGGCGCAGCGGATGCTCATCTCCGGCGGCTCACTGGACCCGAGGCCCCAGGCGGTGGTGGAGGCAGACGTGCTGTCCCGGCAGCTCCAGGCGTGGGGGATTCCCGCCGAGCGCATCGTCACCGAGGGGAAGAGCCGCAACACGCGGGAGAACGCGGTGGAGTCCGAGCGCATCATCCGCGAGCAGGGCTGGAAGACGCTGCTGCTGGTGACGAGCGCGGCGCACATGCCACGGGCCGAGGGCTGCTTCACGGCGGTGGGCCTGCGGCCGGACACCCTGCCGGTGGACGTGCGCGCCTCCGCCACGTCCTTCAAGCGGATGAGCTGGCTGCCGCGCGCGGGGCACCTGAGCCAGGGCACGGACGCCCTGCGCGAGCTGGCGGGCAGGGCCGTCTACCGGCGGCGCGGCTGGGTGCCCTGAGTCACGGCACGGACGCCCCGCACAAGCCGGCGGGGCGCTTCCGTCCACCGGCGGCGCGGCTGGGTGCCCTGGTGCCTACTTCAGCGGCGCCGTCGGGCGCCGCGCGTCCTTGGCCAGGGTGCTCGTGCCCAGGCGGACAATCCGGCCCTCGGGCTTCGCGCGTGGCACGGGCTTGCCCGAGTGGAAGGCCTCCGCCAGCACGTCCAGCGGCGTCTTCCCGTCCGCGAGCGCGGGCACCGAGGGCAGGCCCTTCAGCATCTCGTAGCCGTCCTTGCCGCTGGCGAGGAAGCTCAGCGTGGCCAGCTTGTACGTGGCCTCCGCGTCCAGCGCCTTGCCGGCCACCTTCACGTCGACGACGCGGTCCCCCGCGGGCCGCGTGGGGTTGAAGGTGAAGCGCAGCCCGGACACCTGCGGGAAGCGGCCCGGCTTCGAGTCCTCGCGGCTGAGGCTGACGCCATTCTCCAGCGCCGCCTTCAGCACGGCCCCCTTCACCTCCACCACCACCAGCTGGTCCGCGTAGGGGAGGATGGAGTGCAAGTCCCTGCGGGTCATCATCCCCGCCGGCAGCACCGCGTCCGCGCGCAGGGCGCCCCCATTCACCAGGGCCACGTCCGCCCTGGCCGCCGTGCGGAAGGCGTCCGCGACGAAGGAGCCCAGGTTCGTCTCCCGCGTGCGGACCTCGGAAGAGCGCGCGTCCAGCGCCACCGGCGTGCGGCCCACCCGCTCGGACAGCCGGGCGAACAGCGCCTCGTAGGGCTTCATCGTCGCGTTGAACTCCGCGTCCTCCGCCACCTTGCGGGTGACGGGAATCAGCTTCCACGTCGCCTTCTTCAGCGCGCCCGTCGCCGGGTCCACGTCCAGCGTGAGCCGGCCCAGCTCCACCGCGTCCGCGGCCACCTTGTAGATGGGCGTCCCCGTGGAGCGGTCCGCCACGCCCACGTGGTCATGCCCGCCGAGAATCGCCTCCACCTTCACGCACTTCGCCAGCGCCCGGTCCTGCTCCAGCGTCAGGTGCGTGAGCCCCACCACCACCGTCGCCCCCGCCTCGCGCAGCTTCGCCACGGCGTTGCGAGACGCCTCGCAGAAGTCGCCGAAGTGCGTGTCCGGACCGGCCTTGGACGAGCCCTGCGTCTCCGGCAGCACCACGCCGAAGAGGCCCAGCTTCACGCCGCCCAGCTCGCGCACCTCGTAGGCCTTCACGCCCGCGAACAGGCCGCCCGCCTGGGTGTCCTCCACGTTGGCGCCCAGCCAGGGGAAGCGCGACTCGCGGATGCGCTCGCGCAGCGCCTCGTCACCGAAGTCGAACTCGTGGTTGCCCAGCACCGCGTAGTCCAGGCCGAGCGCGTTCCACGCATCCACCATGTGCCGGCCCTTGAGCCCCTTGCCGTCCACGTCGATGAGCGACTCCACCGACGGGGACAGCGTGTCGCCGCCCAGCACCGTCAGCACGTGCGGCGACTCCTTCAGCGCCTGCTTCCGCAGCGTGGCCACCCGCGCGAGCCCACCCCGGCGCCCTTCCTCCACCGGCTGCACCTGATACACGTCCGCCAGGTGCAGCAGCGTCACCCGGACCGGGGGCGGGGCGGCGGCGCGCGAGGGCGGTGCTCCGGACGCCCGGCCCGAGGCCAGGACCACGGCCAACACGAGCGGCAGGAGCAGGGCCCCACGACGGGCCGGCGCTGTCGTCTTCATCATCTCGATTCGCTCTCCGGAGGGCGCCTCGTGGCGCCGCGAACTTCCGTCGGGAGTAGCGCACTCAGGGGGCGAACGCGAGCACCCGCACATCCACTCCCGGTGCGCGTCAGTCACGGCGGACCCAGGACATTGAGCGCCTGACGCAATGTGACATGATGGAAAGTTACAGAAGAACGCGCTGCGCCGTTTGCGCGGACTTCACGCCGGTTGCTAGGACCCTCTCTAACCAAGGGAGGTTGTCATCATGCGGCACGGCATCAGGTGGAGTGCACTGCTACTGGCCAGCTTGCTGGGCTGTGGCGAGTCCGCGCTCGACTCACAGCAGGGCCCCGACGGTGAAGCGACGGGGACGGTGATTCAGCAACTCAGCGCGTCAACGCGGCCGGGCATGGGAGCGACCGTCTATGCGGGAGGCACCACGTTCCGCACGTGGGCGCCGTACGCGAAGCGGGTGTTCGTCTCCGGTGACTTCAATGGCTGGGGCACCTGGATTGAGCTCGGCAACGAGTTCAACGGCAACTTCTCCGGTGACGTGGCCGGCGCGGTGAAGGGGCAGAAGTACAAGTTCGTCACGCGCAACCAGTGGGACGGCGACACGTGGCACGCGGACCCGCGCGCGGCGTGGCAGGAGAACTCGTCCGGCGCCAGCATCATCTATGACCATGGCGAGTACTGGTGGAACTCCCAGCAGTACGGCAGCCCCGGCATGAACGAGATGGTCATCTACGAGATGCACGTGGGCACGCTCTACGACTCGCCCGGCGGCGGCCCTGGCAACTGGACCAGCGCGATTGCGAAGCTCAACCACATCCGCGACCTGGGCATCAACGTCGTGCAGGTCATGCCGGCGTACGAGTTCGCCGGGGACTTCTCGTGGGGCTACAACGCGGCCTTCCCGTTCGCTCCCGAGAGCGCCTACGGCCACCCCAACGACATGAAGCGCTTCGTGGACGAGGCGCACATGCGCGGCATCGGCGTCGTCTTCGACGTGGTGCACAACCACTACGGCCCCAGTGACTTGCCCATGTGGTGCTTCAGCGGCGACTGCCTGGGCTCCGGCGGCGAGTACTTCTACAACGACTGGCGGAAGAACACGCCGTGGGGCGCCACGCGTCCGGACTACGGCCGCGCCGAGGTCCGCGCGTACATCCGCGACTCGATGATGAGCCTGAACCATGCGTTCCGCGGCGACGGCCTGCGCTGGGACGCCACCAAGTACATGCGCACGTCCGATGGCAACGAGGCCAACTCCATCGGCGATGCGTGGCAGGTGTTCCGCTCCATCAACCAGGAGATCAACAACACGCAGCCGTGGAAGATCTCCATCGCCGAGGACTTCGGCGCGGGGAACTCCATCACCAACGACGTTTCCGCGGGCGGCGGCGGCTTCGATGCCCAGTGGGCGGGGGAGTTCGTGCACCCCATCCGCCAGGCGGTCATCGAGCAGAACGACGGCAACCGGAACATGACCGCGGTGGCCAACGCCATCTACCAGCGCTTCAGCGGGCGCCACACCGCGCGCATCATCTACTCGGAGAGCCACGACGAGGTGGCCAACGGCCACGCCCGCGTCCCGGAGGAGATCTGGCCGGGCAACGCCGGCTCCTGGGCGGCCAAGAAGCGCTCCACGCTGGCGGCGGGCATCGTCATGACGTCTCCCGGCATCCCGATGATCTTCCAGGGCCAGGAGTTCCTCGAGGACGGCTACTTCCAGGACACGGACCCGCTCGACTGGAGCAAGAACGAGCCCAACAAGTACGCCGGCATCCGGACGCTGTACCGCGACCTCATCCGCCTGCGCCGCAACTGGTTCAACAACACGCGCGGCCTGCGCGGCGGCAACGTGAACGTCCACCACATCAACAACACCAACAAGGTGATTGCCTACCACCGCTGGGAGAATGGTGGCCCGGGCGATGACGTCATCGTCGTCGCGAACTTCAGCGGCACGTACTTCCCCAACTACAACGTGGGCTTCCCGCGCGGGGGCCTCTGGTACGCGCGCTTCAACAGCGACTGGAACGGTTACTCCGGCGACTTCGGGAACACGGCGACCGTGGACAAGACGGCCAACGGCGGCGCCAAGGACGGCATGGGCTACAACGCCAACATCGCCCTCGGTCCGTACTCCATCGTCATCTTCTCGCAGTAGCGCGTGACGGGCCGGGCGCCCTGCCCAGGTTGGAGCGGGGCGCCCGTGGCTCACACCGAGTAGCGCCGGCCCTGCACGAGCGGCTCGATGACGCTCGCGCGGGTGTCGAAGTCGTCCGGGTAGTGGATGAGCCGCATCCGGGCGCGCAGCTCCGCGGGCAGCGCCGCGAGCTTCTCGTAGGGCGTGTGCACGCCGTAGTTCGTCTCGTGAATCATCAGGTCCGCCTCCGAGAGCCAGTCGATGAGGCCCTCGTCGAAGGCGGTGTCCGCGCTGTAGCCCAGGCACCGGCCCCCCGCGTGGATGCGCAGCGCGGTGGTGGGCAGGTGGTGATAGGTGAGGCGGCTCTCAATCAGGAAGGGCCCGTGCCGCACGGTGGACTGGGTGGAGAGCGGCGTGTGGTCGAAGTAGTCGTCGAAGTGCTTGGGGCTGGGGTCCGCGCCGTGGCGCTCGATGAGGCACTCCATGCCCGCGGCCAGGTGCCCGTCCCAGAGCCGCTCGGCGACGGCGGGGTGGGCGAGCACCTCCAGCTTCCGCTTGAGGACGAAGAAGGAGAAGTAGCCCAGGCCCTCCAGGCCCGACGCGTGGTCCGCGTGCAGGTGGGTGAGGGCCACGGCGCTGACGCGGTCCGCGTCCAGGGTGACGCCGGAGGACTCGGAGGCCTCGCGCATCATCTTCCGGATGGGGTGGGGGCAGTCCACCAGGAGCACCTGGCCTTCCGCCTCCACGGCGATGCTCGAGGAGTAGCGCAGGGCGGAGAAGGCGTCACCGACGCCGAGGGTGACGAAGGACATGCTCATGGCTGGCTCCGAGCGGAGGGTGCGAGTCGTTCCCGCAGCTTCGCCGCGACGGCGGGCGGGCAGAAGGCAGAAACGTCCTCGCCGCGCGAGACGCGCTCCTTGAGTCCGCTGCTGCTCACCTCGGCCAGGTGGGCCTCGGCGGGAAGGAAGAGGGTGGACAGCTCCGGGGCCAGGGCGCGGTTGTTCTGCGCCAGCTCCGTCTCGAACTGGGCGTCGGTGGCGCCGCGCACCCCGCGTAGCAGCACGCTGGCCCCAATCTCCCGCGCGAAGTCGACGATGAGCCCCTGGGTCTGGGCCACGGTGACGTTGGGGAGCAGCTGCACGGCCTCGCGGACCAGGGCCATGCGCTCGTCGGCGGACAGCAGGGAGCGCTTGCTGGGGTTGACGGCCACGACGACGACGACGTGGCCGAAGAGGCGCGCGGCCTGGCGGACGACGGACAGATGCCCGGCCGTGACGGGGTCGAAGCTGCCGGCGTAGACGGCGATGGTCATGGCGACACCTCGGAGGCGGCGCCGGACGCGAGCGTCCGGGGTGGATGGAAGGTGAGGGCGACGTACAGCGTGCCGGCGACGCACAGGGCGGCGGACAGGGCGAAGTGCGTGGAGTAGCCGAGCGCCTGCGCGCTGAAGCCGCTGACGGCCGCCGCGACGCCGGTGGCCAGCACCACCAGCGAGGCCTGCACGGTGTAGTCCGTGGCGGCGTGCTCGGCGCGGCACGCGTCCATCATCGCGGTGAAGACGGCGGCGGTGGCCATGCCGCTGGCCACGTGCTCCACGGCGCAGACGAGCGTCAGCAGGGGCAGGGACGCGGAGCCCCGCGCCACCACCGCGTACAGCAGCACCGCGCCGGCCTGGATGGCGCCGAAGACGAGCAGCGCCCTCCGCCTGCCGAGCCGCACCACGAGGCCGCCGCCGAGCAGCGCGCCCACCAGGCCCGCGGTGAAGCCCACGCCCCCGAGCATCCAGCCGATGTCCGTGAGCGTCAGGCCCGAGTCCACCAGGAAGGTGCGCAGCATGCCCGTGGCCAGGGCCTCGCCGAACTTGTAGACGACGAGCAGTATGAGCCACGCGGCGGCGCCCGGGCGCTTCGCCCACCAGCCCAGGCCCAGGCTCTGCGCGGGCGGCGGCGCGGAAGGAGGCTCGCGGTAGAGGGCGATGGGCACCGTGGCGGCGAGCAGCATGCCCCCCAGCGCGAGGAAGGTGGGGCGCCAGCCCACGGCGTCGAAGACGGCGAGCATCAGCCCCCCGCCCAGAATCATGCCCACGCGGTAGGCGGCCACCTGCACGCCGTTGCCCCAGCCGCGCTCGGCGGGCGCGAGCAGGTCCACCGCGAGCCCGTCCGTGGCCACGTCCTGCGTGGCGGCCAGCAGGTTGATGCCCAGCACCGCGGCCAGCAGCACGGTGGTGTCCAGGCCCTGCGCCGGCAGCGCGAGCGACAGCAGCAGCCCCGCGGACAGGCACTGCAGGGGGAGGATGTAGCCGCGCCGCCGTCCCCACCGCGCCGAGCCGTACCGGTCCATGGGCGGGGCCCAGAGGAACTTGAGCGCCCAGGGCAGGGCCAGCAGGTGGGCGAGGCCGATGGCGGGCAGGGACAGGCCCTGCTTGCGCAGGAGCACGGGCAGCGCCTGGGTGAAGAAGCCGAACGGCAGGCCCTGCGACAGGTAGAGGCTGGAGAGCAGCGCGAGCTTCGCCGGCGTCTTCATGCGTCCTCCCGGGCTTCCGCCGTGTCGAGGAGGCCCGCGGCCATGCGCTTCACCGTGCCCGCGGCGGAGCCGGCGGGCACCAGGTCCGGGCTGCTCGCGGAGAGCACGAAGTAGCCCTGCACCGCGGCGAAGAGCCCCGCCGCCAGGGCCCGCGCCTTGCGCCGGCCCGTCACCGCGGAGACCAGCGACTCCAGTTGCTCCAGGTCCGCGCGCACCACCTTCTCGTAGGCGGCGCGCACCTCCGGCTGGCGGATGGCCTCCGCGCTGATGGTGACCCAGCTCGCGACGGACGCCGGGTCCGCGTCCGCGCCCGTGGCCAGGAAGGCGTCGATGAAGGCATCCACCTTCGCCCGGGCGTCGTCGGCCTTCACCTTCGCCAGCCGCGTCGCCACCCGCGCGCGGACGCGGGCCGCGAGCCGGTCCACGAGGGACAGGAGGATCTCCTGCTTGTCGCTGAAGTGGTAGTGCACGAGGCCGGGGCCCAGCCCCGCCGCCTTCGCGATTTCGCCCACGGAGGCGCGCTCGTAGCCGCGCTCGGCCATGACCTTCAGCAGACCGTCGACGATCTGCTGGCGGCGCTCCTCGGTGTTGGACGGGCGGGGCATGTGGCCTCGTTTATTGGTTGTGCGACCAACTTATAAACAGGGTCCGGGTCCGCGTCAAGGCGGCCTGGGAGCAGCCCTCACTGGCGATTGCCCCCATGGTCTGGCAGTGATAATGAGACGCAAATTCACAATGGCGCGATTCCAGGATGCTCGGTGGGGGAGCCTGGAGGCCGCGCGAGCTCTCGGGAGTGCGGGTGATGAACGTGGCAGCCAGGGTGTTCCGTCGAGGTCCCTTCCCGATAAAGGTCCGGCTCCTCGAAGTGCGTCGGGTCAGCCGGCTGTCGCCCCACATGATGCGCATCACGCTCGGCGGGGAGGACCTCGTGGGGTTCCAGAGCGAAGGCGCGGACGACCACGTGAAGCTGCTCTTCCCGGCGCCGGGGCAGCTCAAGCCCGTGCTGCCAACGGTGGGCCCGCAGGGTGTCGTCTTCCCGGAGGGCGTGAAGAAGCCGGCGACGCGCGACTACACGCCCCGGCGCTTCGACCCCGTGGCCGGCGAGCTGGACCTGGACTTCGTGCTGCATGGCACGGGGGTGGGGTCGTCCTGGGCCGCCAACGCGAAGGTCGGGGACTTCATCGGCGTGGCGGGGCCCCGGGGCACGTTCGTCGTCTCCAACGACTTCGACTGGTACCTGCTGGCGGGTGACGGAAGCGGGCTGCCGGCCATCGGCCGCCGGCTGGAGGAGCTGCCCGAGGGGGCCCGTGCCATCGTCTTCATCGAGGTGGCCGACGCCAGTGAGGAGCAGCGCTTCGACACGCGCGCGAACGTGGAGCTGACCTGGCTGCACCGCAACGGCGCGGAGCCGGGGACCACCGACCTGCTGGAGCTGGCCATTCGAGGGCTGACGTTTCCCCCGGGCGACTACTTCGCCTGGGCCGCCGGCGAGTCCACGTCGATGCGGCGCATCCGCGACTACCTCCTCGAGGAGCGCCAGGCCAACAAGAACTGGGTCCGCGTGTTCGGCTACTGGAAGCGGGGCGCCGTCGACCACGAGGAGCCCCACGACTGAGGGGCTCACACGCTCGCATTCACGGCCGTCTCCCGTCCGGAGACGAGCGCCTCGATTCCCACGCCCACGAGGTCGGGGACCTCCAGCATGGGGAAGTGGCTGATGGCGGGCAGCTTCAAGACGTGGAACCACGGATGCTCCATGCCGAAGGCCACCTGCGCCGCCAGGTAGTCGTGTGACTCCGGCTGCGAGTACAGGTGCAGGGTGGGGGAGGCCGGCTCCAGCGTGGCGAGCGCGCGCAGCGGCGAGCCTTCCCGCGCGTAGGCGGCGGAGATCTCCCGCGCGGCCCGGGCCCACATCGCCTCGCCGAACCCGCCCATGACCTCGCGGGCGAAGCGGATGACATTCTCATCGTCCACGTCCGCCAGCCACATGCCGAGCAGCGCGTCGCGTGTCTCCTGCCACCGGGCTGACTGCAGTCCGCGCAGGGCGTCCTGGAAGGGGGCAGGGGGCTCGGAGACGAGCCAGTCCATCAGCACCAGGTGGGGGACGCGCGCCGCGCCCAGCTGCCGTCGCAGCTCCACCGCCCACCAGCCCGCGTGGGACAGCGCCACGGGCACCACCTGCTCGGCGCCGCTGGCCTCCACCACGGCGAGCAGGTCCTCGAGCACGGTGCCGCTGTCGAAGTCCGTGTCGCCACCCTCGGACGTGCCATGGCCCCGCAGGTCCACCGACAGCACCCGGTGGCGCGAGGCGCAGCGGGCCACGACGTCCCGGAAGCCGGCCCGGGTGGTGCACCAGCCGGGGATGAAGAGCAGCGCGGGCCCGCCGCGACCCACGTCGTCATAGCGGATGCGAGCACCGCCGCTGGAGCGCACCTCGGGCATGTTCTTCCCCTTCGTGGAACGGTTGCTCCACGAGAGGTGCGCAGGCCCGGTCCTCGCGGCAGCAGGCAGGCAGGGGAGGGGGTGGCTGCCTGGAGACGTCAGTACGTCAGCAGCGCCGTCACCTTGTCGCGGCCCAGCCGGTTGGGGCCCTCGAGGAAGTCCAGGCTGATGAGGAAGCTGAAGCCCACCAGCTCACCACCCAGCCGCTTCACGAGCTTCGCGGTGGCCTCCGCCGTGCCGCCCGTGGCCAGCACGTCGTCCACGACGAGCACGCGCTCGCCCTTCAGGATGGCGTCCTCGTGCATCTCCACCCCGTCCGCGCCGTACTCCAGCGAGTAGCGCTCCACCACCGAGCGGTGCGGCAGCTTCCCCGGCTTGCGCGCGGGGACGAAGCCCGCCTGGAGCGCCAGGGCGATGGGGGCGCCCAGCAGGAAGCCTCGCGCCTCCACGCCCACCACCTTGGTGATGTGCTGCCCCCGGAAGGGCGCGGACATGGCGTTGATGACCCGGCCGAACAGGCGCGGGTCGGCCAGCACGGGGGTGATGTCCTTGAAGACGATGCCCGGCTTGGGGAAGTCCGGCACGTCGCGCAGCCGGGCGTTGAGGTCGGCGACGAGCGTGAAGTCGGTCGGGGTCACCACGGGCGCGTTCATGGGAAGAGCTCCGGATTGACACAGTGAGGAGGCCGCCGCCCGTCCAGCGCGGCCAGCAGGTTGTCCACCGCCATGGAGGCCATGCGGCCCCGCGTCGCGTGCGTGGCGCTGGCGATGTGGGGCGCCAGCAGCACGTTGGGCAGCGTCATCAGCGGGCTGTCCGCCGGCAGCGGCTCCGGCTCCATGACGTCCAGCGCGGCCCCGCCCAGCCGCCCGTCGCGCAGGGCTTCCATCAGCGCGTCCTGGTCCACCACGCCGCCGCGCGCGGTATTGACGAGCAGCGCGCCCGGCTTCATCGCCGCCAGCTCCGCGCGCCCCAGCCAGTGCCGCGTCGCGGGGGACAGCGGGACGTGGAGGCTCACCAGGTCCGACTCCGCCAGCAGCGCCGCCTTGTCCACGCGCACGATGCCCAGCCGGGCCTCCAGCTCCGGCTTCGGGTGGCGGCTCACGTACAGCACGCGCATGCCGAAGCCGCGCGCCCGCCGCGCCACCGCCGCGCCGATGGCGCCCAGGCCGACGATGCCCAGCGTGGCCCCATGGAGGTCCGTGCCCAGCAGCAGGGTGGGGCTCCACGTCCGCCACTTCCCCGCCCGGACGAAGGCGTCCGCCTCCGCCACCCGCCGGGCCAGCCCCATCAGCAGGGCGAAGGCGAAGTCCGCGGTGGTCTCCGTCAGCACGCCCGGGGTGTTCCCCACCGGAATCCGGCGGGTGGTACAGGCCGGCACGTCGATGTTGTCGTACCCGACGGCCACGTTGCTGACCGCCCGCAGGTCCGGCGAGCAGGCGAGCAGCCCGGCATCCACCCGGTCTGTCAGCAGGGTGACAAGGCCCTCGGCGGCCGCCGCCTCCGTCAACAGGGCGTCCCTGGAGGGAGGGAGTTCCTCCCCCCACACGCGCAGGTCCACGTGCCTGCCCAGTCGGCCGAGGGCCTCTCCAGGGAGCTGGCGGGTGACGAAGACGCGGGGGCGGACGGTCCGGGCCATGGCGCGGGTTGATGCTCTCATAGCCTGGAGCCGGCGGCTGCGGTCGCTGGCGGACTCATCGTTTTTTCCCGCGAGCGGGAGCGCCGTGGCTGTGGTAATCCAGCGCGTTCCCCGCGGCGCTGCTCAGGAGCCTGGGGCCTTTGCCAGCCGTGCAATCTACCGCCGACATCCGAGACGCTCTCCCTCCTCAGGACACCGTGTGGCTCCGGGCCCTGAAGGCTGAAGTCCAACCCACGACCTTCAAGAAGGGGCGGGAGGTGGCCGAGTCGCGCCGCGTCTTCGGCCTCCAACGCGAAGGCAACCGCATCAGCGCCCAGGTCGCCGGCTCTACCGGCGAGCGTTACCAGGTGGCCCTGGAGCTGGGGGACGGGAAGGCCACGTCCACCTGCACCTGCCAGTCGTGGAACGTCTACGGCCCCCACTGCAAGCACGTGGTGGCCGCAGCGCTCATCTACGCCGCGCGCTTCCGCCCACCCGCCCCACCCCCGCCACGCCCGGAGCCGGTGCCCGCCGCCGCCGAGCCCCCCATGGAGGCGACCGACGACGAGGTGCCGGTGGAGCCCATGGGCCCCCCCGGCGTCGACCCGGTGAACCTGCCGGCCCTCGCCAAGGTGGAGAGCTGGCTCGGTCTTTCTTCTCAGCCCGACTACGAATTCTTCTACCGCCTGACGCCCTCCAGCACCGGCAATGGAGGCCGGCACTGGGTGGTGGACGTGCGCCGGCAGGACGCCCAGACGAAGGGGCCCATCCACGTCAAGCGCCTCTTGCAGACGGGGGGCCGCATCGCCCCCGCGGACGAGCGCGTCTTCATGATGCTGTCGCGTCATGAGCACCGCTACGACTCGCGCATCGTCCTGTCCGACGAGGACCTGAGCGAGGCGCTGGAGCAGATGCGCTTCCGCCGCGTCATCTACCGGGGCACGGCGCTCATCAACACCGAAGCCCCCGTGCGCCCGCAGATCCGCCTGGAGTCGCGGCCGGATGGCGCCACCGCGCGCATCGAGCTGCTCTTCCCGGACGGCGTGAGCTACTCCCTCAAGGACGTCATCATCCTGTCGGGGAAGAAGACCTGGGTCATCCAGGCGCAGAACCTCCACGCAGTGGAGCCGGACTTCCCGCCCCGGCTGCTGCGCAAGTGGCTGCTGGAGCCGAGCATGTCCTTCCCGTCCGGGCAACTGGACCGGGTGCTGACCTTCTTCGCCGCGCACCTGCCGCGCTTCCGCATGGCGCTGAAGGCGGACGACATCGACGTGGACGAGTCGGTGGAGCCGCGCTTCATGCTGACGCTGGAGGGCAACCCGGAGAAGGTGAAGGTGCAGCTCGCCGCGCGCTACGGGCAGACCACCGTGCCGGTGTCCCCCACGGCCACGCACCTGGGCTACGCCAGCGGCGTGGGCGCGGACAGCCGCAAGCTGTACCGCCGCCGCGAGGACCTGGAGCGCGCCGCCGGCAAGCTGCTGCTGGACCTGGGGCTGCGCTTCGAGCCGCAGAGCGCCGTCTTCGACGCGGCGAGCGACGTCGCGCTGGAGTTCTGGGCCCGCGGCCTGGCCTCGCTGCCGGCCGAGTGGGACCGCTTCGGCGTGCAGGCCCCCAAGGTGCGCCTGCGTCCCAAGCTCAAGCCGCGCATCCGCGTGGGCATGAGCGGCGTGCAGTGGTTCGACCTGGACGCCGAGTTCGTCACCGACGACCAGGCGGTGGACCTGGGCGCGGTGCGCATGTGGCTGGACTCCGGCCGCAAGTTCGTCCCCCTGAAGGACGGCAGCTTCGCGGAGGCCGACCCCGCCGAAATCAAGCGCGTGGCGGACCTGCTGGAGGAAGCGGGCGCCATGCCGGGCCGCTCCCGCACGCGGCTGCCGCTGCACCAGGCCGTCGCGTTGGACCTGCTGGCGGACCTGGGCGAGTTCACCGAGGTGGAGGCCAAGGCGCGCCAGGCCATGCTGGAGCTGCGCGAGACGGCCGGCGTGCCGAAGGTCGCCGTGCCCGAGGGGCTGCAGGCCACGCTGCGCCACTACCAGGAAGCGGGCCTGTCCTGGCTCTGGTTCCTGCGCCGCCACGGGCTGTCCGGCATCCTCGCGGACGACATGGGTCTGGGAAAGACCATCCAGTCGCTCAGCCTCATGCAGAAGGTGGCCAACGACGAGGGGCGCAAGCCGTCGCTCGTGGTGGCCCCCACCAGCGTGCTCGCCAACTGGGAGCGCGAGGCCGAGCGCTTCACCCCGGGCCTCAAGGTCATGGTGTGGCACGGCCAGGACCGCAAGGAGCGCGCCGAGGACCTCAAGGGCATGGACCTGGTCCTCACCTCCTATGCGCTCGTCCGCCGGGACTTGGACCAGCTCTCCGAGGTGGGCTTCCGCTACGTCATCCTCGACGAGGCGCAGAACATCAAGAACGCGGACAGCGCCACCGCGCAGGCGTGCAAGTCGCTGCCCAGCGAGACGCGCCTGGCGCTCACCGGTACGCCGCTGGAGAACCGCCTGTCGGAGCTGTGGAGCATCTTCGACTTCCTGATGCCGGGCTTCCTCGGCAGCGCGGACGGCTTCAGCGACAGGTACGAGCAGCCCATCCAGGTGGCCAACGACGCCACCGCGAAGGACCGGCTGCGCCGCCGTATCCAGCCCTTCATCCTCCGCCGCCTCAAGACGGAGGTGGCCAAGGACCTGCCGCCCAAGACGGAGAGCGTCGCCTGGTGCGAGATGGAGCCCGGCCAGGCCGCCCTCTACCGCGAGGTGCTGGACGAGAGCCGCCGCAAGGTGTCCGAGTCCATCGAGAAGGTCGGCTTCAAGCGCAGCCGCGTGTCCATCCTCGCCGCGCTGATGCGCCTGCGTCAGGTGTGCTGCGACCCGCGCCTGCTCAAGATGCCGCCCGGCACGCTGCTGCCCTCGAGCGCCAAGCTCGAGCGCTTCATGCAGCTGGTGGACGACCTGGTGGCGGAGGGCCACCGCGCCCTCGTCTTCAGCCAGTTCACGGAGATGCTGGAGCTGCTGAAGCAGGAGGCGGACAAGAAGGGCCTGCGCTACCTCTACCTGGACGGCCGCACCAAGGACCGCATGGGCAAGGTGGACGAGTACAACAACCCGGAAGGGCCACCGCTGTTCTTCATCTCTCTCAAGGCGGGCGGCACCGGCCTCAACCTCACCGCGGCCGACTACGTCATCCACTTCGACCCGTGGTGGAACCCCGCCGTGGAGGACCAGGCCACGGACCGTACGCACCGCATCGGCCAGACGCGCGCCGTCATCAGCTACAAGCTGATCACCCGCGGCACCGTGGAGGAGAAGATCCTCGCCCTCCAGCGCCGCAAGAGAGACCTCGCCGCCGGCGTGCTGGGTACGGACGGTGACGACATCGGCCGCAACCTCACGGAGCAGGACATCCAGGAGCTCTTCACCGAGGTCTGAGAAGAGGCGAGTGGTTGGGGCTCCGACAGAGCCCCTCTCCCACCCGCCCGCCATCCGTGCGCACGACCGGAACGCCTGTGCAGTGTCAGAGAGACCTGTTAGGGTGTTCAGGTACCAGTGCCGTCGTACGGACTACGGAGGGCGCGCGTGCTGCTGGGTCTGCGGATTTCGAACGTGGCGGTGATCGAGGAGGTGGAGGTGGCGTTCGGAGCCGGCCTCACCGTCCTCACGGGTGAGACAGGTGCGGGCAAGTCCATCCTCGTGGATGCACTGGGCCTTTTGCTCGGCGGGCGGGCCGACGCGGACGTCATCCGCGCCGGCTGTGAGGAGGCGTCCGTCGAGGGCGTCTTCGCACGCACCCCTGCCCTGGGCGGCCGCCTGGAGGAGCTGGGGCTGCCGGACCTCGGAGAGGAGGTGCTGGTGCGCCGGGTGCTCGGCAGGACGGGCCGGGGAAAGGTGTACGTCAACGGCGCCCTGGTGACGGTGGGCGTGCTGTCGAAGCTCACGCGCGGCGCGGTGGACATCGCCGGGCAGCACGAGCACGTCAGCCTGTTCGACTCGGGGCTGCACCGCGTCCTGCTCGACAGGTACGGCGCCCTGGACGAGGCGCTGGCCGCGTACTTCGGTGAGTACACGGCGCTGCGCGAGGTGGACGCGCGCATGCACGCGCTCGGGGGCGACGAGGCGAAGGTGCGCGAGCGCGCCGAGTTCCTGCGCTTCCAGTTGGACGAAATCACGCGGCTGGAGCCCGAGGCCGGCGAGGACGTGCGGCTGGACGCGGAGCGCAAGCGGCTGGGCAGCGCGGAGAAGCTCAAGCGCGGCGCGTCCGAGGCCGAGCTGCTGGTGGCCGGTGAGGAGCAGTCCGCCGTGGAGACGGTGGGCCGCGCGCTGGGGCTGGTGCATGACGCGGTGAAGTTCGACGCGTCGCTGGCGCCGGTGGCCCAGTCGCTGAGCACCGCCCTGTCCGAGCTGGAGGAGGCGCAGCGCCGGCTCAACCGCTACGTGGAGGGGCTGGAGTCCGACCCGTCGCGGCTGGCGGACGTGGAGGAGCGGCTGGACGCGCTCAAGCGCCTGTGCCGCAAGCACGGCGTCACCCTGGACGGGGTGCTGAAGAAGCGCGGCGAGCTCGAGACCGAGCTGGGCACGCTGGAGAACCGCCAGGAGATTCTGGAGGAGCTGGCCCAGGAGCGGCGCCGGGTGGAGGAGCGGGCGCGCAAGGCGGCCGCGGCGCTGTCGCGCAAGCGCACGGCGAGCGCGGTGGAGTTCTCCGCCCAGGTGCGCGACGGCCTGGCGCACCTGGCCATGGGCAAGGCGGCCTTCGACGTGCGGGTGACTCCGGGCGAGACGCTGCGGCCGGACGGCGCGGACGAGGTGGAGTTCTTCTTCAGCGCCAACCCCGGCGAGCCGGCGCGTCCGCTGGCCAAGGTGGCCTCCGGTGGCGAGGCGAGCCGGCTGCTGCTGGCCCTCAAGCGTGCCCTGGCGGACAGTGACGGCTGCGGCTCGTACATCCTGGACGAGGCCGACGCGGGCGTCAGCGGCGCCATCGCCGACGTGGTGGGGCGGATGATCAAGGAGGTGAGCAGCCACCGTCAGGTGCTCTGCATCACCCACCTGCCCCAGGTGGCGGCCTACGCGGACGCCCACCTGCTCATCCGCAAGGGCCTCAAGGCCGAGCGCACCGTGTCCGAGGTGGTGGTGCTGGAGGCCGGGACGGAGCGCACCCGCGAGCTGGCGCGGATGATGTCGGGCGTCGAAGTCACCCGGGAGGCCCTGGGCGCTGCCGAAGCCCTGGTGCGCTCGGCAAACCGCTCGCTGACCACGCCCCCGCCGCCGCCGAGGGCCCGCCGGGAAACCGGCCCGGAGGGGGGCTCCCGGGGGCGTCTCCGACGCACTGCGTAGGGACTGATGTGGGGCAAGCGCATTCGCGTCCTTGCCCCATCCCTGGGCCTCACATAGCATCCCCTCTGTGTCCAGCACCGCAGGGCAGACCGCGGCCTCCCGCCTCAAAATTGTCTCCGCCGGCCTGACGGACGTCGGGCGCAAGCGCAATCACAATGAGGACAGCTTCCTCATTGATGACGAGCTGCAGCTCTATGTCGTCGCGGACGGAATGGGCGGCCACGCGGGCGGTGGCACCGCGTCGCGCATCGCCGTGGAGACCATCGACAAGGAGATGCGCAGAGCGCGGGAGGGGAAGGACAACCCCTTCCTCTCCGTGCCCAACCTCCAGGATTCGCCCCTCCCCGAGTCCCTGCGCACCGCCGTGGAGAAGGCCTGTCTGGCCATCTTCACCGCCGCGCAGGAGGACGCGCGGCTGTCGGGCATGGGGACCACCGTCATCTCCCTGGTGGTCCGCGACGAGCACGCCTTCTTCGCCCACGTGGGCGACAGCCGGGCGTACCTCATCCGCGGCGACCTCATCCAGCAGATCTCCGAGGACCACTCCCTGGTCAACGAGCAGATCAAGGCCGGGATGATTACCCCCGAGGAGGCCAAGCACTCCCGCTACAAGAACATCATCACCCGCTCCGTCGGCTTCGAGGAGGAGGTGCAGGTGGACGTGATGGGGCTGGTGTCCGAGCCCGGTGACGTCTTCCTCCTCTGCTCGGACGGCCTCGCCAACATGCTCGAGGACCGGGAAATCCACGACGTGGTGTCCAAGGCGCGCAGTCTGGACGAGGTGCCCAAGCGCCTCGTCGACTTCGCCAACGAGCGGGGAGGGGACGACAACATCACCGTCATCGTGGTGGGCGTCGAAGCCTGAGTCCGGGCTGACTCCAAGTGGCCACAGACTCGCCCATCGGGTCTGTTGACCTTGACACTCTTGGAATGCGAATGGTAGCTGCCCCAACGTTTCCAGTAACGGCGAAACGCCTCTGGGAGACGGAGTGGGGGGGTGGAGTGGCGGGGGGAGGTGTTGCGCGAGAGCAAGCGACTTAGCTTGTCGCGCCAGAAGTCCCACGCAAAGCAGGGGAGCGGTCCCGTGGCGAAAAAGTCCTTCACACTGATGGTGATCCCGGATCATGACGCTCCGGTGAAGCGGTACACCATCCAGCGGTCCTTCCTCATGCAGGTGGGGATGGGGCTGATGTTGGTGGTGGGACTGTCGGCGGGTGCGAGCATCCACTACTTCCAGGTGGCGGCGGACGCCTCGGAGAACCGCATCCTCCGTGAGGAGAACCTCACGCTGCGCTCGCAGCTCAAGTCGGTGCGCGAGCGCATCGAGCACATCGGCTCCACGCTGGACAGGGTGGAGCGGTTCGACCAGAAGCTGCGCGCGGTGACGCTGCTGTCGGACCCGCAGCGCAACCTGGCCATGGGCCCCACGGAGCCCGAGGCGGGCACCACGGCGCCGACGACGGCCACCCAGTTCACCCAGCTCACCACCACGGAGACGCCCAAGGCGCTGCTGGGCCGGCTGGACAGGCTGAGCGCGGAGGCCACCCGTCAGGAGCAGAGCCTCCAGGAGCTGCAGGCGTACTTCCAGGACCAGAAGTCGCTCTTGGCCTCCACGCCGTCCGTCTGGCCCGCGCGCGGCTGGGTGACGAGCGACTTCGGCTCGCGGTTGGATCCGTACACCGCCGACCGCGTCATGCACGCCGGCATCGACATCGCGGCGCCGCACGGGAAGGAAATCTACTCCCCGTCGGACGGCACGGTGGTGTTCGCGGGGCTCGAGGGCGGCTACGGCAACGTGCTCGTCATCGACCACGGCTACGGCATCAAGACGCGCTACGGCCACCTGGCGAAGATGCTGGTGAAGGCCGGCGACAAGGTGAAGCGCGGCGCGCTCATCGCCGCCGTCGGCAACACCGGCCGCTCCACCGGCCCGCACCTCCACTATGAGGTCCGCGTCAACGGGATTCCCCAGAACCCGCGCAAGTTCATCCTCGAGGAGTAGCCTCCTCTCGCGGCCTTCTTTCCGCGCCTGCCCCCGGAGTCCTCTTCAGGGCGTGGCGGGCGCGGGGACGAAGCCATCCAGGCGCAGGCGGCGGCGCTGCAGCCCGCTGGAGCGCCCGGTTCGCACCATGACGTGGGTGCGCTCCAGCTCCGCCCACACCAGCGGCCCCAGCACCTGCCAGTGCGAGGGCGCATCCACCGTCAGCTCCAGCAGGCTCACCGTCCACGCCGGCACGTCCGCGTCGGGCGTGCCCTCGGGCAGCACGCGGCGCACGTCGCGGGCCAGGCGCTCCTGCGTGGGGACGTCCAGGTCCTCGCGCACGGTGAGCTGCGAGGTGGGCACCAGCAGCGCGGCGAAGGCGTCCGGGTGCACGCGCAGCACCTTCGCGCCGGGGTACTGCGCGGCGAGGGACTCCGCGGTCGCGCGCAGCACCGCGTCCCCGGTGGCGAAGCCGAAGCGCGCGTTGACGTGAATCATGCCCTGCACGTCGGCGATGACGGCCCCCACGCGCCACCCGTCGTGGTGCGCGTGCGTGGACAAGTCGTACTCCTCCTTCAGGAGGCTGCCCTGGGTGAGGGCGGGCACCTGGAGGGCGCCCGTCTTCGCGTCCGGGTGGCCCCGGCGGGCCTGCTCCGCCTGGAGGAGCAGCTCCACCGCGGCCTGCACGGGCGCGTCCCGGTGGCGCTGGAGCACCCACGGGTTCAGGGCGATGAGGGCGGTGGCGGTGGCGTCGTCGAGGGGGTAGGGCATCGCGCCCCTTGTGTAGCGCGTCCCGGGCCCCCGCGCAGGCGCTTCACTTCATGCGGTGGGCCGTCACCGTCACCTCGTCCCGGTCATGGTAGAGCTGGCGGACGGTGAGGCCCTCCCAGCCTCCCTCCGCCGTCAGGGTGTGGCGCACGCGCAGCAGGACGGGGTTCTTGTCCTTCATCGGCAGCTTGATGTTGGCCACCAGGTGGCGCGCCCAGTTCTTGCGGCCCCACTTCGCCAGCAGCTGCGCCACCTCCAGGGGCCGCCAGGCCATGTCGCAGAAGAGCCAGTCCACCGGCTCGTCGGGCGCGTAGGCGAAGGCGCTCTGCTGCACGTGCTGGACGCGCCGGTTGGCGGCCAGCTCCGGCATCAGCTTCGCCGGGTCCACCGCCACCACCCGCGCGCCGCGCGCCACCAGTCGCTGCGTCCACCCGCCGGGCGCCGCGCCCAGGTCCACGCAGACGTCCCCGCGCCCGGGCTCGAAGGCCAGCCCGTCGAGCGCCTCCTCCAGCTTCATGGCCGCGCGCGAGGGGGACTCTCCGGCGCGCTTCATGCGCCGCCGTCCGCCCGCCGCCAGGGACAGCGCCTCGCGCGCGTGCACCGCGCCCACCACCGTCACCCCGTCCGGCGCCACGCACAGGCCCACCACCAGGGCGCCCGACTCGCGCGCCCGCTGCGCGTCCTCCACCAGCCGCTCCGAGGGGAGCCGGGCGTGCACCGCCGCCTCCAGCGCCTCCGCGGGCGCCGTCAGCGCGTTGCCGCGCGGCGTGTCCGGCGTGAAGGCCTGCACCACCCAGGGCGAGCGGCCGGGCAGGGCGAGCACGGCCTTCGCCGCGGCCTCCGCCACCTCGTCCGGCGTGCGTCCCGCCAGCGTCACGGCCACGCGGTAGCCGGCGCGCGCGAAGGCGGGGGTGAGGCCGGTGACGGCCTCGCTCTCCACCAGGGCCTCGCCGAGCAGGCGGGGGTGCGCGCCCGCCCACTCCAGCTCCTCGTAGAGGTGCGACTCGAAGCCCGCACGGCAGGTCCACAGCCAGTGCCCTGGACGCGCGGCCAGCGTCTGCGAGGGCATGGGCGGCACCTTCGCCCGGGCGGGAGCCCGGGGACTGGGGGCGGGAGGCGCGGCCCGGGAAGGCTGCTTGCCCGCCGGGGCAGGGCCCGGGCGACCGCCGGGGGCCTGGGGGCGGGCAGGGCGGCGGGGCGCGTTTCGGGGAGAAGGGGCGCCCGGCCTGCGGCGTTGATTTCGCGTAGGGGACATTGCGTGTGCTCGGTTCCGCTTTACTCTGAGCCGCTGCGTGGTGAGCGACCGTCCGAGTGGAAGTTTCGGAGGCCGCGCGTGGTTTCCAACCGTTTCTCCCTTACATCTCCTGGGATTTCCCTTCACTCGCCGCCGTCCTTCGAGGATTCTCCGGCGCGAGAGAGCCGACCGAATGATCGAATGGACGCTGAAGAAGCTCATTGGGACCAAGAATGAGCGCGAGCTCAAGAAGGCCCACGGGAAGGTGGCTCGTGTCAACGAGCTGGAGACCCGGATGCGGGCCCTCAAGGACGAGGACTTCGCGAAGGAGACCGCGCGCCTGAAGCAGGAGGTGCAGAACGGCAGGTCGCTGGACGACATGCTGTTCGAGGCCTTCGCCATCACCCGCGAGGCGGCGCGCCGCGTCATCGGCCAGCGCCACTACGACGTGCAGCTCATCGGCGGCATGTTCCTCCACGAGGGCTGCATCGCGGAGATGCGCACCGGTGAAGGCAAGACGCTGACGGCGACGCTGCCCTGCTACCTCAACGCGCTGTCCGGGCGTGGCGTGCACGTGGTGACGGTGAACGACTACCTCGCCCGCCGCGACGCGGAGTGGATGGGGCGCGTCTACCGCTTCCTGGGCATGACGACGGGCTGCGTCCTGCACGAGCTGACGGACAAGCAGCGGCAGGAGGCGTACCGCTCGGACATCACCTACGGGCAGAACAACGAGTTCGGCTTCGACTACCTGCGCGACAACATGAAGTTCCGCCTGCAGGACTACGTCCAGCGCGAGCTGAACTACGCCATCGTCGACGAGGTGGACTCCATCCTCATCGACGAGGCCCGCACGCCGCTCATCATCTCCGGCCCCACCGAGGACAGCACGGACAAGTACTACCGGGTGGACCAGGTCATCCCCGGGCTGGTGCCGGACCAGGATTACACCCTGGACGAGAAGCACCGCGCCGTGTCCCTCACGGACGAGGGCATCGAGAAGCTCCAGAAGCGGCTGGGCGTGGGAAACCTGTACGAGCCGGGCGAAATCGAGACGCTCCACCACGTGGACCAGGCCCTGCGCGCGCACACGCTCTACAAGCGCGACAAGGACTACGTCGTGAAGGACGGCGAGGTCGTCATCGTCGACGAGTTCACCGGCCGGCAGATGCCGGGACGCCGCTGGTCGGACGGCCTCCACCAGGCCATCGAGGCCAAGGAGGGCGTGAAGATCGAGAACGAGAACCAGACGCTGGCGACCATCTCGTTCCAGAACTACTTCCGCATGTACTCCAAGCTGTCCGGCATGACGGGCACCGCGGACACGGAGGCGGAGGAGTTCGCGAAGATCTACAACCTCGACGTGCGCGTCATCCCCACCAACCGCGCCAACATCCGCAAGGACCTGCAGGACGTGGTCTACAAGACGGAGCGCGAGAAGTTCGAGGCGGTGGCGGCGCAGATTGAGGAGCTGCACAAGGCGGGGCAGCCGGTGCTGGTGGGCACGGTGTCCATCGCCAAGAGCGAGGTGGTGGCCAACTTCCTCAAGAAGCGCGGCATCCCCCACAACGTGCTGAACGCCAAGCAGCACCAGCGCGAGGCAGACATCGTCGCGCAGGCGGGCAGCAAGGGCGCCGTCACCATCTCCACCAACATGGCCGGCCGCGGCACGGACATCCTCCTGGGCGGCAACGCGGAGGTGATGGCCAAGGCGCAGGTGGGCCCGCCGCCGGAGCCGCCCGAGCAGCCCCCGCTGACCCCGGAGGGGCAGCCGGACCTGACGGCGTACCAGCAGGCCGTGGCGGACTGGGAGAAGAAGCTCGCCGACACCAAGGTGAAGCTCGAGGAGCAGACGAAGAAGGAGCGCGAGGAGGTGATGGCGGCCGGAGGCCTGTTCATCATCGGCACCGAGCGCCACGAGTCGCGCCGCGTGGACAACCAACTGCGTGGCCGCGCCGGCCGCCAGGGCGACCCGGGCGCCAGCCGCTTCTTCCTGTCGCTCGAGGACGACCTGATGCGCATCTTCGGGTCCGAGCGCATCCAGGGCCTGATGGAGCGGCTGGGCATGGAGGAGGGCGAGGTCATCGAGCACGTGTGGCTGTCGCGTGCGATTGAGGGCGCCCAGAAGCGCGTCGAGGGCCACAACTTCGACATCCGCAAGAATCTGCTCGAGTACGACGATGTGATGAACCAGCAGCGGCGCACCATCTACAAGCTGCGCCGCCAGGTGCTGGCCGCCGGCGCAGGCGTGCCGCTGGTGGAGTACACGGAGGACCCCAAGACTCGCGTGAAGAGCCGCTCCGAGCGGACGGTGAGCTGGGACGACTTCCGCGAGCTGGTGCTGGACTCCATGGAGGACGCCATCGTGTCCCTCACGGACACGTACGCGCCCACCCGCGGCGTGGACGGCTGGGACATGTCCGCGCTGCAGCAGGGCGTGAAGGACACCTTCAACCTGGAGATGGGCTTCGAGGGCGTGGGCAGCCGCGAGGAGCTCCAGGAGCACATCTACAAGGCGGCGGAGAAGGTCTTCAAGGCGCGCGAGGAGGAGTTCGGCGAGAACTTCATGCGCTTCCTCCAGTACAACTACCTGGCGACCATCGACCGGCTCTGGAAGGACCACCTGCTGGCCATGGACCACCTGCGCCAGGGCATCGGCCTGCGCGGCTATGGCCAGAAGGACCCGAAGCAGGAGTACAAGAAGGAGGGCTACCAGGGCTTCATCCAGATGCTCTCCGCCATCAAGGCCCAGTTCGTCACCCAGCTCATGCAGGTCCAGCCCCGCTCCGCGAGCAACGCCGCGGAGGAGGCCGCCCGTATCCAGCGCCAGCTCGCGCAGCAGCAGAAGCGCGCGGTGGAGGGGCGCGGCACCGCGGATGGCAAGCTGGACGAGGCCTCCGTCGCCGCGGCGGCCCGGCCGGCGGCCGCCAAGTCGGACGGCCCCCGCGTGGGCCGCAACGACCCGTGCCCCTGCGGCAGCGGTCGCAAGTACAAGAAGTGCCACGGTGCCGCGGAGGCCAACGCCTAGGCGAAGGCCCCCCTGGACGCCCAGGTGGCAGGACGCCGGCGCGGCGTCGTCCCCTCGCCAGGGGGCGGCTACCGCGCCGGTGGTGTTTCTGGCGTCCACCCTGCCAAGTGGGGTGTGCCCTGCGGCCCGGAGGGCAGGCAGGCGCTGTCCGTCCGCACTGGCACTCCCCGTGCCGTGAAGCTTGCGCCGTGCGGAAGGGTTCTGTTAAGGACCCCCGGCCCCTGGGTATGGGGTGAGGGAGTATTTCACCCTCGTAGCAACCACTACACACACGCTCGTGCCGGTCGCCGGTGCCTCCGTGGGTGGAGGGCCTCTCCTCGGAGAGGGACTCCCCCCGGTCGTCACGACTGGAGCATGACGAGCGTGGCGGACGACAACCGGAGAGAGACTCACATGGAAACGCAGGACACGCAGACGCAGGGACAGGCGATGGCCGCCACGAGCGGCATCACGATGCGGCAGCTGCTGGAGGCCGGTGTTCACTTCGGCCACCAGACCAAGCGCTGGAACCCGAAGATGAAGCCCTACATCTTCGGTGCCCGCAACGGCATCTACATCATCGACCTGCAGAAGACGGTCAACATGGCCCGCTCGGCGTTCCGCTTCGTGGCGGACATCACCGCGCGTGGTGGCTCGGTGCTCTTCGTGGGCACCAAGAAGCAGGCGCAGGACGTCATCCGCGAGGAGGCCGCGCGCGCCGGTCAGTTCTTCGTCACCAGCCGATGGCTGGGCGGCACGCTGACCAACTTCAAGACCATCAAGCAGGGCATCGACCGGCTGAAGACGCTGGAGAAGATGTCCGAGGACGGGACGTTCGACCGCCTTCCCAAGAAGGAGGTCGCCCAGCTCGAGCGTGAGCGCGAGAAGCTGGAGAAGAACCTGGGCGGCGTGAAGGAGATGTCGAAGCTGCCCCGCTGCGTCTTCGTCATCGACCCGAAGAAGGAGCACATCGCCATCCACGAGGCGAGCCGCCTCGGCATCCCGGTCATCGGCCTGGTCGACACGAACTGCGATCCGGACGGCATCGACTTCGTGATTCCGGGCAACGACGACGCCATCCGCTCCATCAAGCTCTTCACCTCGAAGATCGCCGAGGCCTGCCTCGAGGGTGCGGCCCGCTACCGCGCCTCGGGCGCCGCCGACCGCGACGAGCAGGAGGAGCGCGAGGGCCGTGACGACCGTGGCGACCGCCGCGATGACCGCCGGGGCCCGCGCCGTGGCGACCGCCGCGACGACCGCCGTGGCGGTGACCGCGGTGGTGACCGTGGCGGCGAGCGCCGCGGTCCTCTCGTGGAGATGAAGGGCGCCCCCGTCGCCGCCGAGCAGCCGGCCGCCGAGGGTGGTGCCGAGGGTGGCGGCGAGGCCCCCGCGGCCGAGTAGTCGTCCCTTCCTCACCTGCTTCGAGGCGGCCGGGTGGCGTCAGAAACGCCTGCTACCCGGCCGTCTGTGTTTCCCGTGTAGCGACGTACCCCTTTTTCAACCCCAATGCTCCGCCCGGCGCCTGGCGCCCACGTAGCGGCGGAGCCTGGAGACGACAATGGCCGAGGTCAGCGCCCAGATGGTGAAGGAGCTCCGCGAGCGGACCGGCGCGGGCTTGATGGACTGCAAGAAGGCGCTCGCCGAGAGCGCCGGTGACTTCGCGAAGGCCGAGGAGTGGCTGCGCAAGAAGGGCATCTCCCGTCAGGCCGGCAAGGAAGGCCGCGTGGCCTCGGAGGGCCTCATCGGCACCTACCTCCACGGTGGCCGCATCGGCGTCATCGTCGAGGTCAACTGCGAGACGGACTTCGTCGCCCGCAACCCGGACTTCCAGGACCTGGTGAAGGACGTGGCCATGCAGGTTGCCGCGGCCAGCCCCAAGTACGTCCGCCGCGAGGAAGTGCCGACGGACAACCTGGACAAGGAGAAGGAAATCCAGCGCGAGCTGCTCAAGCAGCAGGGCAAGCCCGAGGCGATGCTGGACAAGATTCTCGTCGGGAAGATGGAGAAGTACTACGAGGGCGTCTGCCTCGTGGACCAGCTCTGGGTGAAGGACGACAAGAAGAAGGTCGGTGAGATGATCACCGAGCGCGCCGCGAAGATTGGCGAGAAGGTCACCGTGCGCCGCTTCGTCCGGTACGAGGTCGGCGAGGGCATCGCCAAGCAGAAGGACGACCTCGCCGCCGAGGTCGCCAAGACGCTGGGCCAGGCGTAGTGCCGGCGGCCCCTGTTCGGGGGCCATGAGGCAGGACGACGGCAGGAGTGAGGGCCGCGCGCACGGGTACCCCCAGGGGGAGCCGGGCGACGCGGCCCTCGCCTTTGCGGGCGGACCCCGCCCGTGCGACCGACAGCGGACGATGCGGGGTGGGGAAGCCGACTCGGCCGTTGATCGAGCGCGGGACGGGGGATACAAGCGGTGGCGCATGTCCTCCGACACCAAGAGCCCCCTCCGTTACAAGCGCATCCTCCTCAAGCTCTCGGGCGAGGCCCTGATGGGCGAAGGGAAGTACGGCATCCATCCGCCCACGCTCACCGCCATCGCGGAGGAGGTCATCGAGGTGGTGCAGGCCGGCGTGGAGGTGGCCCTCGTCATCGGCGGCGGCAACATCTTCCGCGGCGTCGCGGGCGCCACCGAGGGCATGGACCGCGCCAGCGCGGACTACATGGGGATGCTGGCCACCTGCATCAACTCCATGGCCATGCAGGACGCCCTGGAGAAGAAGGGCATGCACACGCGGGTGCTGTCGGCCATCAAGATGGAGCAGATTGCCGAGCCCTACATCCGCCGGCGCGCGGTGCGCCACCTGGAGAAGGGCCGCGTCGTCATCTTCGCCGCGGGCACCGGCAACCCGTACTTCACGACGGACACCGCCGCCTCGCTGCGCGCCATGGAAATCAACGCCAACGTCATCCTCAAGGCGACGAAGGTGGACGGCATCTACAGCGCCGACCCGAAGAAGGACCCCACCGCGCGCCGCTACCGCGCGCTGACGTACATGGATGTGCTGCGGCAGAACCTCAATGTGATGGACTCCACGGCCATCTCGCTGTGCATGGACAACAAGCTTCCCCTCATCGTCTTCGACATGACCGTGCGTGGGAACATCGGCCGCGCGGTGCTGGGCAACGGGGAGATTGGTACGCTGGTGGGCGGTACCGAGACTGTCTGGGCCTGAGCCCGGACGCACGCCGCCGGCAAGCACTCAAGGAGAGACCGCAATGAGTGGAGACGTCGTCGCCGAACTGAAGGGCCGCATCGACAAGACGCTCGAGGACCTGCGCCGCGAGCTGCAGAAGGTGCGCACCGGGCGCGCCAGCACCGCCATCCTGGACGGCATCCGGGTGGACTACTACGGCACGCCGACCCCGCTGTCGGGCGTGGCCAGCGTCAACTCCCCCGAGCCCCGGCTCATCACCATCAAGCCGTGGGAGAAGAGCGTCCTGAAGGAAATCGAGAAGGCGCTGCGCGAGGCCAACCTCGGCATCAACCCGATGAACGACGGGGAGATGATTCGCCTGCCCTTCCCGCCGCTCACCGAGGAGCGCCGCAAGGACATCGCCAAGCAGGTGAAGACGAAGGGTGAGGACCACAAGGTCGCCATCCGCAACGTCCGCCGCGATGCCAACGAGGCGCTCAAGGTCCAGCTGAAGGACAAGAAGATCACCGAGGACGACCACAAGCGCATCACCGAGGTCGTCCAGAAGCAGACCGATGCCGGCATCTCCCAGGTGGACGACATCGTGAAGAAGAAGGAGAAGGAGGTCATGGAGGTCTGATGTCCTCCGTGCTCCTGGCCGAGCCCTCCGCCGCGGTGGCCGGCACGCTGCGCCGGTACCTGGAGGGCGCCGGCCACGAGGTGTCCTGGGTGGGCGGCGCCGATGAGGCGCTGCGCCTCACCCGGGAGCGCCCGCCCGACGTGCTGCTGGCCTCTGGGACGGGCGCGCTGGACGGCGAGGCGCTGTGCCGCGGCCTGCGTGCGCGTGGCTCCGCCCTCCCGCTCCTGCTGGTGTACCCACCCGACGAGGACCACGCGGATGAGCGCGCCGCCGAGGCGGGCGCGGACGGCTGCCTCGTAGGGCCCCTCAAGCGCGGCACCGTGCTGACGTGCGTGGCGCTGCTGGTGCAACGCGAGGCGGCCCGGCAACAGGCGGGCTCGCGGGTGGGCGACACCGGACATCCCCCGGAGGGCATGCCTCGCGCCATGGCGGCGCCCGAGGTCGTCGCCACAAGCCTGGTCGCTCCCGCCGAGGACTTCTTCGGCCTCAACCCGACGCCGGCCGCCATGCCCGCGCCTGCCCCCGTCGCGCCGCCTCCCGGGCCCGCTGCCGCGGTCGGCCCGTCGCGCTCCATGGGCTTCGCCATCACCCCGGTGCCGGGCACGCTGTCCGTGCTGGAGCCCGAGGGGCGCCGCGTCACGCGCCCGGAGCTGCCGGCCGTGGCCGTGGGGACGTCGCCGGACTTCGAGTTCCTCAAGCGATTGATGCTGATGGAGGTGAAGCGCAGCCGGCGCTACCGCTACCCCATCGCCGTGCTGCTGGTGGAGCTGGACGGCTTCGCGGAGCGCAGCGCCTCCCTGTCTCCCGCCGGGCGCACGGCGCTGCTGGCCGAGGCGCTGGGGGTGCTGGTGGCGGGCGTGCGCGACATCGACGTGGCGGTGCCCTTCGCGGAGAGCCGCTTCGTGGTGTTCCTGCCGCACACGCCGAAGTCCGGCGCGCTGGTGGTGGCCGAGCGCCTGCGGGAGCGGATGAAGGCCGCGCGGACGCTGCCGGACGTGAGCGTCTCCGTGGGGGTGGCCGTGTCGGAGCCTCCGAGCGGCAAGGCGCCTCCCTCGGCCTCCCAGCCCCAGGTCAGCTTCGGGGGCCTGCTCAAGGAGGCGGGCGAGGCCCTGCGCCGGGCGCAGGCGGCCGGCGGCAACCGGGTGGAGCCGGCGGCGGGCGGGCGGCCTCAGCCGGGGTAGACGAAGTCCACGCCGCTGATGTCGTGCACCACGTCGGCGACGAAGGCGAGCAGCTCCAGGCCCCGGCCCTTGTCGTCCTTCCAGGCGCTGGTGGCCAGGTCGTACGTGAAGTGGATGCCCTGGCCCCGCCCGGCCACCCAGATCTGCCGCACGGCGCGCTGGGTGTTGACGATGCACTTCTCCCGCGAGCGGGCGGTGAGCGTCACCATGTCGCCCGTGCTCTCGGCTTCCAGGAGGTCCGGGTCGATGGCATCCGCCGCCGCGAGGATGCGCTTGAAGGCGGCGGAGGCGAGCTGGTTGTAGCGGGCTTCGTCCATCATGGCCGCACGGGCCTCACTGGATGACGTCGAGCACCTGCTGACCGGGGGCCGCGTAGAACACGAACTTGAGCTGCGGCGTCTCCCCTTCCGAGCGCTCCAGGGCGATGACGGTGCCCGGGTTGACCGGCTTGGGGAAGGACTGCATGCCCAGCAGGTGCGCCGCCAGCGCGCCCATGGACGGCTGATGCCCCACGAGCACCAGATTCTCATCCGAGTGCTCGGTGAGGACCGGCTCCACCGCGCCCACCGGCATGTCCGGCAGCAGGCAGCGGTGCGCCTTCAGCAGCCCCTCGTGCCTGGTCGCGAACGACAGCAACTGCGCCGTCTGGACCGTTCGCACCAACGGGCTGGTGAGGATGAGCCCCACCGGCCCCATGCGCTCGGCCAACGACGAGAAGTGTTGGAAGGTACTGGCGCGGGACTTCGCGGTGAGCGCGCGCGCCTCGTCGCCGAGACCCTCGGGGACCTCCGCGTCCGCATCGCCGTGCCTAACCAGGAAAATCCTCAAAGTCCCTCCACCGCTTTCGACAGGACCGCGGTTCGTACACGAGCGCGGCCCGGTTGGTCAAAGGTAATGCGGCGATTGTTCAGTGGCCGGAACAAGCCTCTCGTGACAGACAGATGGGCTTCATCTCCAGCCTTGCAAGGGGCGGGAGCACTCGGCGGCCCCGGCCCGTCTGGAGGAGAACGCATGCGCATGGTGCTGTGGGGACTGTTGGTATCGCTGGCCTTCTCGGCTTGTAAGAAGGAGGAGGCGGCCTCGGGCCCGGTCGCTGGGGAGGCAGGCGAGGCGGCCACCGGCGGCCCGGCGACGGGGGAGGTGGCGGAAGGCCCCTACACGGTGACGAAGCCCAAGCTGGACGCCTACGTGGGCTACCAGCGGCACATGCTGGACGTCTACGGCTCGCTGCTCAAGGGCCTGCAGGGCGTGGGCGCGCTGGTGGACGCGGGCACGCCGGAGGCGCTGGCGGCGGCGCGCGACGGCCTCAAGGTGGTGGAGGCCAAGGCCAGGGCGGAGGCGGAGGCGCGCGCCCGGGCGGGCCTCACCGAGGCGGACGTCAACGGCATCGCCGAGGTGGTGACGGCGGTCATCAGCCAGCGGCAGCTCGGACGCACGCTCCAGTACGAGGAGGAGCTGAAGAAGCTGGAGGCGCTCCAGGCGAAGCTCCCTCCAGAGCAGCAGGAGGGCATGACGGCCCAGGTGGCCTCCATGCGCAGGCAGGTGGAGGCCTTCGAGAAGCTGGCCGACGCCCGCCGCGAGTACGGCGACGCCAACGTGGACGTGGTCCTCACCCGCGAGGACGACCTGATGAAGAACTACCAGGAGATGCTCCGGGTCTTCACCGGCACGCGCCGCTGAAGACCCGGGAGCGGGCAGGGCGCCGCTAGACGCGCTTGAGGTGCGGCGCCTTCTTGAGCAGCTGCGCCAGGAAGACGTCCGCCACCTTCTCCATGACGGTGTTGCCGCGCAGGCGCTGGTTGAGGTTGACGAAGTCCACCTGGTCCAGCCGCTGGTCCTGGTTGTAGCAGGAGAACACCCACGTCTCCTTGCCGGTGAGCGGGTCCACGTGCCGCTGGAGGCACTGGGCGCAGATCTCCTTCATCATGCACTGCATCGGCGAGTTGATGGAGCCGATGGCCTCGTGCCCGGGCTTGAGGTGCGGCTGGAGCACGCCGTGCCGCGCCTCGGCCACCGCGCGCATCATCCGGTCCGAGCCGATGGCGATGATGCGGTCCACGTCGGCCAGGGAGATGACGGGCGCCGGGCCCAGCCGGTTCTCCGCGTAGGCCAGCATGGCCTGCACCACGTTGCCCCGGAACGCCGAGTCCTGCGGACGCCGCGGCTCAATCGTGTCCCCGCTGTCCACCGACCACACAATCTGGTCCGTGCCGGCCTCGATTTCGTCCTGCTTGAACGAGTCCGACTTCTGCCGGTAGCCGGCGAAGTAGACGACGCGGCAGCCGGCCGCCTTGAGCGAGCGGGCGATGGAGAAGAGCACCGCGTTGCCCAGGCCGCCGCCCACCAGGGCCACCGTCTCGTTGTGGCCGATTTCGGTGGGCGCGCCGGTGGGGCCCATCAGGACGACGGACTCGCCGGGGGTGAGCGCGGCGCACAGGCGCGAGGACGAGCCCATCTCCAGCACGATGGTGCCCATCAGCCCCTTCTCCTTGTCCACCCACGCGCCGGTGAGGGCCAGGCCCTCCATGGTGAGGCGCATGCCGTCCACCACGGGCGCGTTCCGCTCGAAGTTCTGCAGCCGGTAGAACTGGCCGGGGGCGAAGTGGCTGGCCGCGAACGGCGCCCGCACCACCACCTCCACAATCGTGGGCGTCAGGCGGTTGACGGCCACCACGGTGGCGTTGAAGGCGTCATCCAGCTTCGCGAAGTGCGCGGCCCGCTTCTCCTCGCGCCGGGCCTGGGCCAGCTCGTCACCGAAGTCGAGCGAGGCCACTTCCTTCGCGTACAGGCGCGCCACCTCGGGGTGGCCGTCCTTCGCGCTGGCCATGGCCTTCACCACGTTGCCCGCGTAGGTGGGGTGGTTGTCGCCGTAGAAGGAGATGAGGTGGCCGTCCTTCTCGTACGAGGTGAAGAAGCCCACGCGCGCGGCCGGGTCCTCCTTCGCGTCGACGGAGCGCAGCTTGAAGCCTTCCCCGTCCTCCACCAGCTCGTGGCCCTGGAAGTACTCGCCGCGCGCGTCCAGCTTGAACGTGCCCGGGTACTCCTTCTCGTAGGTGACGTTGGGGGACGTGCCGGCGGCGACGCACACCGTGCGCGCGGGCAGCTCGAAGAACTGGCCGCTGCCCTTCAGCTTGCCGTCCACCGTCACCATGCGCTCGAAGCGCAGGGCGCGCACCGCGCCGGTCGCATCCGGCAGGGCCTCCACCGGGCTCATCCGCTCGATGAAGCGGATGCCCTCTTCCAGCGCCTTCGTCACCTCCTCGTGGTTGAGGCGGTAGGCGGGGGACTCGGTGAGGCCGCGGCGGTAGACGAGGCTCACGCCGCCCCAGCCGCGCACCAGCTTGATGAAGTCCGGGTTGCGGCCTTCCGCGTGGGCCTGCTCGCGCTCGGCGCGCACAGCGCGGCCGTGCTCGAGGAACGTCTGGTAGGTGGCGCGCTCCTCGGCGTCCAGGCGGGCCAGCACGGCCTCCTCGCCCAGGTCCGCCACCAGCTTCTCGTGGCGTGACAGCGTCTTCTCCACCTGCACCGGGTAGTACGCCATCAGCTCGGTGGCGGTGTCGATGCCGGTGAGGCCGCCGCCGATGACGATGGCGGGCAGCTGCACCTGGAGGTTGGCCAGCGAGTCCTTCTTGAAGGCGCCGCTGAGCTGCAGCGCCATCAGGAAGTCGCTCGCCTTGCGGATGCCCCGGATGAGGTTGTTCTTCATCCCGATGATGGTGGGGCGCCCGGCGCCGGCGGCGATGGCGATGTGGTCGAAGCCCAGCTGCCACGCGTCTTCAATCGTCAGCGTGCCACCGAAGCGCACGCCGCCGTAGATGCGGAAGCCCTCGCGGCGCGCCAGCGTGAGGTGGATGAGGGTGAGGAAGTTCTTGTCCCAGCGCACGGTGATGCCGTACTCGGACACGCCGCCGAAGCCCTCCAGCACGCGCTCGTCCAGCTCGTTGGTGAGCGCGGACCAGTCGCGGATGGGGCGCAGGGCGCGGCCGTTGCGGCCCACCAGGTCATCCGGGAAGGGCTCTATCTTGAGGCCGTCCACGCCGGTGACGCCGAAGCCCTCGTTGAGCAGGTAGTGCGACAGCGTGTAGCCGGCGGGGCCCAGGCCCACCACCATGACGTTGCGGCCGATGTACGGCAGCGCGCACGGGCGGCGGATGTTGAGCGGGTTCCACCGGGTGAGCAGGCCGTAGATTTCGAAGCCCCAGGGCAGCGCCAGCACGTCGGTGAGGGTGGCCGTCTCCGCCAGGGGGATGTTCACCGGCTCCTGCTTCTGGAAGATGCACGCCTTCATGCAGTCGTTGCAGATGCGGTGGCCGGTGCCCGGGCACATCGGGTTGTCGAGCGTCACCATGGCCAGCGCGGCCACGGAGTTGCCCTCGCGCTTGAGCAGGTGCGCCTCGGAGATGCGCTCGTCGAGCGGGCACCCGTTGAGGGGGATGCCCAGCGGGTTCTTCTTGAAGCTGTGGCCTTCGGCGACGGGGTCCTTCGCGGGGAAGCCCTTGGAGCACGAGTCCTTCGAGCGCTCGTGACAGAGGACGCAGTAGTCCACCTCGTTCATCACGTCGCGCGGGGTGCCCCGGCGGTCGGTGAGCTTGAAGCCGTCGCGGTGGCGCAGGTGGTGCTCGTGCCCCTCGGCGACCTCGGGCAGCTCCGGGTCCGGGCGGTGGAGCTGGACGAGCTGGTCGAACACGAGCGGCTTGGGAATCCGGTGCGTGGGCCAGGCGTGGAAGATGTCCTTCGTCTCCGGGTGCAGGGCGCGCGCGTACGTCCAGCGGTCCGCCAGCGCCAGCAGCGCGCGCACGGCCTGGAGCTCCGCGGCGTCGTCGCCGTGGGTGACGAGGCTGGAGCCGAAGGCGTCCTTGCCCTCGGGCGTGGACACCAGCACGGCGCGCAGCGCGGCCCAGCGGGCGCGCAGCGGCTCCGCCTGGGACTGCAGCTGCGCGGGCAGGCTGCCGGAGAACAGGCGCTCCAGGTCCATCAGCGTGAGGACGGACTCGGCGAGGCCGCGCTCCAGGTCGCCGGTGGCCAGCGCCTCCGGGAAGCCCAACTGCATGAGCAGCCGCATGCGCGCGTCCAGCGCGGGGAACTCGGCGAGCGACGGCCGCTCCGGGGCGCCCTTCTTGAAGACGCGGCGGGTGATGAACTCGCGCTTGAAGTCGAAGAGGGGCAGCTCGCCCTTCAGCTGGCCGGAGAGCCGCTCCAGCTCGGACTCCAGGCGGAAGAGCCTGCCGACGAAGCGCGACACGTGGCGGGCCACGCGGATGAGCAGGTCCGACTCGGCGGGGCCGGTGACGCTCTTGCCCCCGGACTTGCGGTACGCGTCGAAGGCCTGGAAGAGCTCGGGCTCGGCTTCAGCGAGCTGCGCGTCGAAGCGCTCCGTCAGCCGGTGCAGGCCGCGCGGGCGGTAGAGGTCCTCGAAGGTGAAGCCCGGCAGGCCCAGGTTCAGTGAGGAAGCGGAGTCGGAGGGCAGGTCGGTCAAGGCGCGCATGTCACTGAAGGTGTAGGAGGAGCCTGGAGGAACGGCTCCCAGGCGAGGCCTATTTCGCGGTGAGCCGCCCGGAATGCAAGCGGGCTCGTCACCGTCCGTGAAGGACGGCGATGGGAGCGATTGCCCCCGCTTCGCTTCTAACGCGCCGGGCCGACAGGGGCAGGGGGCCGGGAGTCAGGCCCGCTCCCACCTGGCGTGTTGTGGGTACGCCCCCCACGGGGCTACGGTGCCCCGGCCATGACGGAACGCGCCACCCGCCGCCACCCGGAGCCGCGCCTGGCCTCGAGTCCCGCCGCCTGCTACCTCTGCAGGGGAGGGAGGCTGCGGCTGCGGTTCCCGGCGCGCGGGGAGGGGACGCCGGAGGGCGCGGCCGCCTACAACTGCACCTCTTTCGGGCACCGCAGCCACCCCCCCATCTGGGAGTGCCGGGACTGCGGGATGCTCTTCCAGTGGCCCATGCGCTCGGCGCAGGAGCTGCTGTCGGCCTACCAGGACGTGGAGGACCCCCTCTACGTGGCGGAGAAGGAGAACCGCTACCACACCTTCCGCAAGGTGGTGGAGGCGCTGGGGCCGGCGCGCGGGCGGACGCTGCTGGATGTGGGCGCCTACTGCGGCTACTTCCTGGACGTGGCGCGCGAGGCCGGCTTCCGGCCGGAGGGGCTGGAGCTGTCGCGCTGGGCGGCGGGGCACGCGCGCTCGCTGGGCTTCACGGTGCACGGGGTGCCGCTGGCGGAGCTGGCGGCGCGGGGCGCGCAGTACGACGTGGTGACGCTGTGGGACGTGGTGGAGCACTTCGCGGACCCCCGCGCCGAGCTGGAAGCGGTGTTCCGGCTGGTGCGCCCCGGGGGCCACGTCTACCTGTCCACCATCGATGCCAGCAGTCTCGTGGCGAGGCTGCTGGGCGGCCGGTGGCCGTGGCTGATGGACATGCACCTGTTCTACTTCGGCCGCGCCACCCTGGCGACGCTGCTGGAGGACGTCGGCTTTCGCGTCACGGACGCGCGGACGTACACGCACATCATCTCCGCGGACTACCTGCTGAGGAAGGTGGGCGCGAGCTTCACGCCGGCGGCGCCGGTGCTGGAGTGGGTGCGGCGCGCAGTCCCGAGCGCGTGGGCCATCCCGTTCAACCTGGGCGACAACATGCTCATGGCCGCGGCGCGGCCCTCCTGAGCCCTTCCCTATGTCTCCATTTCTGCGGCGGCTGCTCCACCCCCTGGTGCTGCTGGTGTTCTCGCTGCTCTCGGCGTTCCACACCTGGCCGCTGCTGAAGCGGCTGGAGGGGCACGTCGCGGGCGGGCGCGAAGACGTGCTGATGAACTTGTGGCACCTCTGGTGGATGCGCCAGGCGGTGTGGGTGGAGCCGCAGAACCCCTTCTTCGCGCCGATGCTGCACTGGCCGCTGGGGGCGGAGCTGTACTGGCACACGCTGTCACCGGCAAAGACGCTGTGGGGCGTGGTGCTGCTGCCGTGGATGCCCGTGGAGATGGCCTACAACCTCGTGCTCTTCGGCACCTTCGTGCTGGCGGGGTACACGGCCTGGCTGCTCTTGCGCTACCTGCTGGAGCGCGCGGGCTTCGCGCCCGGGCTGGCCGTGGTGGCGGCGCTGGCGGGCGCGAGCGTGTTCGCCTTCTCGCGCTACCACCAGAGCCACGCGACGGCCCACCTCAACCTGTCCGCGCTGGAGGGCATCCCCCTCTACCTGTACTTCTTCTTCCGCTGGCTGGACGAGGGCAGGCGCCGGTGGCTGGTGGCGCTGGGGCTGGCCGCGCTCTACACGATACTGAGTGACTACTACTACCTGCTCTACATCGCGCTCTTCTCCTTCGTCTGGGTGGTGGCGGAGCGCTGGCGCCACGGGCCGCTGCTGTCGGTGGGGACGCTGAAGGACGCGGGCGTGCGGCGGGCGGGGCTGGCCGCGCTGGCGGCGGGGCTGGCCTGCGTGCCGGCGGTGCTGCCGCTGCTGCTGCACCTGTTCCCCGCGCCGCTGGGCATCCACCACGGGGACTCCGACTACTTCACCGACCTGTACGCCTTCTTCCTGCCGGACGTGCTGTCCGGGTGGGTGGAGTCCATGCCGGACTGGGCCCAGCAGTTCGCCACGGGCGTGGTGAACGGGAAGATGTCGACCAACGCGGAGGAGGCGGGCTCCTTCCTGGGGTGGCTGACGCCGCTGCTGGCCGTGTTCGCGCTGTGGCGCGGCGTGCCGGACGGCCGGCGGTGGGCGTGGCTGGGGCTGGGCTTCGCGCTGCTGTCCATGGGCACGGTGCTCAACATCCACCTCTCGGACGCGCTCTCCCCGTCGCTGCTGCTGCTGGTGCTGACGTTGGTGGTGGGCTGGCACCCCGCGCTGCGCGCCCGCGCGTGGCACCGGGACGTGGTGGTGCTGCTGGGGCTGTGCACGCTGGTGGCGTCATTCTCCCCGCTGACGTCCTTCGAGGAGCCACTGCTGGTGCAGGTGCCGATGCCCTACGTGGTGTTCAAGCACGTGGTGCCGCTCTTCTCCCGCGGGGGCATGCCGGTGCGCTTCGCGCTGCTCACCACGCTGGCGCTGGGCGTCCTGGTGGCCTTCGCGGCCGCGCACCTGGGGCGGCTGGCGTCGTCGCGGCATGGTGCGTGGGCGGGCCTGGCCGCGGCGCTGGCGGTGACGCTGGTGCCCAACGTGGAGTACCTGGGCAAGCCCCTGGCCATGCCGGCGCTGCCGGAGCTGCCACCCGTGTTCGACGAGATTCGCGACGCGCCCATGCCCGCGGCCGTCTTCACCGACCACGTGCTGGGGCAGTGGGAGCAGCTCTACCACCGCAAGCCCATCTCCTTCGCGCGCCTGTCCCGGCTGCCGGTGCGCGAGGCGGAGCTGGTGCAGTCCCGCATCTTCCGCGCGCTGGAGGCGCTCCATGGCTCCGCGGGGCCGGTGACTCCCGGGGAGCGCGAGCAGATGCGGCGCTTCCTCAAGGACAACCACTACAAGTGGTTCGTCACGCACTATCACCACCCCGTGCGGCACCGCTTCGTGGTGGAGGAGCTGGGCGGCGTGCTGGCGCACAGCGACAGCTACGTCACCGTGTACCGCTTTCCGTGACGCCGGTGGGGCCGGACTCCAGGCCCGCGCGCGGCTCGGGGGCGGGGAGGGATACCTGCTCCAGCCGCTTGCGCAGCTTCACCAGGCCCCAGAACATGCGCAGCCCATCCAGGCCGGGGACGACCTTGGAGCCGCCGAAGTCCTCCCAGTCGATAGGGACCTCGAGCGCGCGGGCGCCCTGGCGCTTGAGCAGCACCAGCAGCTCGATGTCGAGCAGCCAGCGCTCCTCCTGCAGCACGTCCAGCAGCGGGCGCAGCAGGGAGGCGCGGATGAGCTTCACGCCGCACTGCGTGTCGTAGAAGTGCAGGTGGAAGTTCGAGTCCGTCAGCGTGGCGAAGACGCGGCCCTGCAGGTGGCGGTGGAGGTTGCGCACCACGCGGCGGCCGGCCATGAGGATGCGCGAGCCGGCCACCACGTCCACGTCCTTCCCGGTGTCGCTGGTGGTCAGCGCGACGAGCCGGTGGAGCTCCTCCGCGCTGATGGCGCCGTCCGCGTCCAGGAAGGCCAGCCAGGTGGCCGCCGGGGAGGCGATGCGCCAGCCCAGCCGGATGGCGGAGCCCTTGCCCTGGTTGCGCGGCGCGGCCACGTAGGTGAAGCGGTGGGATGCGCCGGCCGCGGTGAGGCGGGCCTGGGCCTCGTCGACACACGCGCGCTGGAGCTCGGCGTGCTCGGGGGCGCTGCCGTCGTCCACCACGACGAACTCCACCGGGGGCGACGGGCGCTCGAGGAACACGCGCGTCAGCTCCGCGACGAAGCGGGGCAGGCGCTGCCCCTCGTTGTAGGCGGGGATGGCCACGCTGATGAAGGGGGCTTCCACGCGGCCGGTTTGACCACGGGGCCGCCGGGTCGTCAATGCAACGACACCGGGGCCGCGGGCGCCTGGCGGAGGTGGCCCCGGGCGCTGGAGGGGCGCGCCTCCAGCGGCGCTCGCGCGGGGCTTCTGTCGACGGGTCCGCACGAAGATGGAGTCAGGGGCTGACGGGCCCTCGGACGCCCCGCCGCCTCAAGGCTCCTCCTCTACGACACAGCGGTTGCCGTCCAGCACCACGGTGGGTGGGGCGTCGACGTCGCAGGTCCCGAGCAGCTTACAGGCCTTGTTGACGCGCCGGGCCTGTCGCTCGAGGTCGGCGCGCCGGGCATTCAGGGCGGTGACGTCGGTCGCGGGGCCGCAGTACGGCGCGAAGCTGGAAGGGCCTCCGCAGGGCTTGGCACCCAGCGCCGCCACCTGACAGTCCTCCACCCGCTGGCACCCCTCCGCCACGATGAGCGCGTTCACTTCCGCGCTGAGCCGCGCGAGCGCCTCCTGCTCCTCGGTACATGAGGCAAGGGGGGCGTCACCCGGGGCAGGGACTTCCCCGGCACATGCGGCCTGGGTGCCGTCGGTGCATGGGGCCTCGGTCTCATCGGCACACCCGCCGCCCAGGAGGCCGCCCAGGGCCCAGAGTGCAACCAGGACACTTCGTCGAATGGTCATGGTGGGCTTCACGGTAGCAATCCGCGCGCCACTGCAGCGCGCGGGGCCTGGTGGGTCGGCGCTCCTCTGGAGGCCGTGTCCGGCCGGGCCGGCGCACTCGGGCGCATGGGGCGCCGTCCGCGTCGAGCACCTCGAAATTCTGAGGCCTGCTCGCCCTCGCTGCAGCAGGCGTGCGGCGTGCTACCGCTTCTTCGGACGGCGTGGGCGCTTCGAGTCTCGCTCACGTGAGGGCGCGCCCGCCTGGGCCGGTGCGGCGCCCGTGTTGCCACGCTTCTGGGGCCCCGGCGTGGGTTGCGACTTCGAGGCGCCTGTCCTCTTCGAGGGGCGGGGGCTGGGCAGCACGGACGCGGTGCTCGCCCGCGTGGAGGGCTCGGCGTTCGCAGTCGCGCCACCGGCCGGAGCGGGCTTTGCCGTGGGGGCCGGCGCCGCGCGCTGCGAGGGCTGCTCGATGGGCGCGGGCCTGGGGGCGGTCTTCGCGGCAGGGGGCTCCTTCGCGGCCGGTGCCCGCTCCAGCGTCGGAGCCTTCACCGCGGGCGGTGCCACCGCGGGCACGGGCTCGCGGTCATCCGCGGGCGCCGCGCCACCATCGCGCGCGCGCAGCTCCGCCACCTCGCGGCGCAGCCGGAGCACCTCGGCGGACAGCTGCGCGTACGAGTCCCGCACGTGCCCGTTGAACACCCGCTGCCGCCCGAGCGTCTCGTTGATGAACACCTGGCACGACTTGCGGAAGGCCCACTTGGCCACCAGCACCAGCTGGCCCATGCCGCCCCGGTGCGTGTGCAGCGGCAGCGCGCGCGTGGCGTCCGCGTTCTCCTCCAGCGCGTGCAGGTTGAACGTCAGCGGCTCCACCCGGGGCTCCACGCCCTCGGCGGGGACCTCCACTGCCTCCGACGCGGGGAGGCCTCGCGTCCGCAGGCGCTCCTCGATGCGCGAGATGAGCTCCCGCGCGGGGATGTCCCGTCCCAGCAGCTTCATTGGCGATTCTCCTGGAGGATGCGTTCCATCTCTTCGCGATAGGCCGCCACCACCTGCGGCCAGCCCTGCTTCTTCACGTACTCCAGGCCCCGCTTCCCCAGGGGCCCGCGCTCGTCACCCACCTCGCGCAGGCCCTGGATGAACGAGTCCAGGTCCGTGTACGTCCGGCCCGCCCCGCTGCGCTCCACCTGGCCCACCAGCACGTCCGAGCGCCCGTTCACCAGCACCGGCGTGCCCTGCGCGAAGGACTCCAGCGTCAGCAGCGACAGGCTCTCGTAGCGGGAGGGCACCACCACCGCCAGCGCTCCGGCCAGGGCGTCGTGCTTGTCCTGCTCGTCGATGCGGCCCAGGTAGCGCACGCCCTCGCCGGACAGCTCCATGTTCGTGTCGCCCGCCAGCACCAGGTCCGGCGCATCCGCGTACCGTGCCTTCAGCGCCTGGTGGTACTCGAGCAGCTCGCCCACGCCCTTGCCCGGCTCCTGCCGCCCCACGTAGAGCAGGTAGTGCCCGCGGATGCCGTGCTTCTCCCGGAAGCGGGCGCCCTCCGCCTTCGGCCGGTCCACCCCCACGCCCACCACCCGCGTGCGCGCATGGCGCGGGAAGTACTTCTCGATGATGGTCAGCTCCTCCGGCGTGAGGCAGAGCAGCGCGCGCGGCCGCTCGAAGACGTCCGTGTACACGCCGAACTTGATGGGCGCCTCGTCGTGCGTGGTGGGCACCAGCAGGGCCCGGTCCGCCACCAGCGGCAGGCCCCACACCGTGGGCGCGTACAGGTACGTGAAGAACAGGTAGCCGTCGTACGCGTCGCGCGCGGTGGCCAGGTGGTGCAGCAGCCCCGGGCTCATCGGGCCCTGCTCCGCCACCCACTGCTCCTCGCGCAGCCTCTCGTTGTTCCGGTCGAACACCTGCCGCGACAGCCGGTTGAAGCCCCGGATGTTGCGCACCCGCGTCGACGGGAAGCGCAGCACCTTGACGCCGTCCACCTCGTCCGGCCCCGGCGGGAAGACGTTCTCCCACGACAGGTGGTTCTTCGCGCACGTCGTCAGCACCGTGATGTCCCAGTGCGGCGTCAGGTGCTCGGCCACCTGCGCGGCCAGCTTCTCCGCGCCGCCCGTCACCTCGCCGTAGCGCTGCACCACCAGCCCCACGCGCGGGCGCTTCGGCGCCTTGCGCGGGCGCGGGGCAGGGCGGGGCAGCAGCCCCTCCAGCGCGCGGGAGAGGGCGAGCTGCGCGGACGCCGCCGAGAAGTGCTCCAGCCGGCGCCGCTGGCCCGCGAGGACGGGCTCGCGCAGCGACAGGTCCTCGCTCAGGTCCACCGCCAGCTCGGCGAGGAAGGCGAAGCGCTTCTGGTCGAAGGCCACCCCCGCGCCCCCGAGCGTCTCCGGCACCGCCGCCGCGCCGTAGGCCAGCACCGGCACCTCGGCGGCCATGGCCTCGATGAGCGGGACGCCGAAGCCCTCGTGCTCGCTCATGGAAACGAAGACGGACGCGGAGCGGTACGCGGCCACCAGCTCCGCGTGGCTCAGCCGCCCCAGGAAGTGCACGCCGCGCAGGCCCTTCGCCTCGCGCTTCAGCGCGCGGAAGTAGCGGCTCCCCGGCTCGTAGCCGCCCACCATCAGCAGGCGCGCCTGGGGCCGCAGCCTCAGCACCTCACGGTGCAGGGTGAGGAGGTCCTCGAAGCGCTTGTGCGGCATCACCCGGCTGACGCCCAGCAGCACCGGGCCCGGGCCGGACAGGCGCTCCAGCAGCTTCGCGTCCGCGCTGGCGTGGCTGAAGCGCTCCGGCTCGATGAAGAGGGGCACCGTGTGGACGTTGCCGTAGCCCGCGGCGCGCAGCTCCGCCGCGTTGAAGTCCGACACGCCGATGGCCACGTCCGCGAAGGGCGCCATGGCGGCCAGCTGCGCCCGGCCCGCCACCAGCGCGTCCGCCAGCGGCAGGCCCGTGTAGAAGCGCGCGGGGCTGATGTTGTGGAAGACGACCCCACGACGGCAGGGCAGGTGCATCAGCCGGCTGCTCAGGGGCGACGCGATGCCATGGTGGTAGAGGACCAGGTCCCCGGGCTCCGGCCGCAGCGCGGAGGCCGGGCTGGCCAGTCCCTCCAGGCCCGCGCCCACCTCGTCCGCGTACAGCGCGCCCGCGTGGCCCATGCGGCGCAGCAGGAGCTGGAGGTGCAGCGCGGCCTGCCCGGTGGCGTCGCCGGGGACAAAGCTCGGTATCAGCTGGTGGATCGCCATGCGGGCCCTGCCTATCACACGACCGTGCTATGAGGCGCACCGTGTCCACTGGCCCCATCGCCTTCGATGCGACCCTCTGGGACGAGCCGACCACCGGCATCGGCCTGTACACCCGTTGCCTCGCCTCCGGACTGGAGGGCCTCGGCGTCAGCCTGGAGAAGCTGGGCGCGCAGGGCTCCGGCGAGCACCCCCGGGGCAACCTGGGCCGCACCACCTGGACGCTCGGCCGGCTGTCCCGGGTGCTCCAGCAGTCGGGGGCGCCGCTCTACCACGCGCACGGCAACTTCAACCTGCCGCTCACCCGCGTGCCCGGCACGGCCTACGTCCTCACGGTGCATGACCTGATTCCGCTGCTGATGCGGGACACGGTGTCCACCGCGTTCCGCTGGCAGTTCCGCCTGTGGCTGGCGCGCAGCGTGCTCCTGGCGGACCGCATCATCTGCGTCAGCGAGCGCACCCGGATGGACCTGCTGGCCCGCTTCCCCGAGGCGGCGCCGCGCACCGTGGTGGTGCCCAACGGCGTGGACCATGTCCATGCGCCGGAGCTCGACAGCATCAGCGTGGACTTCCTGCGCGCGCTGTCGCTGCCGAAGGAGTACGTGCTCTACGCGGGCTCGCTGGACGTGCGGAAGAACGTGGACCTGGTGCTGGACGCGCTGGAGCGACTGCGGGCGCGCGGGCGGCCCACGTCGCTGGTGCTGGCGGGGCAGAGCTGGTTCGGCTCCGGCCGCGTGGAGAGGCGCGTGTCCCGGCTGCGCTCCGAGGGGCACGACGTGCGCTCGCTCGGCTACCAGTCCGACGCGGTGTTCTACGAGCTGATGAAGCGCGCGACGCTGTTCGCCTTCCCCTCGCGCTACGAGGGCTTCGGCCTGCCACCGCTGGAGGCGATGCGCCTGGGCACGCCCACCATCGTCTCCACCGCGGGCTCGCTCCCGGAGGTCTGTGGCGACGCGGCCGTCGCGGTGGGGCCGGACGACGCGGAGGGGCTCGCACGGACCATCGAGCGGCTGCTGGGCTCGCCTGCCGAGCGGCGGGCCTTGTCGGAACGCGGGAAGGCCCGCGCCGCGGAGTTCACCTGGAAGCGGACCGCGGAAGGCACCCTGGCGGTGTACGAAGCCGCGCTCCGGCGCTGACGGAGGAGGATGCGAATGCGAAGGCTCATCTGGAGTGGCGCGGTGCTGTTCGGACTCGTCTCGGGGTGCGCGAGCACGCCCGAGAAGGCCCCGGAGCCCGAGGTGGCGCAGCCGGAGTTCAAGCCCGGCGAGTCCCCCAAGAACACGACGTCGCAGGAGGGCAAGGCGCCCGTCCAGCAGCTCGCGGTGACGCCGAACCCCCAGCCGAAGGATGCCCTCAACATCGAGGGCTTCCGCGCGTTCCGGGGCGTGCTCGACGTGAGCGTGTCGCACGGGGGCGGCTGCGCCGAGCACACGTACACGCTCGCGTGGGACGGGGAGCTGCAGGAGGGCAAGGACGGCACCCCCGTGGCGAACCTGGTGCTGGTGCACGACGCGAATGGCGACCGGTGCAAGGCCATCAAGTTCGCGACGCCGCGCTTCGACCTGGCCCCCATCGCCCAGCGCTTCAACGAGAAGTACGGCAAGACGTCCGGCGCGGTGGACCTGGCCCTGGAGGGACAGGCCACCGTGCGCTACGAGTTCTAGCTCGCGACGGGGCGGGTCTCGGTGATGCCCTCGGAGAGCAGGTCCTCGCGAAGCCGCGTGAGGACCTTGCCCAGCAGGTTCAGCCCCCGCCACTTCGAAGGGTCCTGGATGCGCGGATCCTCCGCGCCCAGGCCCACGCCCCAGATGCGGTCCATCGGACTGGCCTCCACCAGCTCCGTGCCAGCGGTGGCGAGCAGCGCCTTCAGCAGCTCCGGGCGCTGGGTGAACTTCGCCCGGTTGCCCTCGTAGACGATGCGCTCCCGCTCGCGCTCCCACACGGCGGCGTCGAAGTTGCGCACCTTGCGGCCCAGCGCCTTGTGCGTCTTGGGCGAGGCACTCTTCAGGATGCTCGCCAGCACCTCCGCATCCCCGAACAGCCGCGCCTTGCCCGCCATCATGTACTGCTCCGCGCACATGTAGCGCACACCGTCCACCACGAACTCGGAACGGTGCCACTGCGAGAACGGCGACCCCTCACGCCAGAAGAACGTAAACCCAGCCATGTCGGACCTCCTGCTTGGTGTGGAGGATACACTAACGGCTGGGGCGAGCGAGCCTGACATGAGATTTCTGGGGTTTCATTCCCAGGCATGCGCCTGCCGTGCCCTTTCGGAACGCGAGCGTGCTGGCAGCCGTATCCAGTGACGGCCTGATCGGATTGGCAAGCAACACAAGGGTCCACAGCCTAACGGCATGCGAGCCCTGACCTACGAAGGACCGTACCGCGTCGCGGTACGCAACAAGCCCGAGCCGAAGATTGAACACCCCCAGGACGGCATCGTCCGCGTGACGAGCGCCGCCATTTGCGGTTCAGACCTCCACTTGCTGCACGGCCTCGTCCCGGATACCCGAATCGGGTTCACCTTCGGCCACGAGTTCACCGGCATCGTCGAGGAGGTCGGCCCCAATGCCCAGGGCGTCAAGCGGGGCGACCGCGTGATGCTGCCATTCCAGATCTTCTGTGGTGGCTGTTACTTCTGTAGCCGGGGCCTCACCTCGTGTTGCGACAACACGAACCCGGCGACGGATGCGGGCACGGGCATCTACGGCTATTCGCACACCATGGGCGGCTATGACGGCGGCCAGGCCGAGTACGTCCGCGTGCCCTTCATCGGCGTGGATGCCGAGAAGATTCCCGAGGACGTCGACGACCTCGACGCGCTGCCCATCACCGATGCCTTCACCACCGGCTACCAGGCGGCCGAGATGTGCGGCCTGCGGGGTGGGGAGACGGTCCTCGTCCTGGGCTGCGGTCCGGTGGGCCTGTTCGCGATGTGGTCCGCCTGGGCCATGGGCGCCGGCCGCGTCATCGCGGTGGACAAGGAGGACTACCGCCTGGAGTTCGCGCGCAGCTGGCTGGGCGTGGAGACGCTCAACTTCACCGACCTGGACCTCGTCACCACCGTGAAGGGGATGACGGAAGGCCGCGGCGCGGACGCCACCATCGAGGCGGTGGGCTGCGAGGCGGCGGGCTCACCGGTGCACCGCGCGCTCGGCGTCTACGCGAAGCTGGAGGCCGGCTCTCCGCAGGCCATCAACTTCGCCATCCACGCCACGCGCAAGGGCGGCATCATCTCCCTCATCGGCGCCTATGGCCCTCCGTTCAACGGCGTGGACATCGGCACCTTCATGAACAAGGCGCAGACGATGCGCACCGGCCAGGCGAGCGTGAAGCGCTACATGCCGCACCTGCTGGAGCACGTCCGGGCCGGCCGCATCCGTCCGTCCACCGTGTTCACCCACCGCATGCCCCTGGAGGAGGCGCCGCACGCGTACCACATGTTCGCGAAGAAGCATGACGGCTGCATCAAGGTGGCGCTCTTCCCCAACGGAAACCTTCACTAGGACGGAGCCGCGTGATGAATGACACGCCGAAGCTGACCACTCCCGAGCAGGTGCTGAAACGCTCCGGGTACCAGTCCCTCCAGCCCGTGAGGCGGCCCGAGTACTGGGGCGTCGACCTGGACCCCGCGCGCCGGCCGGGAGTCCCCATGGAGCGCGAGCCGCAGCCCTTCCCGAACACGCGCTATCCGCCGGAGCGCCAGCGGGGCGTGCCGGCCTCGCCGATGCATGGCCGCTCCAACAAGGAGATGCCGGCGGTCTTCGGCACCTCCACGCCCCTGCGGGGACTGTCGGGGGCGGTGCGCAAGTTCGCCTACCGGTATCCCGACCACTACCCCAGCCACTGGCTGCTGAAGATGCTGGGCGACAGGGTCGACTCGTGGACCTACCACGCGAAGAAGTACCTGCCCTTCGCGCTGCCGCTCGCGGGCATCGCGTACATCGTCGCCGCGCGCGCGTCCGAGTCCGAGCCGCGCAGGAGCACGCGCCGCATCCCCGAGTCTGTCCGCGGGTACGCGTACTCGACCCACTGACCCACTGCGCGGCGCGGCGGCCTCTTCCTGGCGCCGCGCCGCTCGTCCGTCCTGGCGGTGGGCTCCGGGGACGGGGCTACACTGCGGCAGGGCTTCCGGCCACGCACGGCCCGGGGCTCCCGCCACCATGAAGCTCTCCGAAGCACAGGCCCTGCTGGAACGATGCTTCACCGGTGTGTCCGAGGGCGCGCCCCGGCTCGTCGAGCCCGACGACTCGCGCTTCGCGCTCCGCCCGAGCGCCGTGTGGCTGGAGTACCGCTGGTACGTCCACGTGAGGGGGCTGGCGGAGGTGTTCCTCAAGTGGGGCCGCGTCCCCCGGGCGCAGTGCGCCGACGCGGAGGTGACGGTGCTGCGCCTCCACCTGCTCGGCGCGTCGCCGGAGCTCGCCGTGCGGGCGCAGCGGGTGCTCGAAGGCGGGACGCCGTCCCAGGAGCGCATCCTGGACCTCTTCGGCGGGGATGGCGTGCGGCGCGAGTGCGTCTCCTTCGGCAGGACGAGCGTCACCGTGGAGCACTGGGAGCCGCCCGGCCCCAGCCCGCTGCTGGACGAGGCGCGCTTCCAGGCGCTCACCGGCACGCTGGATGACCCGGACTCCACGAACGAGGAGCGTCACGAGGCCGTGCAGCGGCTCGCCGTGGAGCACAGCCCGCGTGTGGTGGAGGCCCTGCTCGCGCTGCTGGCACGCAAGCCGTCGCTGATGGCGCTGCGGGTGCTGTCGGAGTGGGGCGTGGTCGAAGCGAGGGGGCCGCTGCAGCGCGACCTGGCCCTGGTGCGTCCAGACAACCCCGCGGACCTGTGGGCGCTCACCGCGCTGGACCGCCGGCTGGAGGCGTGGGCTTCGGTGACTCGCGAAGCGCCGCCCGGGGCCTGAGCTCCAGCGCCGCAGGTTAGAACGAAAAACCGGAGCTACAAAAGCCAGAATCTCCCGCCTATTGAAGCAGACCCGCACGCGCACTCGGGCGCGATGCGCACCCGAAAGGGGCTGCACGAATGGGTCACCCAGGACAGGGACGGCGCTGCAAGGTCCACGACATCGAGCTGCACTACACGGACTCTGGAAGCGGTGAGCCGCTGGTGCTGCTGCATGGGACCACCGGCTGCGGCGCGGACTGGAAGCATGTGTTCGACCTGGGTGCGCTCGCCACGCGCTTCCGGGTGCTCGTGCCGGACCTGCGCGGCCACGGCGGGTCGACGAATCCCGGCGGCGAGCTGACGATGCGGCAGTGCGCGCTGGACACGTACGCGTGGCTGGACGCGCTGGGCATCGAGCGCTTCCGCGCCGTGGGGCTGAGCCTGGGCGCCAACACGCTGCTGCACATGGCCGTGGACTCGCCCGCGCGTGTGGAGGCGATGGTGCTCGTGAGCGCCACGCCGTACTTCCCGGCGCAGGCCCGTGCGCTCATGGCGCAGGTCACCGAGGAGAACCAGTCCCCCGAGGAGTGGGCCCGGATGCGCGCCAGCCACACGCAGGGGGACGTGCAGATTCGCGCGCTCTGGCGCAGCGTCCGCGGGCTCAAGGACAGCTACCGCGACATGAACTTCACGCCGCCCCTGCTGTCGTGCGTGTCGGCACGCACGCTGCTCGTCGCGGGAGACCGGGACCCGCTCTATCCGGTGGAGCTCCCGCTCGAGCTGTACCGCGCCATCCCGCGCGCGTCGCTGTGGGTGGTGCCGGGCGGCGGGCATGTCCCCGTCTTCGGCGAGCACCGTGAGCCCTTCGAGCGCACGGCGCTCGCCTTCCTGACGGAGCCCGGCGCGCCGGCTGTGTAGTCGTCTCCAAACGCAGAAGCCCGCGCCAGGCTTCCCGCGCGGGGCTTCCAATGTCGAAGCGGGCGTGTGTCAGTACGGCGGCGGGTACGGGCAGATCAGCGCGCCGGTGATGGGGTGCCGGTAGCAGCCGGGGGGCAGCTCCGCGGCCTGGGCCGTGCCCGGCACCAGGGTGAGTCCCGCCAGTCCAAGGCCGGCAACAGCGGAGAGCAGGGCAACGAGGCGAAGGGTCTTCTTGGACATGTGTGTCCTCCTGGAGACAAGTTGTTACAGCGCGAGAGGTCCGACCACGGACCTCGGCAGTAATGAGGGGGCGTCCTCGCGCCCGTCTCAGGAAATGTTCCTCGGGACGCCAGCACGGCAGGAGTGATGCCGTGCTGGCGAAGAGACCTCAGCCCACCGTCTTGCCCGCGAGCGCCGGCACCTTGGGGCCGAGCACGTCGCGCAGCGCGTCCGTCACCGTCAGCTTCGGCGTCCAGCCGAGCGCCCGCAGCTTGTCTGGCGCGCCGACGAGGCTCGGGATGTCGGAGGGCCGCAGCCGCGCGGGGTCCAGCTCGATGCGCGCATTCACGCCCGCCAGCGTCAGCATCTCCTCCAGCAGGCTGCGGATGGTGCGTCCCTCGCCGCTGCAGATGTTGTACGCCTGCCCAGGCTCGCCCTTCACCAGCAGCAGCCGGTACGCCTCCACCACGTCGCGCACGTGGGAGAAGTCGCGCACCGCCTCCAGGTTGCCCGTGCGCAGCACCGGGTCGACGGTGCCCAGGCCAATCGCGCGAATCTGCGAGGCGAAGGAGGGCACCACGAAGGTGGGGTCCTGCCCCGCGCCCAGGTGGTTGAAGGGCCGGGCCATCACCACCTCCAGCCCGTAGCTGCGGTGGAACTGCACACCCGCCAGCTCCGCCGCGGACTTGGAGGCCGCGTAGGGGCTCAGGGGCACCGCCCGCGTGTCCTCGGTGGCGCGCGTGCCCTCGGGCACCGGGCCGTACACCTCGCCCGAGCCCACCAGCACCACCCGCGTCTTCGGCGCAGTGTCGCGCAGCGCCGTGAGCAGGTGCACCACCCCCATCGTGTTCACCGCGAACACGCGCGAGGGGTTGTTGTGGCTCTTGGCCACCGAGCTGAACCCGGCCAGGTGGATGACGCCCTCGGGCTTCGCCTCGGCGATGGCGGCCTTCATCGCCGCCTCGTTGGCCACGTCGAAGTGGAGGGCGCTGCTGCTGATGCCCTCTCCGCGCGGCCCGTGCGCCTCCACCACCTCGTCACCCGCGGCGCGCAACAGGGCGCACAGGTGCCGGCCGACGAAGCCGTCCGCTCCCGTGACGAGGATGCGCATCTACTTCTGCCCCGCCTTGAGCCGCTCCAGGTCCGCGTCCACCATCATCTCCACCAGCTGCTTGAAGCGCACGGTGGGCTCCCAGCCCAGCTTCGTCTTCGCCTTGGCGTAGTCACCGATGAGCAGGTCCACCTCGGCGGGGCGCACGAAGGCCGGGTCGATGTGCACGTACTTCTGGTAGTCCAGGCCCACGCGGCCGAAGGCAATCTCCACCAGCTCGCGCACGGTGTGCGTCTCGTTGGTGGCCACCACGTAGTCGTCCGGCTCCGGCTGCTGGAGCATCCGCCACATGGCGTCCACGTAGTCGCCCGCGAAGCCCCAGTCGCGCTTGGCGTCCAGGTTGCCCATGGGCAGCTTGTCCTGGAGGCCCAGCTTGATGCGCGCCACGTTGTACGTCACCTTGCGCGTGACGAACTCCAGGCCACGGCGCGGGGACTCGTGGTTGAAGAGGATGCCGCTCACCGCGAACAGGTTGAAGGACTCGCGGTAGTTCACCGTGATGTGGTGGCCGTACGCCTTGGCCACGCCGTACGGGCTGCGCGGGTAGAAGGGCGTCTCCTCCGTCTGCGGCACCTCCAGCACCTTGCCGAACATCTCGCTGGAGGACGCCTGGTAGAAGCGCACCTGCGGGCGGGTGTGGCGGATGGCCTCCAGCATCTTCGTCACGCCCAGGGCGGTGAACTCGCCCGTGAGCACGGGCTGGTTCCAGCTCGTCGGCACGAAGGACTGCGCCGCGAGGTTGTAGACCTCGTCTGGCTTGACCAGGTTCAGCAGCGCCGCCAGGGAGAACTGGTCCAGCAGGTCGCCCTGGTGGAGCTGAATCTTCCCGTGCAGGTGCTGGATGCGCTCGAACTTCTCCTCCGAGGAGCGGCGCACCATGCCGTGCACCTCGTACCCCTTCGAGAGCAGCAGCTCCGCCAGATAGCTGCCGTCCTGCCCTGTGATTCCCGTAATCAGTGCGCGCTTGGTCGCCATGGTCTTTTTCTATGCTTGCTGGAGGACGCGCGGGTTCTACTCGACGTGGTTGCCAATCGCCAACCGTTCCGGGCCGCTTCGTACTTGTAAGACATACCTGCCGTGACAAGGTACGTCCCCCGAACAAATCCCGAGAAGGAGCAGGTCATGCGCACCCCCACCCCCCTGGCCCTGGCGGCGCTGCTGCTGGGCGCGGCGGCGTCGGCGCAGCCCGTCGCCGTCACACCTACCCTGGAGACGCGGCCCGCAGCGCCCGCCACGGGAAACAACCTGCGGGACGTCGCGCTCTGGGTGAACCCGGCCGACGGCGGGGCGAGCCTGCTCATCGCCGGCTTCGACACCACCGCGGGGGCGGGGCTGGCCACCTTCGGGGTGGACGGGACGCAGCTGGAGGTGGACCAGACGATTGGCCCCGTGCGGGCCCTGGCCCTGCGCGACGACTTCCTGCTGGCCGGCAACCGCCGCACGCTGGCGGTGGTGTCCTCCACCAACCTGAACGGGCTGGTGGCCTTCGTGGTGGACCCCGCGGGGACGCCGCGCGTGGCCCGCGTCGGCAACGGCAGCTTCCTCACCGGCTCCGCCATCTCCGCCGTGGCGCTCTCCCGCGTCCCGGGCTCGGACCGCTTCTACCTCTTCGCGGGCAGGCCGGGCGCGGACCTCGAGCAGTTCGAGCTGTCGGGCAACGACGGCGGGGTGTCGGCGCGCTCGGTGCGCACCCTGGACACGGAAGGGGGCCTCATCACCGGCATGGTGGTGGACGAGGACACCGGCCAGCTGTTCGTCATGGAGGAGGGCGTGGGGCTGGGGCGCTACTCCGCCGACGTCGATGGAGGCACCACCCGGCTGGCGGTGGTGTCGCCGGCGGACGGCGGGCCGCTGTCGTCCACGCAGGGGCGGGTGGCGCTCTATGACGCCACCAACCGCGAGGGCTACCTGCTCGTCGCGGACCGGGCCGCGAACGAATTCGAGGTGTTCGACCGCCGCTCCCTCGCCCACGTCGGCACGTTCCAGGTGACGGAGAACAACGACGCCGGCATCAACGCGGACCTGGGCGCCCCCGTCGCCGTCGCCGTGTCGGCGCGGCCGATGTCGGCCACCTTCCCGGATGGCCTCTTCGTCGGACATGACGGCCAGGAGCGTCCGGAGAACCTCAAGCTCATCTCCTGGAGCACGGTGGCCGAGGCCTTCGACCCGCCGCTGCGCATCGACACGCGGCCGGAGACGGATGGCGGGACGGACGGAGGAACGGATGGAGGCCGGGACGGTGGCCCTGGCGGCCTCCCGCCTCCGCTGCCGCCCAACCCGGGCCCCCCGATTGACGACGGCGACGGGTGCTCGTGCGCTTCCGCGTCCGTCCCCGCCACGGCGCTGCTCGGGCTGCTCGCCCTGGCATTCGCGGGCAAGCGCCGCCGCCGGAGCTGAAGCGCGTTGCCAGGGAGCGCGCGCCGCGCTGAAGTGCGCGCCCCCATGCGTCTTTCGCGCCCCGTCCTCCTCGCGCTGGCGGCCCTCGCCGCCTCCTGCGCCAGCACCTCCCAGCCACCCACCGTCGCTGCCGCCTCCGTCCCCGCGGAGCCGGTGCGCCTCACGCTGGTGGGCCTCAACGACTTCCACGGCCAGGTGGAGCCCCACCGGACCCGTCTGAGTGACGGGCAGGTGGTGGAGGAGGGTGGAGCTGCCACGCTCGCGGCCTACGTGGCGCTGCTGCGCGCGGACAACCCGGGTGGGGTGCTGCTGCTGGACGGAGGCGACCTCTTCCAGGGGACGCTGCCCTCCAACCTCACCGAGGGCGCCGTCGTCATCGACGTCTACAACCACCTGGGCTTCACGGCGGCCGCCATCGGCAACCACGAGTTCGACTATGGCCCGGTGGGCCCAGGCGCCATGGCCAGCCGGCCTGGCGAGGACCCGCTGGGCGCGCTCAAGGCCCGCATCCGCCAGGCGCGCTTCCCCCTGCTGTCCGCCAACCTCCGGGAGGCGGCCACCGGTGAGCGCCCGGCCTGGACGGGCAATGACGGCACGCACCTGGTCACCGTGAAGGGCGTGAAGGTGGGGCTGCTGGGGCTCACCACCGAGGACACGCCGAACGTCACCAACCCCGCCAACGTGGCCTCGCTGCGCTTCCTGCCGCTGGCGCCCACCGCGGTGGAGTCCGCCCGCTCCCTGCGAGCGCGGGGCGCGGAGGTGGTCGTCGTGGTCGCGCACGCGGGGGGCAGGTGCCCCGACCTGAAGAACCCGCGCGACACGTCCAGCTGCGAGCGGGGTGACGCGGAAATCATCGCCATGCTGGAGGCGCTCCCGCCGGGCACGGTGGACGCGGTGGTGGCGGGGCACACGCACCAGCCCATGGGCCACTTCATCGCCGGCGTGCCCGTCATCGAGACGTCGGGCCAGTCCCGCTCCCTGGGCGTGGTGGAGCTGTTCGTGGACCCGGCGAGTCGCCGCGTGGTGCCCGAGCGCACCCGCATCCAGGCCGCCATTCCCCTCTGCGAGAAGGTGGACGCGGCCCGCGGCGGGTGCGACGGGCGCCGCCTGCGCGAGCAGCCCGACGTGAAGCTGGTGCCGGCCACCTTCCTGGGCGCGCCGGTGGTGCCGGACGCGGAGGTGGCGCGGCTGCTGTCCCCGGCGCTGCAAGTGGCGGCGGAGGCGCAGGGCCGCCCGCTGGGCATCTCCGCGGCCACGGCCCTGACGCGCGGCTTCACGGCGGAGGGCGCGCTGGGCAACCTCGTCGCGGACGCGCTGCGCGAGGCGGCCGGTGCGGACGTGGGGGTGATGAACCCCGGCGGCGTGCGCGCGGACCTGCCGGCCGGCCCGCTCTCCTTCGGCCAGGTGTACGAGGTGCTGCCCTTCGACAACACCGTGGCCGTGCTCCAGCTCACTGGCGCCGAGCTGCGGCGCCTGCTGGAGCTGGCCCATGACTCGGACCGGGGCACCGTCTTCGCCGTCTCCGGGGTGGAGGTGACGCTGGCCCGCTGCCCGGGGCCCCGGCGCCTCCAGGACGTGACGCTGGAGGGGGGCCGGCCGCTGGAGCCGGGGAGGATGTACCGGGTGGCCGTGCCGGACTTCCTCGCGCGCGGCGGCGACGGCCTGGGCCCCGTCACGGGCGCGCTGCCTCCGGAGCGGGCGGACCTGACGCCCGCCCGGGGCATGGACCTGCGCCTGGCGCTCGTCGCCTATGGGAAGGCCCGGAGCAACACCCTGACGGCGCCCCCGCCGGGCCGCGTGCGCTACACCGGTGTAGCGGAGTGTCCCGCCGCGCCGCGCTAGCGGGGAGCCGGGGCTGAAAATTCGACCCCGGTCTGATCCGCTGTGACTGAACGGAATGGGGCAACCCGGCGAAAACGCAACGGAATCGCGCCGGGGCCCGATTTTTCGGCCTGCGATCAGTTTTCAACGGGAGGAAGAGTCCTTAGTCTGTCGATCGCGAGCGCCTGAGCCGAGGTGGCCCATTGCCAGGGCCTGCGAGCGCGGGTGTGCGTGAGCGGGAGGGACCGACATGCTCTACAAAGTGACCCCGATGATGGCGCCGCCTGCGCCCGACAAGGCCAAGCAGCGTGAACCGGGGCAGGGTCAGCCGCGCAAGCGGCGCAAGTCCGCCGTCTACGACGCGGACGGCCAGGAGGTGCTCATCTCCCTGATGTGCATCAAATGCCGGACCCTGAAGCCGCTGGCGCAGTTCGGCCTGCGGAAGATGGCGGACGGCGCCATCCGCAACCAGCCGTGGTGCCGCACGTGCCGCTCGGGCGCGGGCAGCAAGAAGGCCAAGGCCGGCAAGGAGGTCGCCGCGGCGCCCTCCGAGGCTCCGCCGGCCCTCCAGGTGGTTGCCAGGGCCGCGGAACCCGTCGAGTCGGACGAGGCCGTCGCGGCTCCCGCCGTCGCGCGGGGCTGAAAGCAGATCGCGCGCCGCATCGCGCTCCCGCCGGGTCGAGCCTTCAACCGCCGACCCGCTGGGAGAGCTCTGGCCGCGATGCCCCGGGCTCAGGTGCCCCGGGGCCGCTTCCCGAAAGCCACTCAGGACAGCCGCAGGCCCGCGGGCAGCGTGTCGCCCAGGGCCCGGGCTTCGTCCGCTGCCTCCAGCGCGACGACTTCGCGCACCATGCTCACCCAGGTGTCGGCCGCCTTCGCCGCCACGAGCTCCCGCGCCGCGCGCTCGCGCAGGGCCGGGTCCAAATCTCTCGTGCGGTCCCCGGTGAGCCGCGCGAGCTGCGCGGCCGCGAAGGGGGCGCCGTCAATCCTGCGCAGGTCCAGCTCCAGCAGCAGGGACAGCCACGCCTCGGCCGTCTCCACGTCCACCACCTTGTGGCTGCTGCCGTAGAGCGGCACGCGCGCGCCCAGCCGGCCCAGCGCCCAGGCCCAGGGGCCCCCGGACTTCGCCTCGGCCTTCAGCCGCGCGGCAATCCACCGGCCCACCTCGGCCTTGTCCCCGGGGGACAGGTGCTCCAGCGAGGCGGCGGTGCGGACCATCTCCTCCAGCCCCTCCGGCTGGATGCCCTTGAGCTTCCCCGCGGGGGGCGCGTCCGGAGGCACCTTCCGCGCCAGGTGCGGCTGGAGGTAGCCGTACAGCTTCTGCTGCTGGGCCTCCGAGAGGCCGCCGGCGATGCGGCGCCACATCACCCAGAACTCCGTCCACGTCGCCTTGTCCGTGTGGTGCTGCACCAGCGCGTCGAAGAGGCTGAAGGTCTGCTCCGCGCGCCAGCCGTCCAGCGGGTAGCCGAAGCCCGGGCGCAGGCAGAAGCCGGTGAGGCTGTAGAAGACGCGCTCGTGGTCGGCGGTGCGCCGCCGCTTGCTGGCGCCCGCGAAGAGGGTGCTCCACATCTCGCGCAGCACCGGCACCCGCCACGACTCGCGCGGGCCCAGGGCCTTCTCCAGCGTGCGGCCCAGCTGCTTCACGTCCTTGGGGCCGATGGGCAGCGGCTTGTTGCCGTACACGCGCTCGATGTTGTCCTTCGCCTCCACGAAGCGCGCGGGCATGGACTCGGTGACGGTCAGCTCGTGCGAGCCGCCCGTGCCCCGCAGCTCGAACTCCAGCCGCCACCGCTCGTCCGCCACGTTGGAGACGGCGTACAGCTCCAGGGTGCCAATCTCCGTCAGCGCCGCCTGCAGGTGCACCGGCACTTCCGTCGCCTTGCCGGAGGCGCCCTTGAGCAGCGTGTGGATGGGCGGCAGGGGCTTGAGGTCCTCCGCCAGGGGCACCAGGTCTCCCGGCTTGTCGATGCGGTCACTCGTCGTGGAGAACACCTGGAACTGCACCGGCCGCCCCAGGGTGAGCGTGAAGGGGCGCTCGCCCAGGTCCACCTTCTGCCCCTCCTCGAAGCCGCGGGGGATGAGGCAGAGCGCGGGCTGCTCCGCGCTGTCGGCCGGCCGCTGCAGGCCCACGTAGTACGCGCGCGCCGCGCCACCGCCGATGCGCAGGCCATGCCCGCGCCGCACCAGCCCGTAGTACGCGGCGCCGCGCGCCACGGCCAGCTCCAGCGACTCGTGACGCAGCAGCGGAATCCGCGGCGCCCCGGGCCACCACGCGGAGAGCGCGTCCACCAGCCGCTCGGAAATCTGGGGGGAGTTGAAGACACCGCCGTTGAGGAGGATGGCGTCGGGGCGGGGCAGGGCGCCCTCGGCGGGGGCCGTCTCCCCCAGCGCCGCGAAGCCCGCCGCCGCGTGCTGCGCGAGGAAGGCCGCCAGGTGGCGCGTCACCGCCGGGTCCTGCACGTACGGCAGGCCCAGCTCCTGGAGCGCCATGCGCGCGGCGCGGCGCGGGCGCTCGGTGGGGGCGCCGAGCGGGAAGAAGCCGTCCAGCACCAGCGCGTGCGCCTCGTCGCGCAGCAGCTCCGAGGACAGCGTGCCGCCCAAGAGCCGGCTGCCCTCGCCCACCAGCGACACGCCGTACTTCTCCGGCGGCGCCTGGCCCAGCAGCGACTCCTTGGCGGTGCGCGCGGCCTGGATGGCCTGCGTCCACTGGGTGGCGGACAGGCGCCGGCCGTCCGTGAAGAGCTTCTCCTCCACCCGGCGCGCCAGGGCCGCGTCCATGTTGTCGCCGCCCAAAAGCAGGTGGTCTCCCACCGCCAGGCGCCGCAGCATGGGGCCTTCGGGAGACACGCCCGCGTGCACCAGGGTGAAGTCCGTGGTGCCGCCGCCCACGTCCACCACCAGCACCAGCCGGGTGTTGGCGAGCGTCTGCTCCAGGCCCGTCCGGTGGCGCGCGGTGTAGTCGTAGAAGGCGGCCTGGGGCTCCTCCAGCAGGGTGAACTTCTCCAGGCCCGCCTTGCGCGCGGCGCTGACGGTGAGGGCGCGCGCGGCCTCGTCGAAGGAGGCGGGGACGGTGATGACCACCTCCTGCCTGGACAGCGGCGCGTCCGGGTGCGCGAAGTCCCAGGCGCGCGCCATGTGCGTCAGCAAGAGGGCGCTGGCGTCCACCGGGGACAGCTTCTGGACGTCCGGCGGGGAGCCCCAGGGGAGGATGGGCGCGGAGCGGTCCACGCCCGGGTGGCACAGCCAGCTCTTGGCGCTGGCCACCAGCCGCCCCGGCACGCGGGCGCCCTGCCAGCGGGCCAGCTCGCCCACCACCCACGGGCCGCCGTCATCGCCCCAGGGCAGCTTCAGGGACTCGGAGGCCAGCTCGTGGCCGGCGGGCACGTACACGGTGGAGGGCAGCAGCGCGCGGGGCGCCACCTCTCCCTGCCGGACGAGCTGGGGAATCGGGAAGTCCTCCACGGGGGCACCCGCGCCCTTCGAGGGGTCCACGGATGCCACCGCGCAGTGGGTGGTTCCCAGGTCGATTCCGACGATTCGCATACGCCTCCGGTTGACGGACGGCTTTCTACTCCTTCATGCGGACGTTGAGCTCCAGCTTCCACTTCCCCGCGCCGCCCTTCTCCAGGCAGCGCAGCTCCAGCGTGCCCACCTCCGTCACCGCCGCCTGCAGATTCACGGGCGTCAGGTCGCCAAACGCCGTCGGCTGGCCGGACATGGTGGTCTCGATGGGGGCCAGCTCCTCCAGCGCGCCGCTGCCCAGCTCGTCATTCACGTCCTCCAGCATGACGCCCACCTTGTCGTCGCGGCGCACGGACGAGGAGAAGAAGCGGAAGCTGGTGGGCTCGCCGGTGACGAGGCCGAACTCCTGCGGCGGCACGTCCGCCTGCGTCCCTTCCTCCATGCCGAAGGGGGCCACGCACAGCGCCTTCACGGGCGGCTCCATGCCGGGCACCGCGGGCATCGCCGTCTCCACGCCCACGTAGTAGGCGCGGGCGGTGCCGCCGCGGATGCGCAGGCCGTGGCCCTGGCGCACCCAGCCGTAGTACGCGGCGCCGCGCGCCACCGCCAGGTCCAGGTCCGCCCCCTCCAGCTCCTTCGCGGGCTTGCCGCCATCGGCCTCCAGCCACGCGTTGAGCACCTCCATGACGCGCGCCTTCAGCGGGCCCGCCTTGAAGACGCCACCGTTGAAGAGGACGGCCGTGGGGTGGAGGAAGGACTTGCCGCTGACGTCCACCGGCGCGTCCGGGCTGGCCGCCAGCGCCTGCGCCTGCCGGGTGAGGAAGGCGGCCAGGTGCCGGGACACGCCCGGGTCCTGCGCGTAGGGGAGCGCCATCTGCGCCAGGCCCGTGCGGCGCGCGGTGCGCGGCAGCTCGGAGGCGGGCGTCACCGGGAAGAAGCCGTTGGTGAGGACCCGGTCCAGCTCCTCGCGCGTCAGCTCCGTGCGCAGCGTGCCACCGATGAGCGACGAGCCCCGGCCGGGGATGGAGATGGGCACCCGCTCCATGGAGGGGTCGCCGTAAAGCGTCTCCTTCGCCTGCCGGCAGCCGTAGGTGAGGGCGTTGAACTGCCAGGCGTCCAGCTTCTTGCCCTCCGCCGTCATCCGCTGGTTGAGCGTGTGCGCCAGCGCCAGGTCCATGTTGTCGCCGCCCAGGAGGATGTGGTCGCCCACCGCCACCCGGAGCAGCTCCAGGTCCCCCTCGCGGTCCCTCACGGTGATGACGGAGAAGTCGGAGGTGCCGCCGCCCACGTCCACCACGAGGATGACCTCGCCGGGCTGCACCTGCTTGCGGAAGTTCTCCCCCATGGCCTCCAGCCACGCGTAGAGCGCGGCCTGGGGCTCCTCCAGCAGGGTGATGTGCTGAAGGCCCGCGGCCTTGGCGGCCTCGAGCGTCAAGTCACGGGCCGCCGCGTCGAAGGAGGCGGGGACGGTGACGATGACGTCCTGCTCGGCCAGCGCGTTGCCGGCTTCCTCCCGGGCCCGGGCGAAGGTGTGGTCCCACGTCTCCTTCAGGTGGCGCAGGTAGCGCGCGGAGGCGTCCAGCGGGGACACGCGCTGCACCTCTTCTGGGGCCTGCCAGGGCAGCAGCGCCGAGCGCCGGTCCACGCCGGGGTGGGACAGCCAGCTCTTGGCGGACGACACCAGCCGCGTGGGCACCTTGGCCCCGTGCGTGCGGGCCAGCTCGCCGATGATGGCGTGGGTGTCCGGGTTCCACGGCAGCCCGAGGCTGCCGGCGGGGAACTCCTGCGGGGAGGGCAGGTAGAGGAAGGAGGGCAGCAGCGGGCGCGGCTCCACCGTGCCCGGCGCGGTGAGCTGGGGGATGGGCAGCATGGACTGCGCCCGGCCCCGGGGCTTGCCCTCTTCGAGGTTGAAGTAGGACACCGCGGAGTGGGTGGTGCCGAGGTCGATGCCGATGGAATAGCGGGCCATATCGGACGTGAACTCCTTCAGGGGACCTGTTTGTTCGCGCTGCGGGTCGGCGGCGGGAGGCTCAGGCCAGCTCCACCTCGGCCGGCGCGACGACGCGCGGGTCCAGGGCCGGGCTCACCGAGGGGAACTTCACCTCCGACGTCACCCACCCGTGGTGGCGCAGCGTGCCGGTATAAGGAGGCTGGCCGGCCACGTTGCCGGTGAGCCGGATGCGCTGGGCGTCGAAGCCCGCCGGCACCGTGACGCGCTCGCCCTCGCCCTGCGGCAGCACCGGCTGGAGGGCGAGGTATTGGTTCACCACCTTGCGGCAGCCCTCGTGGACGATGCGCGCGGCGGCTCCCACCTCGGCGTCCGAGAAGGCGGCCACGTTCTCCTGGAGGAAGTCCACGAAGCGGCCCTCGCGCTGCAGCATCGCCAGGCAGGACAGGGCGCTGGCGTGCTCGCGCTCGGGCGGCGGGGCAGGGGGAGGCTCGGGCGGCTTCACCACCACCTGCCTGGCAGGCTCCTGCCGGGGGGCGGGCGTGCCCCCGGCGGGAAGCTGGGCAAGCTGCCCGGCGTCATAGGCCTTGCTGGCCGGGAGCACCGCCTGGGCGAACTCGCGGGACACGAGGCAGCGCCAGAAGCACAGCCACGCGAGCCAGAACCGGGCGAAGAACGACAGGGAGGCGGTCGGGTCGGTCATCGACTCCGGATAACAAAGCCCGCCTGCTTTGCAATTCAGCAGTTACGCGATGTGCGCCAAATGCAAAGGGCCTCACGGTTTCCCGTGAGGCCCTTCGTCACTGCATGGTGGAGGTGGACGGGATCGAACCGACGACCTTCGCATTGCGAACGCGACGCTCTCCCAACTGAGCTACACCCCCACAACGGACTGCTGCCTGCCTGCTTCGCCCCGGCGGGTTGGGTCCGCCGAAGTGGAAGGGGCTAGTACCGGAGCCCTTTCTTGCTGTCAAGCGCAAGGAGGCAACAAGAATTCCTGCGATTGACGTGCCGCGCACCGGGTGCCATAAAAACCCCTCGTCTCAGGCGTATCCTTCCCGCCCGCTTCACCTCCCCCGGTAATGTCTATCTCCCCCTCGAAGACGTTGAGCCCGGCCGAGCTCGCGAAGTTGGAGCACGCATTCGCTTCCGACCCCTCGTCCGCCGCCTACAAGCCTCTTGCCGAAGCGTACCTGTCCATGGGGCGCTTCATGGAGGCGATGGTCGTCTGCAAGAAGGGGGTGAAGGCCCACCCGAATGCCGCTGACCCCCGCCTGCTGCTTGCCCGTGTCTATGCCGAGCAGGGCAAGGACAAGAAGGCGCTGGAAGAGGCCCTGGGTGCCCTCCAGGTCCAGCCCGAGGACAAGGCCGCGCTGCGCATGGCCGGCGCCCTCCAGCTGAAGACGGGCGAAGCCGAGCCCGGCAAGGCGAACCTCCTGAAGGCGTATGGCGCGGATCCGGGTGACCCGGACACCGTCACGCTGCTCCAGCAGTACAAGATCGACCTGCCGCGGCCCGCCGCGCCGGCCACGCCCGCGCCGCCGGTGCTGCAGCCCGCGGCGCCGCCCGCGTCCGGGTCCGCCACCCAGCAGTCCGCCGCCGCCCTCGCGAGCGTCGCGGCGACGGGGGCCTCGTCGCAGCAGCAGGCGTCGAGGTCCGCCGCGGCCACCGCGCAGGCTCCGCGCGAGCACCGCGCCACGTCCGGTGGTGGCAATGCCGCCCGGGCGGAGGCTCCGTCGCCCCGTCCCTCGCCCCAGCCCCGCCCGCGCGTGGTGGTGGAAGAGGTCGAGGACGACGATGACGACGACGCGCCTTCCTCGCGCCGCCGCCCTCCCCCGGGGGGACGTGGCGGGAAGATGGTGACGCTGGCGCTGCTGGTGGCCATCCCGCTGTTCATCATCGGCTACGGCTGGTACTCCGCCAACGCGAAGCAGAAGGCCCGCGAGCTGAAGAAGGGCCTGGACACGGCCAGCGAGCTGCTCAAGCACGACTCCTTCGACAGCTACAAGAAGGCGAGCGAGGCGGCAGACAAGGTGCTGGAGGTGGACGCCGACTCCACCGTCGCGCACGGCTACCTGGCCTACGCCTACGCCATCCGCTGGGGTGAGCACGGCGGGGGTGACGACGCGCGCCGCAAGGCCGAGGAGCACCTGGCCGCCGGCAAGCAGGGCCAGGAGCTCAGCTCGCACCTCATCGCGGCGGACGCGCTCATCCAGACCTACGGTGGCAAGGGCAAGGATGCGCTCGGCCAGCTGGAGGAGAAGGTGAAGGCGCTGGACGCCCAGGGCCGCTCCAGCTCGCTGCTCTACCTGACGCTGGGCCTCATCCAGATGAACGCGGGCGACATGGAGCGTGCCCGCGACAGCCTGGAGCGCGCGCAGGTGCTGTCGCCGGACGACCCGCGCATCTACGCGAGCCTGGGCGCGGTGTACCGCCGGCTGGGCCAGGACAACACCGCCTGGAAGAACTACGACTTCGCCCTCCGGTACGAGAAGGACCACCCGGAGTCGCTGCTGGGCCGCGCGCTGCTGATGCTGGAGCAGGACTCGCCCAACTACGGGCTGGCCCACTCCATGCTGAAGAAGCTGCTGGAGTCCGACCCGCCGCCCTCGCCGCGCCAGCTCGCGGCGGCGCACCTGGCCCGCTCGCTGCTCATCAGCCGCGTGTCCGCGGAGATGCCGGCGCTCAAGCCCGACGTGCAGCAGAAGCTGGCCGAGGCCACCGCGGTGCCGCTGGAGAAGGACAAGGCCCGCCAGGAGATGCAGAAGAGCGAGGAGACCGGCTTCGCGCTCGACAAGCAGAACCCGGAGCTGCACCTCATCAAGGGCCGCCGGCTGCTGGCGGAGAACAACTTCGACCAGGCCGCCGAGGAGATTCGCAAGGCCATCCGCATGGATGCCTCGCGCGCCCAGTTCCACGTCGAGCTGGCCCGGGCCCTCATGGGCAAGCAGGGCGGCGAGAAGGAAGCCGCCGACGCGCTGGTGACGGCCCTGAAGACCATGGGCGACAGCCCGAAGCTGGTGGTCATGCTGGGCAACGCCTACCGCCGCCAGGGCAAGCTGGACGAGGCGCTGACGCAGTACCAGCGCGCGGTGAAGGACCCCAAGGCGAAGAACCCGGAGGCCCGGCTCGCCATGGGCGCCATCTACCGCGAGCGCTCCGACTGGGCGAAGGCCCAGGAGCAGCTGGAGAAGGCGAGCGTGGAGTTCATCGGCCAGGCGGACCGCGCGGCCATGGCCCTCACCGAGCTGGCCCGCGTCTACCAGGGCAAGGGTGACGCGGCGAAGGCGGACGAGACCTACCAGCGCGCCCTCAACGCGGACGAGGGCTACGGCCCGGCCTACTACTTCTACGCCACCCTGCTGTCGAAGGACCCGAAGCAGGGCCCCAAGGCGAAGATGCTGGCCCAGGAGTACCTGAAGCGCGAGCCGGCCGGCGAGCACGTCAACGCCGCCCGCGCGCTGTCCGGGGGCTGAGCCTCTTTTCAGCCGCCCCGGCGCACCGACGCCGGGGCTGGCAGGACAAGCGGGGCTGATGCGCGCGGGCAGTAGGACGCGCGGTCAGCCCCGCGGGCTTTCTTGAAGGTGCGTCCCGCGGGCGGTATGCCCCGGGGTGTTTGCCCTTCCCATCGCGCCAGGACATGAAGTCGGGGGCCGGAGCCCCGGTGTCCGGGCGGGGACGCCAGGCGGGCGGCCGTTCGCTGGCGGCACCGCGAGGCGCCGTGTCCTTGCCCACCCCCCGGTGGTGCCTGTATGGGAGGGCCGTTACCGCGCCGGCAGCGAGCCTGTCGCGCCTTGCCCTGGAGTCTGTGTGAGCGCGCGTGCCGAGTCCCTGTCGACGACCGCGTCCGACCTGATCTCCCTGACCAAGCCGCGGCTGTCCAGCCTGGTGCTCATCACCACGGCGGGCGGCATGTGGATGGCCCCGGGGTCCTTGGACACGGTGCGCGCCCTGGTGACGCTGCTGGCCACCGCCGGCACCGTGGGCGCGGCCAACGCGCTCAACTGCTACTGGGAGCGCCACAGCGACCAGTTCATGGCGCGCACCCGCGGCCGGCCGCTGCCGTCCGGGCGCATGGAGCCGTCGGTGGCGCTGTGGTTCGGCATCTCCCTGGCGCTGGTGTCCCTGCCGGCGCTGGCGCTGGGCGCCAACGTCCTCACCGCGGGCCTGGGCCTGCTGGCGCTGCTCAGCTACGTGCTCGCCTACACGCCGCTCAAGGCGCGGACCTCGGCGGCCATGATTGTGGGTGCGGTGCCCGGCGCGCTGCCGCCGCTGATGGGGTGGACGGCGGTGACGAACCAGGTGGACGCGGGCGGCTTCGCCCTCTTCGCCATCCTGTTCCTCTGGCAGATGCCGCACTTCATCGCCATCGCCCTGTTCCGCAAGGAGGAGTACGCGGCGGCGGGCCTCAAGTCGGTGCCGCTGGAGCGCGGGGACGAGTCCAGCCGCGCCCAGATTGTCCTCTACCTGGTGGCGCTGATTCCCATGACGCTGCTGCCCTTCCAGCTCCACATCGCCGGCTCGTGGTATCTGGCCGCGGCGGTGGTGCTGGGGCTGAGCTTCCTGGGCCTGGGAGCGTGGGGCTTCTTCCGGCGGCTGGGAAAGCCCTGGGCGCGCCAGACGTTCTTCTATTCGCTCATCTACCTCACCGGCCTGTTCGTCGCGATGACGCTGGACCGCGTCCCGCGCGGCTGACGCGGGAGGCCGGGGATGCCGCCCATGCCTGACACCTCGGTCTCCACCTCGCCTCCGCTGCTCCAGCTCGAGGGCCTCACGCGGCGCTTCAAGGGCCGCACCGCCGTGGACGGCCTCACCCTGTCCGTGCGGCAGGGCGAAATCCTTGGGCTGCTCGGGCCCAACGGCGCGGGCAAGTCCACCACGTTCCAGGTGCTGGCCGGGCTGCTCGCGCCGGACGCGGGGCAGGTGCGCTTCGCCGGGCGGGTGCTGTCCTTGAGCGACCCGGCCCTGCGGCGGCAGATGGGCATCATCTTCCAGCGCGGCAGCCTGGACGACCTGCTCACCGCGCGGGAGAACCTGCTGCTCGGGGCCCGGCTGTACGGCCTGGGCGGCCAGCGGGCGCGCGAGCGGGTGGAGGCGATGCTGGCCCTCATCGGCCTGGCGGACCGGGGCGACGAGAAGGTGGGCACGTGGTCCGGCGGCATGCGCCGGCGGCTGGAGCTGGCGCGGGCGCTGGTGCACCAGCCGCGCGTGGTGCTGATGGACGAGCCCACGCAGGGCCTCGACGAGGCGGCCTTCCGCACCTTCTGGGCGCATTTGAAGAAGCTGCGCGACAGCGAGGGCATCACCGTGCTGCTCACCACGCACCGCGCGGACGAGGCCGAGGGCTGCGACCGGCTGGCGGTGCTGGACGCGGGCCGGCTGGTGGCGTGCGACACGCCGGCGGCGCTCGCCTCGCGCATGGGCGGCGACATCCTCTCCGTGGAGGCGCTGGAGCCCGAGGCGCTGGCGCGCGAGGTGCGCGAGCGGCTGGGGCTGGACGCGAAGGTGGTGGAGGGGCGGGTGCAGGTGGAGGCCGCGCAGGGCCATGCGCTGGTGCCTCGGCTGGTGGAGGCCTTCCCGGCCGGGCGGCTGACCTCGGTGTCGCTGCGCCGGCCCACGCTGGCGGACGTGTTCCTCCAGCTCACCGGGCGCACGCTGGGGGCGGACCAGCCCACCGCCGAGCCCGCGCCGAGGAAACGCCGATGAACGCCAACGTGCCCGCCGTGCCCCCGCCCGTGGAGATGACCCCGCCTTCCGCGCCCGTGGCCGTCGGGGCACCGTCGCCCACCGCGCCGGGGACTTTGGCGCTGCAGTGGGCCACGGTGCGCGTGCTGCTGGTGCGCGACGTGGTGCGCTTTTTCCGTCAGCCCAGCCGGGTCATCGGCGCGCTGGCGCAGCCCATCCTCTTCTGGTTCGTCATCGGCTCCGGCTTCGCGGGCTCGTTCCGCGTGGAGGGCGCGCAGGGGCTGGGCTACCAGCAGTTCTTCTTCCCCGGCGTCGTCACCATGGTGCTGCTGTTCAGCGCCATCTTCGCCACGATTACCGTCATCGAGGACCGGCGCGAGGGCTTCCTCCAGTCGGTGCTCGCGGGGCCGGGCTCGCGGCTGGCGGTGGTGCTGGGCAAGGCGGCGGGCTCGTCGGTGATTGCGCTGATGCAGGCCTCGCTCTTCCTCTTGCTGGCCCCGCTGGCCGGGGTGAGCGCGGCCACCGTCGACCTGCCGCTGCTGCTGGCCGTCATGGTGCTGTCGGCGCTGGCGCTCACGGGCATGGGCATGTCGCTGGCGTGGTGGGTGCGCTCCAGCGCGGGCTACCACGCGGTGATGAGCATCGTGCTGCTGCCCATGTGGGTGCTGTCCGGGGCGATGTTCCCGCTCAAGGGCGCGGACTCCTGGCTGGCGTGGGTGATGCGGCTCAACCCCATGCGCTTCTCCGTGGAGGGCGTGCGGCGGGCGCTGTACGGCGCGGAGGCGTCGGTGGCGGTGGGCTCTCCCGCGTCCGTGACGGGGCTGGAGGTGCCGGCCCTGCTCGCCTTCGCGGCCGTGTTCCTGGGGCTGGCCGCCGTCAGCGTCAGCCGCCGCGAGTAGCCGGACGGCCCTGTAAGAGGGCGCTGGCGCGTGCGTTGGCGGGTTGGACATGGAGCGCCCCATTCGTTACGACGGGGCGATTGACGTTTCTGCTCACCGAGGAGACTGCACGATGACGCTGCGCACGCTCGGCCTGACCCTGCTGGGGGCCGCGGGCCTGCTGGCCCTTCCCGCCTGCCAGAAGGAGTCGGCGCCGCCGCCTCCCGCCGCTCCCACCGCCGCGGAGCAGCCCTCCGTGCGCGCGCCCGAGGCGCGGGAGCACGCGGCCACCCCCATCCAGGACCCCAATGCCCCGGCCGCCGCGCCCGAGGCGGTCGCCGCGCCCCCGGGCAGGGGCGTGGTGCGGGGCACCGTGACGTTCACCGGCGCCGTGCCCGCCCCGGCCGAGCTGCCGCCGAGCAGCGACGCGGCCTGCGAGGGCCGGGCGCCGGACGCGCCGGTGCAGGCGAAGGGCGGGAAGCTGGCGAACGTGCTGGTGCGCGTGCGCGGCACCGTGCCGGGCTCGGTGGCCACGCCCACCGCTCCGGTGATGGTGGACCAGTCGAAGTGCACCTACGTGCCGCGCGTCCAGGGGGCGCTGGTGGGCCAGCCGGTGCTCTTCAAGAACAGCGACGGCACGCTGCACAACACGCGCGGCATGGCGGGGAAGAAGGCCGCGTTCAACATCGCCCAGCCGCCCGCGGGCACGCCCGTGCAGAAGCCCCTGCCCACGGACTCCGACGTGCTCAAGCTCAAGTGCGACATCCACCCGTGGATGACGGCGTACGTGGTGAGCAACCCGAACCCCTTCTTCGTCACCACGGGCGAGGACGGCGCCTTCACCCTCCAGGGACTGCCCGCCGGGACGTACACGGTGGAGGCCTGGCACGAGACGCTCGGCACCAAGACGGCCGAGGTCATCGTGAAGGACGACGCGCCGGCCGAGGCGTCGTTCGCGTTCTCCATGGCGGACGCCTCCGCGACGAAGTGAGGCGGGTGGGGTGACCGGGGACGCCGGCCACGCCGTGACGGTGACGCCTGGGCTCGCGCGGGTGCGGTGGTGGTACCTGCGCGGGCTCGGGTTCGTGTTCTGTCTCGCGTTCGCCTCGCTGCTGCCACAGCTGCCCGCGCTCGTCGGTCCGCAGGGGCTGAGCCCCGCCACGGAGCTGCTGGACTGGGGCCGTGAGTCGCTGGGTGGGGCGGAGCGCTTGCTCCGGCTCCCCACGCTGCTGTGGCTCACGGGCGCCAGCACCGGGGCCCTGCGGGGCGTGGCCCTGCTGGGCCTGGGCTGTGGCGTGTTGCTGCTGCTGGACGTGGCGCCGCGCTACGCGCTGGTGGGCGCGTGGGGGCTGTCCCTGTCGCTCACCACCGTGGGCGGCGTGTTCCTCGGCTTCCAGTGGGACGTGCTGCTCCTGGAGGCCGCGCTCGTCTCGCTGCCGCGGACGCCTCCTCGCTACGTGCGCACGCGGCGCCTCGACTACCGCTTCACGGACCTCGCCACCCTGCGCGCGACGGGGGCGTGGTGGACGCGTCAGCAGGTGGGGCCGTACTGCCCGCCCCTCACGCTGCGGGATGGGCGACTGCAGCGGGCGGACCCGCCTTCCTCACCGTGAAGCCCACCCGCGCGCCGCCGCCGGGGCGGTTCTCCGCGAACGCCTCGCCGCCGTGGGCCCGCGCAATCCGCTGCACCAGCGCCAGCCCCAGGCCCAGCGAGCCTGCCTCGCGCGCCTCGCCGCCCCGGTCCTTCCGGTAGAAGGGCTGGAAGATGCGCACCTCCTCGCCCGGCTGCAGCCCCTGGCCCCGGTCGTCCACGCAGAAGGCCAGGTGCTCTCCCCGGTCCTGCACGCGCAGCGCCTCCGTGCCGGCTCCATGGCGGCGCGCGTTCTCCAGCAGGTTGGCCAGGGCGCGTCCCAGGAGCGTCGCGTCGCCCATCAGTCCTGGCTCGGAGGGCTCCACGTCCAACATGTCCAGCGGCAGCCCCGCGCGCTCCAGCGCCTGCGTCGCGAGCGTGCGCCCGTCCAGCACCCGCGACGTGAGCTGCCCGAAGTCCAGCCGCGAGCTGGCCAACAGCTCGCCCACCAGCGCGTCCAGCTCCACCACCTCGCGGTCCACCTGGTCCAGCGTCTTCGGGGCGCCACCCCCGTCCCGCAGCAGCTCCGTCAGCACCCGCAGGCGCGCCAGCGGCGTGCGCAGCTCGTGGGACACCGCCGCGAGCAGCTCGCGCTGGTCCGCCACCTGCTTCTCGATGCGGACCGCCATGTCGTTGAAGGACTCCGCGAGCACCGCGAACTCGCCCGTGACGTGCGGAAGCACCTCCGCCCGCGTGTCCAGCTTCCCCGCGCCCAGCGCCTCCGTGGCCTTCACCAGCGCATCCACCGGTCGCGCCAGCCGCCGGGCCAGCTTGCCCGCCGCAAGCCACAGCACCATCCCCGCGAGCACCAGCGGCAGCACGATTCGCATGGGGTGCTTCGCCCGGAAGGGGGAGTAACACGCCCGCACCGTGCCCAGGCTGACTCCGTCACGCACCACCGGGACGATGTACTCCGCCCTCCCGCAGGGCTCGCCGCGCCGCACGAGCATGGCCCCCGAGGTGTCGGTCAGCTCCACCCCCACCTCGAGGTCCGTGGCGATGGAGCGCACCAGCGCGTCTCGCCGCGCGGGGGCGTCCCACACCTCCTCGAAGCGGTGGCCCACGAAGGTCCGGAGCCGCTCGTTCTCCTGCTTCCACGAGTTGCCGCCCACCAGGCTCATCACCGTGGCGACGACTACGCCGGTCGCGAGGATGGACAGGCCGAACCACAGGAACAGGCGCCGGTGCAGCCGCGCGCGGACGAAGTGCCCCAGCCGGCCCATGTGCCAGTACCGGCGGCGTCTTCGCGCGTGCTCGCGCACATGCTCGCGCACGTGCTCCCAGGGGTAGCACTCGGGCCCGTGCGCGTGCTCCTTCCCGCAGGGCTCGACGTGGGGCCAATGTCCCCAGGGGCCGTGCCCCCAGGGCCCGCGTCCCCGGACGTGCCGCTGGCGCTTCATGGCCCCTCTTTGGCGAAGACGTAGCCCACGCCGCGCACCGTCTTGATGACGCGCGTGCCGACGTCGCCCAGCTTCTGGCGCAGATGGGAGATGTGCACGTCCACCGTGCGCTCGCCCACCACGGTGTCGCTGCGGCCCGCCTCGCCCAGCAGCGCGTCACGGGGAATCACGCGGCCCGCCCGGCGCATCAGCGCCACCAGCAGGTCGAACTCCAGGCCCGTCAGGTCCACCAGCCGGTCCTCCACGCGCACCTCGCGGCCGGCCACGTCGATGGACACGCCGCCCACCTCCAGCCGGTCCGCCACCGACGACGGCTGCGCCCGCCGCAGCACCGCCCGCAGGCGCGCCAGCAGCTCCCGCGGGCTGAAGGGCTTGGGCAGATAGTCGTCCGCGCCCAGCTCCAGCCCCACCACCCGGTCCGTCTCGTCGCCCTTCGCCGTGAGCATCAGCACCGGGATGCGGCTCTTCGCCCGGATGCGCTTGCACACCTCCAGGCCGTCCATGCCCGGCATCATCACGTCCAGCAGCACCGCGTCGTAGGCCCCGGCCTCCAGCGCCGCCAGGCCCCGCCCGCCGTCGGGCGCATGAGTGACGCTGAGGCCGTTCTGTCCGAGGTACTGCGCGAGCAGCTCGTACATCCGGGTGTCGTCGTCGATGAGCAGCACTCGCGTGGACATGAACGGCCCTTGAAGCTAGCGCGGCCCCTCGGCGGGCGAGGGGGACGCGGCGGGGGGAGCGGGGACTTCGACGGCCGGAGTCATATACCCCCGGGACTCCCGAGGCTCCCACGACTCGCGGGGTCCCCGCGAGTCCCAGCGCGAGTGGGAGTCCCAGCGCTCCCCCCAGCCGCCGGAGGAGTGGCAGCGGTGGCGGTGGTGGCGGGCAAGGCTGGCGAAGCCGGAGGCATAGCCTCCGAACGTGCCCAGGGCGAGCAGGACAATCAGCAGGCGGCGGCGCATGGTGCTCTCTCCTTCACGTGGACGGGATTCGGGACGTCTTGCGTTCGGGGCTCACACCATCTGCTGGTCTTCACCGCGCCAGCCCCTGCGCCCGCCGCAACGGCCGTGGCCGCCGCGCCAGCCGTAGCCGAAGCCGTGCTCGAGCAGGTCCGCCAGCTCGCGCCTCTGCCGAGGGTCCAGCGCCTCGTGCACCTGGGACAGCCCTCCCTGCAGCGTGCGCCGCAGGTTGTCCACGGCCACGTCATGGCGCGCGAACAGCTCGCGCAGCGCCGCTCCGTCGAAGTGCTCACCCCGCAGCGCGGTGCCCAGCGCGGCGCGGCTCGGGCCCACCTCGTCACGCACCTTGTCGAAGGCCTCCATCAGCTCCTCGGCCGTCTTGACGATGACCTTCTCCTGGCCGGGCGACGTGTCCAGGCGCTCGAACAGCCAGCGCAGCCGGGGACGCCAGCCCCAGCGGCCGCCGCGGCCGTGGCGGTGCCCGTGGCGCCCGCCGCGCACGGTGTAGATGAGGCCCGCGAGGCACGCGGTCCCGAAGATGAATCCGAACATGGTCCTGCTCCCGGAATGGCCGTGCCGTCGAGGGCCGGCGCTGTTGACGGGGAGGAAGGTAGATTTCCGGTGTGAAGGGCGCGCCCGAGCCCCGTGAAGAAGTGTGAAGGGGGGCCGCGACGCTCGAATGTCGGAATGGAAGAAAGCGCCAGGCTGGTTTTCGAAGCGAGCGATGCTCCCACCTCCGGAGTGTCTTCCGTCCGACGCCCGCCTGCCCGGCGGGGTGGGGGGCGGTGGACAGCCACCGGCCGGGTGGATTGTCGTTCTGGTGCTGGGGCGATGTCCGCTTCGCACGGGCGGTCCGGGAAGTCCGGGCCGCTGCAAAGCAGAAAGAAGAAGGTCACATGGCAATCGGTACTGTGAAGTGGTTCAACGACGCCAAGGGGTTCGGCTTCATCGCGCAGGACAACGGTGAGGACGTTTTCTGCCACCACACCGCCATCAACATGGATGGCTTCCGCACCCTCCAGGAGGGGCAGAAGGTGGAGTTCGAGGTGACCAAAGGCCCCAAGGGCCTGCAGGCACAGAACGTCCGCGCGGCTGGCGGCTGACACGCACGGCCACCCTTGAGTGGTCATCAGGCCCGGTCTCCCACGCGGAGGCTGGGCCTTCGTCTTTCCGGCCACCGGCCCGGCGGGCAGGCGACCTTCCCCTGTCCACCCGCCGCTGCCCGGCCTCCTTCCTTACCTTCACGGCAGGAGCGCGCGGCGCACCCCGCCGCCATTCATCCGCCAATGGGCGAAGGAGACGAAGGCATGGGCGACACCAGCGTGAAGAAGGTGGAGAGCCGGCACTCTCCCAAGGGAGAGATGGGCCAGAAGTACCTCGTGTCCGGCGTCCGCCTGTCCATGCGGCTGTGGGAGGACGAGCCACCCGGCGAGCCCGCGCCCGCCACCGCCCGCGACTACGAGACGGTCGGCTTCGTGCTGAAGGGCCGCGCCGAGCTGCACCTCGAAGGGCAGGTCATCCTGCTCAACGCCGGTGACTCGTGGCTCGTGCCGCGCGGCTCCAGCCACACGTACAAGGTCCTGGAGACGTTCTCCGCCGTGGAGGCCACCAGCCCGCCGGCGTCCGCGCATGGCCGCGACGAGGGCAAGGAGCCGAAGCAGCCCGCCAAGGCCTGAGCCCGGCGCGGAGGCGCGCTATCCAGGGGCGAGCAGTGGCAGCCGCACCGTGAAGCGCGCCCCATGGCCCAGCTCGCTCTGCACGGTGATGGTCCCTCCCATCGCCTCGACAATCTGCCGGGAGATGTAGAGGCCCAGGCCGAGGCCGCCGTAGTGGCGGTCGGAGACGCCGCGCTCGAAGCGGCCGAAGAGGCGTGAGAGCGCTTCGGCGGAGATGCCGATGCCCTCGTCGCGCACGCACAGCCGGCCCCATCCGGGCTCCGAGTCCACCTGGATGACGACAGGCTTGCCGGCGCCATACTTCACCGCGTTGGACAGCAGGTTCACCACCACCTGCTCCAGCCGGGAGCCATCCCACCAGCCTCGCACCCCGGGCTCCAGGGACGGCCGCGGGATGCTGCCGGCCTGCAGGAAGACGGCCTCCATCCGCTCGAGGCCGTCCTTCACCACCTGGGCCAGGTCCACCTCGGACGGCTCCAGCGCCAGCTTCCCCAGGGAGATGCGGCTCACGTCCAGGAGGCTGCCCACCAACGACCCCAGCCGGTTGACCTGCCGCACGGACGCGGCCAGCCGGGCGTGGGCCTTGTCCAGCACGCCCTCGCTCACGGCGCGCTCGATGAGCACGTGCTGCAGCCCGAGCGAGGTGAGGGGTGTCTTCAGCTCATGGCTCGCCACCGAGAGGAACTCGTCGCGCAGGCGGACCGCTGCCTGCGAATCCCGGTAGAGCTCCGCGCGCTCCAACGCCTGCGCGCACTGGAGGCTGAGCGCGTCGAGGAAGTCCTTCTCCGGCTGGCTGAAGGACTTCACCTCTTCCCAGCCCACGATGATGAAGCCAATCATCCGCTGCTCCGTCACCAGCGGCAGGAGCGCGCGCGCCCCCTCTCCGACGACGGAGGAGACGGGGGTCATCTCGGGCACCTGGGCGAGGCACTCGGCGCGGGAGCCGAAGATGAGCGGCCGGCGCTCGTGCAGCAGCTGCTGCGACCCGCTGAACACCTCGAGCGGCAGCGGCTGGTAGGCGCGCATCAGCGCCTCGGGATAGCCGGAGTGACACATGAGGTGCAGCTTCCCCTCGCGCAGCTGGAGCAGCGCCCCCCGCTGGGCCCGCGTGGCCTTCAGCCCCATGTGGATGACGACCCCGGCCACCTCCTCCACGGAGGCCGCGCGCGACAGCGCGGCGGTGAGGTCCTGGAGCCGCTCGGTGCGGGCCTGGGTCTCCTTCGCCTTCTGGAAGAGGAGGGCGTTGTCCAGGCTGAGGCTGGCGCGGCGGGCGAGCTCCTGCGCCAGCTCCACATCCGGTGGCCCATGGCACCGGGGACCGGACTGGAGGCCCAGGGTGAGCGCCCCGAGCATCTGGCCTCGCGCCTGGAGGGGGACGCAGATGAAGGACTTGACGCCGAGCTGCCGGAGCCAGGTCTGGTGCTCCTCGCCGTGCGCCATGTCCGTCAGCTCCGTCACGATGACGGGCTCGCCCGTTCGCAGCACCTGGTCCGTGGCGCCAGGGGCGCTCGTGTTGGGGTCGTGGTGCATCACCGCCCGCCGCTCCACGTGGCCGTCCTCGGTGAGGACGTCCACCGCGCACGCATCCGCCAGCTGGGGCACGCTGAGCTCGGCAAGCCGCTGGAGCAGGGTGTCTTCGTCCAGTGAGGAGGCGAGCACCTCGCCCGCCCGCGCGATGAAGCTGAAGCGGTCCTCCGCCTCCTTGCGCGCGGTGAGGTCCTGGAAGCTGGCGGCGCGGTAGATGACCTTGCCCCGCTCGTCCTTCAGCGTCACCCCGTCCACGAGCACCGGGAAGCAGCTCCCGTCCTTGCGCAGGTGGACGGTTTCGAAGGTGTGGTGGCCCTCGTCGGCGCTCACCTTCACCTTCAGCTCGGCGTAGAGGATGACGAAGCCCTCGGGGGTGAGCAGCTCCCGGACGTGCCTCCCGACGAGTTCCTCCGGCGAGTCATACCCATGCATGCGAGCGAAGGCAGGGTTGACCGCCTTGATGCACCAGGTCTCGGGGTCCATGCTCGCCATGCCCAGGCCTGCATGGTGGAACAGCCGGCTCCAGTCATCAGGGCACTCCGCTTCACGGAGCGGCTCAGGCTCAAGCGGTTCAGGCACGTCCATCTTGCCCGAGCGGTCGGCCCCGGGTCGCCGCACACGCTCGCCTCCTCTCTTTGGAAACAGCGCCGAGACCCTGGGAGCGGCCGCCATGGGTGTTCAACAAATGGGGTGCAGGGCCCACGAGCAGTCAGCAGACTCGGGCCTTCGGCCTTCGCGTCAGGGACCGTCCAGGCAGTCAGCCCCGCCTCTCCCGGGTAGCCCCGCGGAAGGAGGCCCCTGCTGTTTAAGGAGGGTGTCGGCAGCACCCCCGCCGAGCGCCCGGCTGGGATAGCCTGCGCGCCGCCTTGGAAACTCCCACCGCCACCGCCAGCACCGCCCGCTCCCGACTCGAGCCCCTGCTCGTGCTCGCCGGCATCTACTTCGTGCACTACCTGCTGCTGCGCACGAGCCTCCACGCAGGGCTGGAGCTGCCCGCGGCGCGCCCCTTCCGCAACTTTCCCGGCTACGTCCTCCTGGGCTGGGACGGGGAGCACTACCTGAATCTCGCCAGGACCTTCAGCTCCTACGCCTGGCCTCCGCTCTATCCGTTCGCCCTGCGCGGCGTGGAAGCGCTGCTGCCGCGCGGGGGGCTGCCGGGCGCGGCGCTGCTGGTGAACCTCGCGTCGCACGCGGCCATCGTCCTGCTCGCCTACGCCTTCGTGCGTGGCAGCCCCCGGCTTCGCGAGGTGCCGCCCTGGCTCTTCGCGGCGTTGATGCTCTTCTTCCCCGGCCACAACGTCTTCTTCGCCGCCTACACGGAGTCGCTCTTCCTCGCGCTCTCGCTTGGCGCGTGCGTCGCGTGGCAGCGCGAGCGGCTGCTGCTCGCCGCGGTGCTGGTGGGCCTGGCCCTGCTCGCGCGCAACATGGGCGTCTACCTCGGCGCGGGGCTCGTCGCGGCAGAGGTGCTGCGCGCCGTCTCCCAGCGGAAGCTCGAGCCGCGAAGGCTCCTGGCCTCGCTCGCCTGGGTGCCCTTCTTCATCGGGTGGAACCTGTGGCTGCGGTTCGTGGCCGGCACGGACCCCGTGGCGGCCACGGCCGGCTGGCAGGAGGAGCTGCTGACCGTGCACGTGCCGCCGGGCGCGAACCCGAAGCTGTGGGTGCTGCGCTACCTCATGCTGCCCGGCAAGAAGGAGGCCCTCTTCTTCTGGGCCTCGGTGGCTGCGGCCGGCTACTGCTGGGTGCGGCGGCTGCGGGTGGAGGCCCTCTACATCGTCTTCTTCCTCCTCTCCCACGCCGTCTACCTCTACCGGCCATTCCCCTTCAGCCGCTACACCTCGGTCCTCTTCCCCCTCACGCTGATGGTGGCCGATGCGCTGCGGCGCTGGCCGTCGATGCAGGCCGTCGCGCTCGCGCTCGCGGTGGCGGTCTCACATCACCACGAGGTCATTCTCTACATGAACCGTGGCGGCGAGCCGTAGGCGCGATGCAGAGGTGTGCCTGGGGGAAGCGGACGCCCAGGAGTTCCGGCTGTTTGGGGGCGAGGCAGGCAGGCGCCGGAGGCCTCGGGGCTGTCACGTGATGACACAGCCGTGTCAGCCTCACGCGGTCGGAGTCAGAACATCGGGCCCTGCTTCGTCGGGGCCTGATGCCGAGGTGCCATGACCGCAACCATTGCCAACGATATCCCTGATTTGTCGCTTCCCTTCCGCAATGGCGATGCGGCGCGTGTGTGGAATTATTGGTTTTCCCATCGCGACCTTTCCCAGTCCCCGCTCGCGGTGCACAACCCCTTCGCGGACGACTACGCGCTGGACCCGCAGCTCTGGTTCCATGCCCCCCCGGAGCTCGACGCTGAGCTCCGGACCCTGTTCGAGCCGCTCGTCGAGCGGGCTGCCCGGGGTGAGCTCGACGACTGGCGGGACACGCCCCGCGAATGCCTGGCGCTGGTGGTGCTGCTCGACCAGCTCCCCCGCAACATGTACCGGGGGACGGCCGCTGCCTTCGCTCACGATGCGCGCGCGCTCGCGCTGGCGCATGAGGCGCTGGCGCGCGGGTTCCATCGCCACCTCTCGCCCGCGGAGTCGCTCTTCTTCTTCCTCGCGCTGACGCACTCCGAGCGCCTCTCGGATGTCCGCACGGCGCTCGAGGGCATCACCGAGCTCGGCACCCGCTGCGCGCGCTCCCACCAGCGGGCAGCCCGGGGCTGGTGCGTCGGAACCCAGAAGCACCTCGACGTGCTCGAGCGCTTCGGCCGCTACCCTCACCGCAACCTGGCGCTCGGTCGCGCCAGCACGCCCGAAGAGGAGGCCTTCCTCGCCAGGCCCGAGTTCACCGCGCTCTTCATGCGCTCCCAGCAGCCACGGCCCACGACGGGGGTGGCCCCCTCGCGGCCTGGCTCCGAGCAGGCGCCCGTGGCGCACCGCCCGCCCCGGGCGAAGCTGAAGCTCCTCGCGCTCCACGGGTTTCGTCAGAATGGCGAAGTCTTCCGGGCCCGCGTGCGGAAGCTGCGGCACGCGCTGGAGGACCTGGCCGACTTCACCTTCGTCACCTCACCGCACGTCTACTCGCCCCAGGGCGAGACGCGCGCCGCCACGCTCGCCGCCTTCGGAGCGGTTCCCGAGTACCCCACCCAGCGGGTGTGGTGGATGTCCTCCGAGGACAACAGCGAGTACGAGGGGTTCGACGCCTCGGTGGCCTTCCTCGAGAACGTGTTCCGCGAGCAGGGGCCCTTTGACGGTGTCGTGGGGTTTGCCCAGGGCGGCACGCTCGCCGCCGTGCTCGCGGCCATGCAGCCGCATCCGACGCTCTCCTTCCGGTTCGCCATCTGCATCTCTGCGTTTCCGTCGCGAGCCCGGGCGCACGAGCGGTACGTGCAGCCGCGGAGCATCCAGGTGCCCGCGCTGCACGTGCTCGGCCTCCGCGACATCCTGGTCACCCCGGACCGCTCCCTCCAGCTGTTCGAGGCCTTCGACCCGTCGGCCGCCACCCTGGTGCAGCACCCCGGGGGCCACTTCGTGCCGGGCGCGTGGCCCTTTGCGGACATGCGCGCGTTCGTGGAGCGCTTCGTCCGCTCCGACGCTCCCAGCGGCGAGGCGCCGTCCGTGGCCGAGCCGCCAGCGCCTGCCCAACCGGAGCCGGAGGACGGCGGCTCGCTGCTCGGGCTCGCGCGCGAAGCCCTGGCCGTCGCGTCACGTGTTCCGCGCTCGCCCATCGACGTGCCGCTCGTGCAGAACCTCCTGCACGAGATGGCGACCCAGGGCCGCTGGCGCGAGCTGCGGCAGCTGGCGGTGCACGCGCACTCGCTGCGGCGTGACGAGGATGAGGCCCACCCGGAGTCGTCCGACCTCGTCGTCGTGCACGAGGAGATTGTCGAGCTGTTCGCGCGTCAGCTCACCCAGGACCTCGCGGCGGCGGCGAGCGTCATCCGCAAGCGGCCCGGGGCAGGCCCGTCGGAGCGTGAGGCGGAGTACCTCCGGCTGTTCGAGCGCCATGGGGTGCTCCCGGCAAATGGCCCCACGGACGCCGAGCGCTGGCCGTCGCTGTGTGCGCGCGAGGCGCCACGGGTCAACAACCACGCCGACAAGCAGTGCCGGCTGGGCAAGGACATCGCCGTGGAGCTGTTCCGGCAGGAGGCCATGGTCGCCTTCATCGACGAGGTCGAGCGCGAGCGGCTCGCCCGGGGCGACGCTGGCGACCTCCCGGCGCCAGCGGTGGACAACCCCGCGCGCCGGCGCCGGCTGCAGCCGTATGACCGGGAGACGTTCGCCCGGCGCCTCTCGTATCAGCGCTACCGGCAGGTGCTAGCGTTGCTTTCCGAGGTGCTCGCCGCCATGGACCCGGGCCGCACCCGGGAGCAGCTGCACCAGCTGCGGTCGAGCCGCGAATACACGCCCCAGCACATCATCGCCGGGAGCACCCAGCCCCTCTCCCCGGCAGTCACCGAGCCCGAGCCCGAGCCCGTCGTGCCCTGCTCGCTCGTCGAGCTCGGCCCCCTGCTGACGCACCTTCGGGAGAACCTCGGCGTCAGCCAGCAGACCGCGTTCAGCAAGGGAACGCTGACGACTGACGGGCGGCTCGACCTGTGCAAGCAGGTCGTCGGTCCCGGCGGCATCCGGCCCCTGCTGGACGCGATGCGCTCCACCCAGCGCGTCAAGCGCCTCCTGCTCGGCAACAACATCGTAGGGGATGGCGGGGCGGCGGCCATCGCCGAGTTCCTGCGTGAGCGCAAGGACTCGCCACTGGAGTGCTGGTACATCGCCGGAAACCAGATTGGCCCCGAGGGGATTTCGCACGTCTGCGACGCCCTCATGCAGGACTCGAAGGTCACCTCGCTGTGGCTCAAGCGCAACCCGCTGAAGGCCGCCGGGATGCGGCCGCTGGCCGGGTTGCTGCGCCACAACCGCACCCTCGCCGTGCTCGACCTGGTCAACTGCGGCCTGCTCGACGAGGGGCTCGAGGTGCTGCTGGGCGCGTTGATGGGGCAGGGCGCCAACAAGACGCTCAAGCACCTGTACCTCGGGACCAATGGAATCACGGCGGCGTCGGCGCCGCGGATTGCACGGTTCCTGCGTGAGGACTGCGCGCTCGAATCGCTCTACCTGTCCTGCAACCGCCTCGGCGACGAGGGCGTCGCGCAAATCGCCGAGGGCCTCGCGGCCAACCGGTCCCTCACCCGCGTGTCGCTGGCGTCCAACCGCGTGGGCCCCCAGGGGGCCGCGGCGCTGGCGGAGGCGCTGACCGGGCATCCGTCGATTGCGCTGCTCGACCTCGGGTTCACCAAGGCGACGGTGGCCGTCGGCGAGCTGGGCAACTTCATCGGCGATGACGGGGCGCGGGCGCTCGCGCGGATGCTCAAGCACAACACGGCGCTGCGCTCACTCGACCTGCTCCACAACTTCATCTCGCAGGTGGGGGTCAACCATCTGCGCGATGCGCTCACCGTCAACGACACGCTCGTCACGCTTCAGTTGACGCAGTTCGGCCGCGTGCACAACGAGCCGGGCAAGGAGGAGATTCGCGCCGCGCTCGAGCGCAACCGTGCGCGCATCCCGCTCGACCGGCGGGAGCACGTCGCCAGGATCGACCTGCCGGACCACATCACGGAGATCTACAGCGTGTACCGCACGCACGGGTGAGCGCCCCCCCCAAGGGGGTATCCGCTCCGCGCTTCAGCCGGGACGACACCTTCCCTGAGACAGCGGGCATCAGGCACCTGGACGGTGAGCGTGAGCGCGCGCGGCCGGCCCTGGCGTCGGACTTCCGTGCGGCGCTCCGGGCCGGCGCATTCCTGGCCGACCCCGGACAGGCCCGGTACCCTGCGCACCCCTCTGTCGCGAAGGAGCGCACCCGGTGTCCACCCGTAGAACGACCTCCAGCACCCGCAACGCCACCGTCAGCGCCATGCTCGACCCGGCCCTGAGCAGCGCGCGTGACGCGCTCCAGTCCTTCCTCGAGAAGGCCCTGCGCGCCCAGTTCGGCGCCGACTGGCAGGCGACGCTGGAGCGTGACCGGCTGGCGCAGGGCCGCCCCGCGAGCGAGCGCTGGGACTGGGGAAGCATCAGCTACCGCCTGGGGCACTTCCGCTCTCCGCAGGCCACCGGCAGCGGCGTGGTCACCGAGTCTGTCGTCGCGCTCGCCCGGCTGGCCAAGGCCTACCGCAACCTCTTCCAGCACGAGGAGCTCACGGACGCGCAGGTGCGCCACGCCATGGAAGGGCTCGCGCTGCTCCAGGAGGCGCTGAACAACAAGACGCGCGCGGCCGAGGCGCGCGCCGCGCTCGAGGTGTGGGCGGGCCCGGCCCGCGCCGCGAAGCGCCCGTCGCGCAAGGCCCCGGCAGCCGCGAAGCGAGCCAAGCCCGCGGCGAAGAAGAAGGCACCGAAGGCGAAGAGCGCCCGACGCTAGTGGCAGTCACATGCTGAAACGAACTTTCCTGAGCGCCCTGTTTGCATTCTTCGGAGCCATCACCGGACTCGTCGTCTGCGCGCTGCTGACACCGATATTCTGGAGGCTCGAAGGCCCGCTGGGTCTCGAGCTTGCCGGTCACTCGGGTCCGGCCGAGGGGTTGCTGATTGGCTTTGCGGCCGTCTCTGCCTTTGTGGGATTCACCGTCGCCTTCAGGCGTAGACGGACTTGACCGGGGCCTGCGGCAGGGAGCGTCAAGGCTCCGAGACGCACCCCTCACTTCGAGAAGGCGCTCGAACGTCTCCGCGCCAGGCAGTAGCGTGGCTCCGTGCTCAAACTGCACCACCTCGTGAACTCCCGCTCCCATCGCGTCCTCTGGCTCCTGGAGGAGCTGGGGCTCGACTACGAGCTCGTCATCTACCCTCGCGACCCTAAGACGAACCTCGCGCCTCCCGAGCTCAAGGCCATCCATCCGCTCGGCAAGTCCCCGGTCCTCGAGGACGATGGACGGGTGCTCACCGAGTCCGGAGCCATCATCGACTCCGTCGTGCGCCGCCATGGTCGCGGGCGGCTCGCGCCCGCGCCGGACTCGGCCGAGTACGACACCTACGTGCATTGGATGCACTATGCCGAGGGCTCGGCCATGCTGCCCCTCATGCTCAGCCTGTATGTGGGGCGTCTGGGCGAGGCGGGCGCGCCGCTCATGCCTCGCATCTCCAGCGAGGTGAAGAACCATCTCGGCTACATCTCGGGCGCGCTCGGGGAGCGGGACTACCTGGTAGGCAGCAGCTTCAGCGCCGCTGACATCCAGATGAGCTTCGTGCTGGAAGCGGCGCGGCCCACGGGAGCCCTGGAGTCCTTTCAATCCCTTCCCAACCTCGGCGCCTATCTCGAGCGGTTGCACGCCCGCCCCGCCTATCAGCGCGCGCTTCAGCGAGGCGGGCCCCTCAACCCGGGCGGCATGATCAAGCGGTGACCGCTCACGCGAGCTTCCGCCCCCCCTCCGGACGTCGGGGGGGGCGGGCGTCGATTATCAGAGGGGGTAGGGGACCATCCGGATGTCCTCGGTTCCCGTCCCGAGCTGTCCGGAGGAGTTGGAGCCCCAGCCCCACAGGACGTCGTTCGCACGAAGCGCCATCGAGTGGTATTCGCCCGCGGCCAGGCCCGTCGCATCGATGATGTTCGGGACCTGCGCGGGAGCGCTCTGGCTGGAGGTGAAGCCATCGCCGAGCTGCCCGCTGGCGTTGTATCCCCACGACCACACCGTGCCGTCATTCTGGAGCGCGAGGGTGTGGGAACCCCCGGCAGCCACCGCCACGCAGTCCGTGAAGTTCAGCGCCTGCACGGGTGACGACGACCAGGCGAAGGAGCCGTCACCGAGCTGGCCATAATAGTTCTCGCCCCAGCCCCACACCGTGCCATTGGACTTGAGCGCCACCGTGTAGCCGCGTCCCACCGACACGGAGACGACGGAGGTGAGGCCTGGCACCTGGCCGGGCGTGAAGCGCGAGCTGGTGTTGCCGTCGCCGAGCTGGCCCAGGTTGTTGCCGCCCCAGGTCCAGACGGTGCCATCGGCCTTGAGCGCCACGGAGAAGTGGCTGCCCGCCCCCACGGCGATGACGCCGGTGAGCCCGGGGACCTCCGCCGGAGTCGAGCGCCAGGTCGTCGTTCCGTCACCCAGCTGGCCGTAGCCGTTCGCGCCCCACGCCCACACGGTGCCACCGGCCCGGAGCGCCAGCGTGTGACTGCCCTTGCCCGCCACCGCGATGACGTCCGTGAGGCCCACGGCCTGGACGGGGGAGGCGTGCGCCGTGGTGGTTCCAGTCCCCAGCTCGCCATTCGCGTTGCTCCCCCAGGACCACAGGGTGCCGTCGGCGAGGACCGCCATGGACCGCTCCGTCCCCGCCGCGATGAAGGTGACGTTCGCGAGCCCCGCCACCTGTGCGGGCACCGTCCGCGGGTTGGGGGTGGGGGTTCCATCGCCCAGCTGGCCAGAGGTATTGAAGCCCCACGTCCAGACGGTCCCGTCCGACTTCAGGCCCACGGAATGGTTTCCCCCGCCCGCCATGGACGCCCCCGTGAAGAGCGAGGGGGCCGGGCTCAGGAAGTTGGTGGGGACCCCATCGCCCAGCTGGCCCGCATAGTTGTTCCCCCAGACCCACAGGGTCCCGTCGGGTTGGACGGCCAGGGAATGGGACTCCCCTCCCGACAGGATGCTCGCGCCGGAGAGGCCCTGGACTTGAACCGGGAGTGTGCGGGTGGTCGTCGTCCCGTCGCCGAGCTGCCCATAGTTGTTATAGCCCCATGCCCAGTGGCGGCCATCGCTCGTGGCCGCCAGCGTGTGACCGTCCCCCGCCCCCAGGCGCACGACATCCGAGAGCCCCAGCACCTGCGCGGGCGTCGGCCGCCGGGTGGTGGTCCCATCGCCCAGCTCCCCGGAGAAGTTCATGCCGCAGCCCCAGACGGTGCCATCGCCCTTGAGCAGGAAGCCGCTGGCGCCTCGCAAGGCCACGGCAACCACGGAGGTGAGGCCCGAGACCTGCGCGGGCGCCAGCTGCTGGGAGGTGGTGCCGTTACAGAGCATGCCCGTGCCGTTGGAGCCCCACCCCCACGCCGTGCCATCCGCCTTGACCGCCATGGAGGAGCCGCTGGCCGCGGACAGGTCCACCACGCCCGTGAGCCCCACCACCTGGACGGGCCTCAGGCGCCGCAGCCGCGTGCCATCGCCGATGCCGTCGTAGCTGTAGCCCCAGGCCCACACCGTCCCGTCTGACTTGAGCGCCAGGGAGTGCTCGGCGCCCGCCACCACGGACGTGACGCCCGTGAGGCCCGATACCTGCACGGGCCTCAGCCGCTGGGTGGTGGTGCCGTCGCCGAGCTGCCCCTGGGAGTTGAGCCCCCAGGCCCACACCGTGCCGTCCGACTTGACCGCCAGCGAGTGGGAGCGTCCCGCCGCCACGGACACCATGGAGGTGAGCCCGGAGACCCTCACGGGCGCGAGCCGGTTGAAGGTGGTGCCGTCCCCGAGCTGACCGTTGGCGTTGTACCCCCAGGCCCACACCGTTCCATCCAGCTGGAGGCCCACCGAATGGAGGCGACCGGCCCGCGCCATCTTCCAGACCGGCGAGGCCAGGGCCGCGGGGGCCACCTCCGGGGCGCTCGCCGCTTCCGCCTCCTGCACAGGGCCCGAGCAGCCGGCCAGGAACCACAGACACAGCAGCAAGCCCACCGGCGCGCGGCCGGTCAGCCTCCCAAGCATCCCTCGCATGATGTCCTTTCGGGTTTCCACGAGAAGGGGAAACCAGACGGCATCAGTAATAGCATGGCGGGAGCCTGCTCAGGCAGCAGCCCGGGGACACTCACTCGGGCAACGCGCTGTGTCTGATGAATCTCCATTTGGTAGGGAATGTGCTCAACGAATGCCCACGGTCTCGATGTGGCCCAGGAGCGCCGCCGCGAGCGGGGGCACGACGGCACGTGGAATGGCGTGTCCCATCCCGTCGATTCGCACCAGGGTCGAGCGCGGCAGGGTCGCCGCGAGGAACCGCGAGTTGGACTCGGGGTTGGTGGGGTCCTCTGGGGTGGCGATGACGAGCGTGGGCACGGTGACGTGCGCGAGCTCCGCCCCACGCGCCAGCCCGGAGGGGTCGGCCCGCGCATGGGCAGTCGACGTGTCGTGACGGCCGGCGTGGGCGATGATGCGCCGCTCGAGTGCGCGGAACTCCTCGGCGTCGAAGGGAATCACCTTGCCGTTGAGCCTGCGCCAGTTCTCGACCCGCCATTCAATCTGCGCCTCGCGCTCCCGCGGCTCGAACATCTGGCCCCAGAACGCGTACAGCTCAGGGGCGATGGGGGCGCGCGCCGTCACGTTGGCGCGGGCGGGCGCGCCTTCGAGGGCGGGCGCCCCGAGGACCGTCGCGCTGAGCAGCCGCTCGGGATGGGCGACCAGGAGCCACTGCACCAGAAACCCTCCCAGCGACAGGCCTACGACGTGCGCACGCTCGATGCCGAGCGCATCGAGGATGGCCAGTGCGTCCTCGGCCATCCGGGTGGCGGAGTAGGGGACCCTGTCGAAAGCCCAGGTGGATGCGCCTGTGTCCCGGTGGTCATAGCGGATGACCCGGTGCTTCCGGGCCAGCGCGTCCACGAGCGCGTCGGGCCAGACCAGCCCCGAGGCGGTGGAGCCCATGATGAGCAGAATGGCGGGAGCATCCTCCGGACCCCGTGACTCGACCCAGAGCGAGACTCCCTCGGCGACCTCGATGAAGCGTTCCATGGTCCCAGCTTCGCAGGCCCGCACGCGGAGGGGCTCATTTCCTTCACACCCGCTTCGCCACCACCGCGTCCAGACCGTCCTGGACGCGGTGACTCGGCTGGAGTCGGTGGTCCGCGCTTCGACCGGGCCGACCCGTGCTGCCCTTCGTGAGCGGTGGCTCAGTTGCCCGCGTAGGCAGACATATTGCTGCCCGGGTAGCCGCCGGTGCCGGACCAGGTGGAGGGCAGCGTCACGAGGCCCGGCTGCACCTTGTAGGAACCGGTGCCGCTGGTGTGTCGCCAGTAGACGTCACCCCCGCCGGTGGGGCTGAGCACGGCCAGCCAGTACGTCGTGCCCGCCGTCACCGCCTGTGACGTGAGGGTGCAGACATTCCAGGCACCAGGGGTGACTGTCGCGATGGTGCAGCTGTGCAGCAGCGCGCCGGGCGTCCCGCTCCCATTCCCATGAACTCACGCGTCCCCGCATCGAGAGGCTGTCCTGGCGCCGTCCGCGGCCCGGTCTGCTCAGAGCGCGGCGAAGATGTCGTCAATCGTGGCGCGCATCGACTTCGAGCTCCGCACGCGGAACGTCGACTCGGTGAGGCGCGCCGACTCGATGCGGTCGACGCGGAGCATGCGCACGGCCCCTCGCAGGTGGTCCCAGCCGAGCAGGAACCAGGCGGGCCAGCTGAGCAGGAGGTAGTGCGGCTCCACGACGCGCACCGTGCTCACGTCGTGCGCGCGGTAGGTCCGCTCCAGCGCGCGTTGCTCGAAGAACGACTCCTGGATGGGGCGGAGCACCGAGGGGCCTTGAGGCTCTCGGGGCACGAGCGAGGAAATAGAAGCGGAGAGGTTCCCGCTGGCTGTGGGCGGCCCGCCTGGTGCGCCGGGACTCAGCGCGGCGTGAGCTTGAGCAGCTTGCCGTTGGTGGCGTCGGTCAGCAGGTAGAGCGCTCCGTCGGGTCCCTGCACCACCTCGCGGATGCGCGCGCCCAGCTCCGCCAGGAGCCGTTCCTCGCCCACCACGCGGTCATTCCTCATCATCAGCCGCACCAGCGCCTGGCTGGACAGCCCTCCGATGAAGATGTCGTTGCGCCACTCGGGGAACAGCTCCCCGGTGTAGATGGTCATCCCCGAGGGGGAAATCACAGGGTCCCAGTAGTACACGGGCTGCTCCATGCCCGGGCCCTGGGGACTGTCGTGCAGAGGCGCGCCCGAATACTCCTCGCCATACCCGATGGTGGGCCAGCCATAGTCCTTGCCCGCCTCGGGACGGTTGAGCTCGTCACCCCCGCGTGGCCCCATCTCCACCGTCCACAGGCGCTGCTGGCCGTCGAGCGCCGCCGACAGGATGTTGCGGTGGCCCACCGACCAGATCTCCGGCCTGGCTCCGGCGGTGTTCACGAACGGGTTGTCCTGGGGCACCGAGCCGTCGGGATGGATGCGGACCACCTTGCCGAAGTGGCTCTTCACGTCCCGGGCCTGCACCCGGCCCTCGAGAACGGACCGCTCGCCGAGCGTGACGAACAGCTTGCCGTCGGGGGCGAACACCAGCCGGCCTCCCGCGTGCAGCGTCGACTCCAGGGTGGGCATCATGCGGAAGATGACCTGCACGTTCTCCACGCGCGGCTGTGCGCCCTCGACGAGCTTCGCGCGCGCCACGGCCAGGCCGTTGCCGCCCTGGCGCGGCTCGTAATAGGTCCAGTAGATGAGCTGGCTCTGGGCGTAGTCGGGACCGACCTCCACGTCGAGCAGGCCGCCCTGGCCCCGGCCATCCACGCGAGGCAGGCCCGCGACGGCGGGAGACTTCGCGCCCTGGGGCGTGACGATGTAGAGCGAGCCGGTGGGCTTCTCCGTCACCAGCATGCGCTGGTCCGGCAGGAAGGCGATGGCCCAGGGGTTCCTGAAGCCCGAGGCAAGCTCGGTGACCTGGAAGGCCGTCTTCGTCTGGATGGCCGGGACGCGCGTCTGCCCGGGGAAGGCCGGCTGGAACTCGGGCACGTTGGGAGGGCCCGTCGGCACCGGAGGGCCGCTGGGAAGGGGCTCTTCCGGCGTGACGCCCGCGTCTTCGGGGGTTTGCGTGGGGCCAGAGGACTGGCTGCAGGCCGACAGGAGGGCGGCGACGATGAGGGGCATCGACGAGGTGCGCATGAGGCTCTCTCCACGGGGGATGGACCGCTGGGAAGCGGTCATACTCCCAGCGAGGCGTGAACGACGAGTGCCCGGACCCCGAAGCCCCGAAGGCAGCTCACTCCGGGGCCACGGGCTCGTGCGTCAGTTCCAGGTCACGGTCGCGGTGTCGGTCGACACCACGCGGCCGTGGCAGAAGGCCTGGAAGCTCCAGCGCGATGCACGGCTCGGCCTCCACCACGTGTCCCAGCCGGTGGAGATGGGAATCGCGAGCGAGCCTTCGATGGCGTACAGGTCCACGCTCCCGTTGGCAACGGGGGTGCCCCAGCCGTTGTAGAAGACGCCGATGTGCACGTTCGTGCCGTTCGACACGGTGAGGCCCCTCGTCCAGGCAATGGACGTATTGGGCTGCACACGCACCTGGAGGGACGTGTAGTTGGAGGGACAGTCGACCGCGGCGGCCTCCGGCGCGGAAGCGACCGCCATCAGGCCCCACGGAGGCCTGAATCGGGTTCAGGGGGCGCCCCGCCCATTGAACGCGGGAGAGGGTCACCGCGAGAATGCGCCCCCTCGCGCCTCGCGGCGAAGGAGCCACCATGTCCCACGACCTCGCATCCCTCACCGAGCTCTCGACCCTCGAACACCTCGTGAGCACCCAGGGCGTGGAGGCGCTGCTCGCCGCCCTGGACTCTGCGCTCGCCCAGACGCCCGACGACGCCCGCGTGCCGCGGGAGGACGGGCCCACGGTGGGTCCGAAGACGCTGCGCGTCCTGCGCAAGGCCGTCGCGCTCGACGCCGCCTTCCTGCGCGCGCACCCCGAGGCCCTCTTCCAGTGTCTCTACAACCGGCTGCGCTGGTACGACGCGCCCGACGCCGCCGCGCACTACTCCGGGGAAGGCGCGAAGCCCTGGAGCGACCCGGAGGCGCACCTGTACGCGCTGGCGGCGCAGTGGCGACGGCAGCGTGAAGCGGCGGGTGGCGCGCCCTGGGTGGAGTCCCTGCTGCCGCTGCGCGGCGCCCTCGAAGGCGCGGACGAGGTCCTCTGGCACGACTCCCAGGTGCTGTGCGCGGCGTTCGACCCGTCAGGGACGCGGCTGGCCACCGGCTCGTGGTCGGATGGCCACAACGTGCGCGTCTGGGACGTGGCCACCGCCCGGAGCCTCGTGGTGATGGCGGGCCACGAGGGCGAGGTGCGAGGGATTGCCTGGAGCGCGGACGGCAAGCGCCTGGCGTCGGGCTCGAGGTCCCACGACGCGCGCATCTGGGACGCGGAGACGGGGGCGCAGCTGCATGAGTTCACCGGCCAGGAGGGCCGGGTGACGTCGGTGGCCTTCAACCCGGAGGGGACGCTGCTCGCGGTGGGCAACCTCGGCTGGCAAGTCCACCTGTACGACGTGGCCTCGGGCAAGAAGGTCCACACGCTCCAGGGGCACGAGCAGTCGGTGCTGAGCGTGGCCTTCCATCCCTCGGGACGCTGGCTGGCCTCGGGTGCCTCGGACAGCACGGTGCGCATCTGGGACGTGGAGACGGGGGCGCAGGTGGCGCGGCTGGACTCCGGTACGTCCGTCGGCACGGTGGCCTTCAGCCCGGATGGCGAGTGGCTGGCCTGGGCGGACCTGGACGGCGTCGCCCTGGCGCAGACGCAAGGCTGGAAGCGGATGGAGGGCTTGAAGGGGGAGGGGCGCTACTCCCAGGTGAGCTGGCTGGGGAACTCGCGCCTGGGCCTGCTCCGGTATGACCGGCTGGAGGTGCTGGTGCCAGGCGACGGCGTCACGCTGTGGACGCGTCCCTATGCCTCGGATGGCCATGAGCGCGGCGCGGCCTTCTCTCCGGACCTGAAGCACTTTGCCCTGACGGCCGCCGACGGCGGCGTGCTCCTGGGCGAGCTCCACGCGCCCGTGCCGCCCTCCCTGCTGGCCGAGCATCACCGTGTGCGCAGCCTCTCGGGGCGCGCGGAGGGGAGCCTCGCCATCGCCAGGCGGTTCTACGGGGCCTTCGCCATCGATGCCCGGGGCCAGGTGCGGGAGCTGCCCGCCGACACCAACGACTCCGGCCTGCAGCCGTGGCGCTTCAGTCCGGACGGCGCCCTGGCCGCATACCCCGTCCAGCACTTCCACGAGGATTCTCGCAGGCGGGGTGTCCAGGTGGTCGACGTGGAGCGCCTCGCGCCGGTGCGGGAGCTGTCCGTGCCTCCGCTGGAGGGGCGCGATGCGTCGAAGAAGCCGACGCTGGAGCTGCCCATGGCCTTCTCACCGGACGGGCAGTGGCTGGCCGCGGTCATCGAAATCGGCGTGGTGCGGGTGTGGCGCGTCGCGGACGGGACGTTGCGGCACACCCTGCGAGGGCCGGCGACGCCCGTCTCGCTGGTGGAGTTCACGCCCGACGGGGCGTACGTCGTCTCGGGCTACGCGGAGGACTCCCGGCTCATGCTGCACGACCTGGGCACGGGGGCGCTGGTGCTCGACACCCAGGCGCTGCTGAAGCCCGCGCGGGCGTACGGGGCGGCGGCCCGCGCGCCCCGCCTCGCCGTGGGCCGGGCCTCGGGGGAGCTGGAACTCTTCGACCTGCCCGCGGGCGCCCGGCGCGTCCTCCAGGTCTCCGAGAAGCCCGTCATCGCGGTGCGGCTGTCCGACGATGGCAGCCGGGTGGCCGCGTGCAGCCTGGACGCGCGCGTGCGCCTCTTCGACGCGGGGACGGGGCGGCTCCTGTACGAGGTGCCGCACCCGACGCTGCCGTTCTCGGTGGCCATGGAGGGGGATTGGCTGCTCACCCGCTCCAATGACCAGACCACGCGCTTCTTCGACCTCGCCACGGGGGCGCCTGGCGCCGTGATTCAGGGCAGCGCGGATCCCGAGGAGGTGGCGCGTCGCGAGTACTGGGAGGTGCTGGGGGAGGGCCCCGTCGCCTTCCATCGCCGGATGGACCCCGTGCCCATGGCGCACTTCCCGGACGTGCTGGAGGAGGACGTCATCCTGCGCGACGGGCTCGTCGTGGCCCGGGGCCGTACCCTGCGGGACTTCCTGTACGTGTTGCGGCTTCACGACGCCCCGGGTGGGGCATTCAAGCGGTGAGCGCAACAGGACTGGCGCTCTCTTGCCGAGCACTACGCGCCGGGGGTCCAGCGCATCGCCAGGTTGTGCAGCATGCGCAGGTGCCGCTCGTGGAAGTCGTCCGAGTGCCCGCCCTCGAAGACCTGGTGCCGGAAGGGAATCCCGAAGGACTCGAGTGCGCGGTCGAACGCCTCCGCGCCGAGGAAGGTCTCCTGGCTGCCCCGGTCCATGTAGAGCAGGTCCAGCGTGCGCAGCGCGGCATGGTGCCGGGGCAGCAGCGTGAGCGGGTCCTCCTCCAGCCACCGCCGCCACACCGGGTCGTCGTCGAGTCCACTCTGGAACGGCAGCTCGAGGAAGAGCGGGGAGCGGGTCTGTGCGGGCGAGAACACGGCGGCCTTGGCGTAGATGGACGCCACCGTCCAGTCCTCCTCGAACGGGTACAGCGCCATGAGCTCCCGGGCGTCGCGTGCCACGGGCTTGTTCGCCAGCGCGTCACGGTACAGCCTCCTGCGCTGCTCGAGCGACAGCGGGCTCGCGCTCAAGGTGCCGACGCTCGAGAACAGGCCCGGGTATTTCATGGCCAGCTTGATGGCGCCGTGCCCGCCCATGGAGAAGCCGGCAATCGCGCGCCACTTTGCCTCGGCACGCGTCCGGTACCGTGCGTCCACGGCGCCCACGATTTCACGGGCCACGTATGTCTCGAAGTCGCCTGTTGTTGGCGAGCGTGTGTAGTAGCTCCCACCCAGCGAGGTCGTCCCGTCCACCGCGACGACGATGTGCTCCGGAAGCTCGCCTGCTTCCATCTGGTGGAACGCGGCGCGCTGCACGCCCACGTAGCCCAGGTGCCCGTGCTCCCGCGGCCCCAGGCCATGCAGCAGGTACACCACCGGAAACCTGCGCTCGGGGGCATGGAAGTACGAGGGCGGAAGCAGCACGCCCAGCTCCCGTGTCCGTGAGTCCCCCAACAGATTTCCGTCGAGGGCGCGGCTGTCGAGCCGCACGTATTCCAGGTGCCGTGGCAGCGCTGCATCGCCCCGGATGAAGGCCAGGGGCGGCACGCCCCGCCCCGAGCCCTGCTCCGCATCGGCCAGCGCGTTCGAGACACGGACCAGGGCGAAGGGCAGCATGGCGAGTGTCATTCCCAGGGCGGTGAGCGCAAGTGCGATGCGGCGCGACATCTGTGCCTCCTCAACTGGGGAAGCAGCGTCTGCGAAGCGCATGCCGTCGTCGTGCACCCGTCGCCCGCTGCTCGCCGCCCACCGCGGCCATGGTGGATTGCCATGCGCTGGCTTGCAAGATGCGGCTGCCGATACCTGGTGGCCGTTGAGCAATGTCGGTGACAGGCCGGCCAGGCAGCGGCGGGTTCACCTGGAGCCCCTGTCTTCCAGGCACGCCTCTGTGCGATGGCCACGTCATGTCGCAGCAGGGGAGGCGCGGAACAAGCAAGGGGCCAGGCCCCTGCCACGCGCCTGCCGTGAGCGCGGCCTGGTCAGGCGTGTACCTCGAGGTGGCTACGGACTGTCGTCGCAAGCCGCGGGGCCCGAGGTGGCAGGGCGTTGCCGAGTCAGGGCGGGGATGTAGCACGCGCCCCTGTATTCAAAGCCGTCCTCAACATCACAGTCCTTCAGGTCCACGGACAGCTTCCTCCAACAACCGCCGTTGATGGCGACCTGCACCTTGCCGGGACAGCGGCCCCTGGCGTCCGGACGACGCTGCCCGGGGAGGGGCTTCGGTGGAAGGTCCACCGCGATGGATGCCCACACGGAGGGGGCTCGCTCGGGCTCCACCGGCGCCGTCAGCGCGGAGTCCCCGAGGGCCACGGCGCCGCCATCCTTGGACTCATCCTCCTCCGCGAGGTGAGCCACCGCGGGCGCCTCGGAGGGACTCCCCCTCAGCAGCCCTCCGGCGCTCAGCGCCAGTGCGCCTGCGAGGCCGGCGGCCGCGAGCCGGGGCCACCTCGCCACGCGAGGAGGGGGCCGCACCGTGACGCGCTGGGGAAGGGGAAAGAGGCCCGCGGGTCGCGGCTCTTCTCCCGTGAGGAGCGGCACGTCCGCCTCGTGTCCGGCGTTGCGCGCCGCCTGCTCCAGCGCTTCGGCCACCTCTCGCGCGCTCCCTCGCGCTTCAGGGAGGGGCGAGAGCATCCGGGCCACCAGCGCGCTCAATTCCAGAATGCAGCGGGGGTTGCAGACTCGCGCCGTCCAGTGCGCCAGCTCCTCGGGGCGCCAGAGCCAGGCATCGTCATCCATCGGGTGCGCCGATGGGGGGTACTTCTCGGTGACCAGGCGATAGGCGGTGACCCCCAGGGCGAAGAGGTCATCCGCGTGCCCCGGGGCATACGCGACCGCCGGGGGCTTGCGGACGTGGAGGAAGAAGCGCCACGCCTCGGGTGAGCGGTAGGGCGGGGTGCCGGGAGGAAAGGGGTGCGAGGTGAGCGTGGCGGCCCCCAGGTGGTGTCCGGAGCCGAAGTCCAGCAGGAAGGGCTGCGCGTCCGCGCTCCGGACGCGGACGTTGTCACCCTTCACGTCGCGGTGGAGGCCTCCGGCCGCGTGGGTGGCTTCCAGCGCTCGGGCCAGCTGAGCCAGAAGCCGAAGCACCTGCCGTGAAGACGGGCGCCAGGCCTGGGCCCACGCATGGAGCGACGGGCCTTCCACCCACTCCATGACGAGCCAGGCGTAGGAGACGCCCTCGCGGGGCTGCCAGTCGCCATGGTCCAGCAGGCGGGGGACGGCGGGGTGGCGCAGGCGGCGGAGCAGCTCGGCCTCACGGAGGAAGCGCGCATCCCCCGGGTGCAGCGCCAGCTTGAGGGCCACGACGCCTGGAGTCCCGTCCACGCGCTCGGCCTGGTAGACGACGCCGTAGGCGCCCCGGCCGCACTGCTCCAACAGACACCACGGGCCGATGCGCGTCCCCGGGGGCAGGTTGGCCGGATTGAGGTGGTCAGGCTCCATGAGGTCCCTCGTGAGGCGGTCCGCACCGCGCACGGGGAGACTACTCGCGAGGTAGTCGGACTCCAACGCCATCTGGCAGGTGGACGACCGCCCTCCTCACCGCGCTGACGTGGGTTGGCGTGGAGGGACTCCAGCCCGGGCGTCTCGAAGCCGCTCGGGCTGCTCCCGTCAGCGGCCCTCATCGCTCATGACGGCAGTCCCTCTCCGGACTCCTCTGCCGTCATGTACCGCGCGTACCAGTCGGGCCAGTTCTCGTCGGCCTTGCCGCTGCGCCTCTCGTGCTCGCCGTGGGCGGCCGATGCACGCCGGAGCGCGCTCGCCAGGTCCCTCGCGGAGCTGAACGACAGCTGGGAGCGGTCCACCCGCCCGGGGAACCGGGCCGTGACCTCCTGCAAGAGCCAGGTGTTGCCGTCCGGGTCGCTGAACGACGCGTACGAGCCGTAGCTCTGGTGGTCGGGCGCGGGGCCACGGACCTTGTCGCCGAAGGGGGCCGGGCCTTCGGAGAAGTGGAACACCTCGCCCACCTGGACGCCGCGCCCCACCAGCTCGTTGCGCGCAGCCTCGATGTCGGAGACGACCAGGAGGTTGTGGGCCGAGCCGGGCGCGGCCGGCGTGAGGTTCGTGCCGAACTGGAACGAGCACGGGGAGCCCGGAGGGGTGAACTGGAGCACGCGGGCATTGCCCTTGCTGAAGTCCGCGTCGAGCCGCCATCCGAGCCCCAGATAGAACTGCTTCGCGCGGTCGAGACTCGAGACCGGGATGACGACCGCCTCGAGCTTCAGGTCGATACTCCCGACGCTCGTGGTGCGCGTCTCGCTGGGACTACCGACGGTGGTGACGCTCATTGCTGCCTCCTTGGGGTGACGGCGGGCGCAGGCCCACCGGGGAGGAGGGGCTGTCCGCCGAGACCTGCTCGGCTCCTTCAGGCACAACGTGAGGACTGCAGGAGGAAACGACCAGTGCTCAACGCTCGAAAGCATGCGCGAGGCACGTCGGTCGCAATCCTGGGCGTACTTCGTGCGATGGCGCTCGCGGCGTTGTTGGCGAGCGAGGCTTCGAGCACGGCCAGCCAGCCATAGGAGTCGGGCGGCAGCCGCCACGCTCGTCCGGAGCGTGGAGAAGACGGAAGCGGCGAGGTACGCCCCCCATCGCGCAGGAGCGCCTCTCGGCGCTGGAGAAACGCGGGGGTGGGGGCAGCACGTGGCCGGACAGGGTCGCCATGACGCCCTGGCACTGGGCGCCCATCATGTGGCGAATGAAGCAGGCGCCACTTTCTCGGGCATGCGCAACCGGCAGTTCGTATAGAGGGGTCCGAAATTACCCTTAACGAGCGCCCCCGATGCCTGCAACCGTCACAGCCCGTCCCGACGAAGCGCAACCTCCTTCCACGCGCCCCGCGGGTAGACGCAAGCGCTGGGTCATCGGCGTCCTGTTGTTGCTCGGCGTCATCGTGCTGCTGGGCGGCATCAAGGCAGCGCAGATTGGCGCGATGATCGAGGCAGGCGCCGCCTTCGTCCCGCCCCCCGAGGCCGTCACCTCGGCCAAGGCGGAAGTCGCGCAGTGGCAGGCGACCCGGGGCGCGGTGGGCACGGTGCTCGCGGTCCGCGGCGTGACGCTGGGCGCCGAGCTGTCCGGCATCGTCCGCGAAATCGGCTTCGAGGACGGCGCGCGGGTGAAGAAGGGGCAGGTGCTCGTCCGGCTCGACACCTCCAGTGAGGAGGCCCAGTTGACGGGAGCCCTGGCGGACGCGGAGCTCGCGAAGCTCACCCGGGGCCGTGCCCAGTCGCTCCACGCCCAGGGCGCCAATACCCAGTCGGAGCTCGAGTCCGCCCAGGCGCGGGCCATCCAGGCCGAGGCCGCGGTGGCCAACCTGCGCGCCATCATCGCGAAGAAGGTCATCCGCGCGCCCTTCGACGGCCGCATCGGCATCCGGCAGGTGGAGCTGGGCCAGGTCGTCTCCCCCGGCGGCCCCATCGCCTCACTCCAGGCCATGGACCCCGTCTACGTGGAGTTCCTCCTCCCACAGCAGGCGCTGGCGGAAGTGAAGCCGGGGCAGAAGGTGCGCGTCCGCGTCGACGTCTTTCCAAAGGACACGTGGGAGGGCGCGCTGACGACCATCAACCCCGAGGTGGAGCTCTCCTCGCGCAACGTGCGCATGCGCGCCACCGTGCCCAACGCGGACGGGCGCCTGATGCCGGGCATGTTCGCCAACGTCGACGTGCTCGCCGAGGGCACCACCGAGGTGGTGGCCATCCCCGCCACCGCCGTGCTCTTCGCCCCGTACGGCGACTCGGTGTACGTCATCGAGGAGGGCAAGGACGCCGCCGGCAAGCCGGGCCTCGTGACCCAGCAGCGCTTCGTCCGGCTGGGCGAGCGACGGGGCGACTTCGTCGCGGTGGCCTCGGGCCTGAAACCAGGGGAGAGCGTGGTCAGCAACGGCGCCTTCAAGCTGCGCAACGGCGCGGCCGTCATCGTCAACAACTCGCTGGCGCCGCAGGTCGAGTCCGCGCCCCAGCCCGTGGACCGGTAGAGCCCCGGGAGACGCGCGTATGAACTTCACCGCCCTTTTCATCCGGCGCCCCGTGGTGGCGCTGGTGGTCAACCTCCTCATCATCATCGCCGGCCTGCAGGCCATCCAGTCGCTCAACGTGCGGCAGTACCCGCGCAGCGAGAACGCCGACATCACGGTGACCACCGCCTATATCGGCGCCAACGCGGAGCTGGTCCGCGGGTTCATCACCACGCCCCTGGAGCGGGTCATCGCCTCGGCGGACGGCATCGACTACGTCGAGTCCCAGAGCCTGCAGGGCGTCTCCATCATCCGCGCCCGGCTCAAGCTCAACTACGACTCCAACCGCGCGCTCAGCGAAATCAGCGCCAAGGTCGACCAGGTGCGCGGCGACCTGCCGCCCGAGGCCCAGGTCCCCGTGCTCGCCATCGAGACCGCGGACAGCCAGTTCGCCGCGGCCTACCTCAGCTTCTCCTCCGAGTTCCTGAAGCAGAACGAGATTACGGACTACCTGGTGCGGGTGGTGCAGCCGCGGCTGTCCGCCCTGGAGGGCGTGCAGCGCGCGGACCTGCTGGGGGCGAGGACGTTCGCGATGCGGGTGTGGCTGAAGCCGGACCGGATGGCCGCGCTCAACATCAGCCCGGCGCAGGTCCGGCAGGCGCTCGCCAGCAACAACTACCTCGCCGCCGTGGGGCAGACGAAGGGCTCGCTCGTGCAGGTGAACCTCACGGCGAACACGGACCTCCGCTCGGTGGAGGAGTTCCGCCAGCTCATCGTCCGGAGGGACGGCGGAGCGGTGGTGCGGCTGTCGGACATCGCCGACGTGGTGCTGGGGGCCGAGGACTACGACACCGATGTCCGGTTCGCCGGGCAGACGGCGGTGTTCATCGGCCTCTGGGCGCTCCCCAATGCCAACTCGCTGGACGTGCTCCAGCGCGTCCGCGCGGAGATGGAGTCGCTGCGCAAGGACATCCCGGAGCAGATCAACGCCACCATCGCCTTCGACGGCACGGAGTACATCCAGAACGCCATCGACGAGGTGGTGACGACGCTGGGCGAGACGCTCCTCATCGTCGTGGTGGTCATCTTCCTCTTCCTGGGCTCCGTGCGCTCCATCCTGATACCGGTGGTGGCCATCCCGGTGTCGCTCATCGGCACGGTGTTCCTGATGCAGCTCTTCGGCTTCACGGTGAACCTGCTCACCCTGCTCGCGGTGGTGCTGTCGGTGGGGCTGGTGGTGGACGACGCCATCGTCGTGGTGGAGAACGTGGAGCGCCACCTGCGCGAGGGCCTGCGCCCCGTGGACGCCGCCCTCAAGGGGGCGCGGGAGCTCGTCGGGCCCATCATCGCGATGACGATTACCCTCGCCGCCGTCTATGCGCCCATCGCCTTCCAGGGCGGGCTCACCGGCTCGCTGTTCCGCGAGTTCGCGCTCACGCTCGCCGGGGCGGTGACGCTCTCGGGAGTGGTGGCGCTGACACTCTCGCCGATGATGTCCGCCGCGCTCCTGAAGGCGGGCCACGAAGACCAGGGGCTGCCGGGGGCCATCAACCGCGGCTTCGAGCGCCTGCGGGCCGCGTATGCGCGCTCGCTGGAGCGCGCGCTGGGCGCACGGGGCGTGGTCTACGCCGCCTGGGCGGTGCTGAGCCTGCTCGCGCTCCTGATGTTCGCCCAGTCGCCGCAGGAGCTCGCCCCGACGGAGGACCAGGGCATCGTCTTCGGCATCGTCAACACCCCGTCCAACTCCACGCTGGAGCAGCTGGACCCGTCCGTCCGCGAGGTGAACCGGACGCTGATGGAGATGCCGGAGTCGGCCTACACCTTCCAGATAACGAACCCGGGCGGCGGGTTCTGGGGCCTGGGCTTGAAGCCGTGGGAGCAGCGCCAGCGCTCCGCGGCGGAGGTGCTGGTCGACACGCAGATGCGGGTGGGCGTCATCCCTGGCGTCCAGACGTTCCCCATCCTGCCTCCGGCGCTGCCGGGCGGTGGCAACTTCCCGGTGGAGTTCGTCATCGCCTCCACGGCGGAGGCGAGTGAGCTGCTGGGGTTCGCGCAGCAGCTCCAGGAGAAGGCGGCGCAGAGCGGGATGTTCGCCTTCCCTCCGCTCATCGACGTGAAGATTGACCAGCCCCAATCGGAGGTGGAGATCGACCGCGAGAAGGTGGCGCAGCTGGGGCTGAACCTGGGGACGGTGGGGCAGGACCTGAGCGCGGCGGTGGGCGGCAACTTCGTCAACCGCTTCAACATCGCCGGGCGCAGCTACAAGGTCATCCCCCAGCTGCTCCGCGTCTCCCGGCTCAATCCCGAGCAGCTGAAGGACGTCTACGTCACCGGCCCCAACGGCCAGCTCGTGGCGCTCTCGTCCATCGCGTCCATCAAGGACACGGTGGCGCCCCGGTCGCTCAACCGCTTCCAGCAGCTCAACGCGGTGAAGCTGAGCGGCGTCGCCATCCGGCCGCTGGACGAGGCGCTCGGGTACCTGGAGGCGGAGGCGGCGAAGATACTGCCCAAGGGCTACAGCATCGACTACACGGGCGAGTCGCGGCAGCTGCGGGTGGAGGGCAACAAGTTCCTCGCGGCGTTCCTGCTCGCGGTGGTGCTCATCTTCCTGGTGCTGGCGGCCCAGTTCAACAGCTTCAGGGACCCGCTCATCATCCTCGCCGGGTCGGTGCCGCTGGCGCTCTTCGGCGCGCTGCTGACCACCTTCCTGAAGATGCCGAACCCGACCATGCCGTACTTCACCGACGCCTTCACCACCACGCTCAACATCTACTCGCAGGTGGGGCTGGTGACGCTGGTGGGGCTGATTGCGAAGAACGGGATTCTCATCGTCGACTTCGCCAACCGGCTCCAGGAAGAGGGCCGCACGAAGCTCGAGGCGGTGAAGGAGGCTGCATCAGGGCGGCTCCGGCCGATCCTGATGACCACCGTGGCGACCGTCGCCGGCCACTTCCCGCTCGTCCTCGTGGAGGGGCCGGGCGCGGCGGCGCGCAACAGCATCGGGCTCGTGCTGGTGACGGGCATGGCCATCGGCACGTTCTTCACGCTCTTCTTCGTGCCGGCCATCTACCTCCTCATCGCCCGGACGCGCACGGTGCCCGCCGGTGAGGGGCGGGGTGAAGAGGCGTCGCCGCTCGTGCCGGTGCCAGCGGCGCAGCAGGGGCACTGAGCGGACCGCCATGTAGGGGCCCAGGCGCCCATTGGCAATCACACCTCATCCTGGGCTCCTGGGTAGGAAATCCTCCCACGCAGGGTGTTTGCGGTGAATCCACCGTCCGGGCTATAGCCACCCCCTCAATCCAGAGGGGGATTCATGTCTGTATTGCGTTTTGTCGGGCGCGCCGCGTCGGTGGTGACGGCGGTGCTTGCCCTGGGAGTGTTCGCGGCCTGTGGTGGAGGCGAGGGCGACTCGCGTTCGCCGGCGAGCGCCGACGTCAAGGTCATGCTCGGCCAGGCCCTGTCGGCCGATGACGTGGCGCGCATCCACGTGGAGGTCCAGGGCCCGGGCATCCCCACCCCGCTGGGAGTGGACCTCGTCCGCGACGGGAACACGTGGAACGGCACGCTCCGCGACATCCCCGCGGGCGCCGACCGCGTCTTCACGGCGGCTGCGTACGACGCGGCGTCCACCGTCATCTATCGGGGCTATGCGGGCCCGATGGCCATCCAGCCGGGCCGCGTGGCCGCGGTCTTCATGCTGATGCAGCAGGCCCAACCCGTCCCGCCCTTCGAGAACGAAGCGCCCATCATCAACTCGCTCACGGTGTCCACCAATGAGGCGGAGCCGGGCGCTTCCGTCACCCTCTCGGCGGCCGCGCACGACAACAACGCGGGTGACACGCTGACCTACGCCTGGAGCGCGCCCGGCGGCACGTTCAGCGCCCCGGCCGCCGCGTCCACCACGTGGACCGCGCCCGCCACCGCGGGCGTGCAGCGCATCCAGCTGGAGGTGCGCGACTCCCGGAACGCAACGGCCACCGTCACCGTCGACCTCACCGTGCGGAACGGGGGCCCGTCGGGACGCGCCGCGGTGACGGTGCGCCTCAACACCTGGCCGGAGGTGCGCGCGATGATGGGTGCGCCCTCCGTGCTCGCCGTGGGCCGGACGACGCAGCTGGCCGCCTCGGTCGCCGACCCGGACGGAGACGCCCTGTACCTCTTCTGGACCTCCACCTGCGAGGGCACCTTCGGCGCCGTCACCACCGCCACCCCGACGTTCACCCTGAGCGCCGTGCCACCCGGTGCCCGGTGCATCTTCACGCTCTATGCCTCGGACTCGACGGGCGGATATCAAGAGGGCCATCTCACCCTCCAGGTGGGTGACGGTCCCCAGGTGAACATGCAGCGGGTCCCCGTCGTGGACAGCGTCTCCCAGTCCGCCCAGGACGCGGACGGGGGTGAGCTCGTGATGCTCGGGTTCACCGCGCATGACCCGGAAGGAACGGCGCTGAGCGTCTCCTGGGTGGCCTCGCAGGGCACCTTCGTGGCCACTCGCGGCACCGGTGCCGCGGCCTCCGCGGAGTGGTTGGCCCCGGTCTGCTTCGACGGCCCCGCCGAGGTGACCGCCATCATCACGGACGCGAGCGGCGCCACCACGGATGTGACGTTCACCATCCGGCCGTGGCCCGGCCCCACCTGCGGCGCGCAGACCGTCCTGGGCCACAGCTCCACCCACTACGTCCAGGCCGACGGCTCCATCATCACGCGCCCCACCGACCTGCGGTCGACGTTCGTCATGGCCTGGGTGCCCACGGAGGACGGCGCCTATAGCGGGCATGGCGGCCGTGGCCTGATGGATGGCACCTTCGTCATCCACGACGTGGAGAGCACGCCCTACCTCCTGCAGGTCGGCTCGAGCTACTACTGGACGCACAGCCGCACTCCGGACCTCAGCTCGGCGCTCCCGGGCCGCGCCGACCTGGAGCCGGAGCCGGACGGCACGCTCTTCAACTTCGACCTGGGCGGCCTCAGCCCATGGAGCGCCGACGATGACCTGGAGGTGAGCGCCTTCGGCGCAGGCCTCACCTACTTCGCGCGGGAGTGTGCCACGCCGCCCCTGTTCCTCGGGGTGGGCTCGACGCTCTTCACGGGCAGCACCGGGTACGACGCGTCCCTCCTCAACTGTGGCAACCGCGTCGGGCGTATCGACCTGGCCCGCGGGGACACGGTACACGTCACCCAGCTGGTGGCGCGCCCCGGGGGCGTCGGCGGGCTGGACGTCGTCCGGGAGGCACGCCAGGGCTTCGAGGTCTCCAGCGGAAGCGCGGGCGGCAGTGTGGTCTCCGGGGGCGGCGCCGTCACCCTGACAGCGACGCTCGCGCCCCAGCCCACCACCTCGCGCACGGTGCAGATTCAGGCCGCCGAGCTCGAGGCCCTGGTGCTCGCCGCCCATCCCCGCGCCACGCTGCGCAACATCCAGGACCTGAGTATTGGCGCGCTGCCGGGCTTCATGCGCTTCGGCACCTACGCCGGCTGGCATGACCTGGCTCGCGGCAACAACTTCAATCCCGGCCAGCCGCTCGTCACCCAGACGCTGGAGTTCGCCGACCCCTTCCCCGCGTCGTGGGAGCGGTTCGCGTCCAACTTCGCGGTGGGCTCCATGACCTACTCGGTGCCGCTGGCGGGCGGCGGCAGCACCCAGCCCGCGTCCTTCCGGTTCACCGTCTACATCCATGCGCCCTTCGCCGCCGGCGCGGCCCTGCAGCTCAGCCCGCAGGTGGGCCCGCCGCGCAACGTGCGACTCAACGGCCAGCCCGCCACGGAGGACGGGCTGCAGGGCGTGGGGGAGATGCCCCTGGTGACCTGGGAGGCCCCGCTCCTGGGCGAGCCCACCTCGTACACCGTGCGCCTGTACCGGCTCTCCGCGACGAGCGCCAACGGGACCACCCGCACGCTGATGAGGAGCTTCTTCACCACCGAGAGCCAGCTCCGGCTCCCGCCAGGGTTGCTCGTCGCCGGGCGGAACTACCACCTCCTGGTGCAGGCCAACCGGCAGGTCGGGGGGGACATGAGCAGCCCCGACTTCGACGCGCCGTGGAGCACCACCGCGCCGACGTTCACGGGCCGCTTCCAGCCCTGAGTCACCCTGGGACGCCGACTGCCCCTCGCATCCTGGAGGGGCAGTCAGAACGACGGAGCCCCCCCGAGCGTCCAGCCGATGCCGCCCGCGTTGTGGTACCACCAGTTGTACTTGCGCGGCGGCGTCAGCCGGTACTTCGCGAGCCCGGACGTGCTGCGGGTCCAGTAGGCAATCACATACTCGTGGGTCGTCACCAGCTCCCGCGTTCCGGCCAGCAGCGTGTCGCGGCGGCTGGTGTCCGTGGAGAAGAGCGCGCCCGTGGCGAGCAGGTAGGCCACGTCGCTCGCGTGCTCCATCTGGGCCCAGGGGTCCCACTGGGCCTGCGTGGAGCCGGCGGGCGCGTCGAGCTCGCGAACCGGTCCGGTGGACGCACCGCCATAGAGCGGCACCCGCCGGGAGACGCCATCGAGTCGCGTGGTGAAGTACGTCCCGCGTGAGAGCACGCAACTGGCGAGGTCGCTCAACATCGGCGGGATGCGGCTGTCGCCCGTCACCTGGTAGGCGCGCACCAGGGCGTGTCCCATGAGCGCGCTCATCCAGGGGGAGAAGCCATACTCGGTCTCCCAGTCGGGCCCCTTATGGTTGAAGCAGCCGTTCGCGGGGATGCCGCCCGCCGGTGTCTGCTGCATGGCCTGCAGGCTGCCAATCGCCTGGAGCACCCTGTCCCTCACCGCCGTCTCGCCGGTCGCCTCGTAGCGGATGACGTCCGCGAGCAGCCCGTTGCCGGCGTTGCGCTCGGTGAACTGGCCCGTCAGCGTCGCCACGTCGAAGCTGCTGTCGCCATAGCGGGTCGCCACGGCGACGTCGTCGATGAGCCCGGAGGGCAGCGTGTCACCCGTGAGCAGGTACCAGGTCCACAGGGACTCGTTGTAGGAGTACTTCTCGTCTTTGTAGAAGTCGGCCGCGTCGGGGTTCTTCAGCTTGAAGAAGCCGGCGCACCGCTCGGTGGCGAGGCTGCCGCAGTCCCCCGGCCTGTAGAGCTGGTTGAAGTAGAAGTGACTGGCGCGCACGCCCTCGCGGAGCATGTCGAAGTTCCCCGTGCGGACATACCCGTTGAAGAACACCTGCGCCCGGTCATAGAGCCACGGCTCGTAGTCCGTCTGGTAGGGGACCCGGTTCGCCGGGTCGACCGGCCAGCCGAAGGACTCGTTGATGGCGGTGTAGAAGAAGTCCCCCTGCGCCGTGTCCGTCTTTGCCAGCACCGTGTCCCGGCCGGCCGGGGCGGACGCGGTGCCGATGCCGGCACAGGCCAGGATTTCCTTCGGGATGGCGGCGTAGACCTTCGGCTCGTAGACGCCGTGCGAAGCGCTGAAGGTCCCCTCGTTCACCAGCCGGAGCGTGTTGCGGACCGGCACTTCGGCGGACAGCCGGCTCGCCGGTGTGGCGTTGACGATGATGCGGATGCGCTCCTCCGCCGTGCCGGCGAAGGCCCGGTCGAGCTGCACCAGCAGGCTGCGAATGCCCGGCCCCGCGGTGGTGCTCACCCCGGTGCAGCGGACCGAGGCCGGCGGCAGCGCCCGCCAGACGGCCAGGGCGCGGGTGAAGGCTGGAATCTCGACGCCCGTGGCGGTCTGCACGACGACCTTCGTCGCATCCGTCAGGAGCCCGGGCGGCAGCGGCAGGCCGAAGGACACGCGTGTGCTCCCCGTGCCGGCGACGCTGGCGTGCGGGCGCAGGGTGACCTCGATGAGCTTCGTTCCCGTGGGCGCGGGGCCGGGGGTCGGATTCGGGATGGGGTTCGGGTCAGGAGGCGGCGGAGGCGGCGGGGGCGGGTTGCCTCCCGGAGCGTTGCCATTCACCAGGACGAGCGAGGCGTCATCCAGCGTCAGGTCGACGGGGCCGTTTCCTTCGAGCTTCACCCAGAAGTAGACGCGGTCCAGCTGCCGCGTCCCGTCAAGCGGGGTGGTGAGGTCCAGCGACTGGAGGGTGCGGGTGCCCGCGTCGACGTTCTGGCAGGTTCGCACCGCGGTGGAGCTGTCCTGGTAGTACACCAGGGGGCAGATGACGAGCGGCGCGCCGGTTGGACCGGCGTCGACCCGCAGCTTCCCCCGCAGCCGGAGGGCCGTTCCGGTGGTGCCGCTGTTCCAGGCGAAGTCGCGGAGCGCGAACAGCGTGTTCCCCCAGGTGCCGATGCGTGCCCGCAGGCTCGCGGCGCCCGCAATGGGGGACGTGGTGCTCCGGGAGACGGTGCTCGACGTCCCCGTGACTTCGAAGCCGGCGGTCGTGCTCTCGAAGCTGCCGCCCGACAGCAGCTCCTGCCCATCGCTGGTCGGAGGGGGCCCGGACGGAGTCGTGGCCCAGAGGGTCAGGTTCGCATCGTCAAGCTTGACGGTCGCCGGCCCCTGCCCGTTGAGGCGCACCCAGAAGTAGACGCGGTCCAGCTCCCGCGTCTTGTCGAGGTCCAGGGAGACGGAGGCAACGCGGTTGTCGCGCGTGCCCGCGTCGACATCCTGGCACTTGAACACCGCCGTCGAGCTGTCCTGATAGTAGGCGTACGCGCAGAAGGAGAGGGGGGCGCCCGCACTCCCCGACAGCACCCGGAGCTTCGCGGACATCGTCAACGTCTGGGCAAACGTCCCGCTGCCCCACGCGGGGTCCACCAGGGCAAAGGCCGTGTTGCCCCAGCTCGGCAGTCCGATGTCGAGGCTCGCCGTTCCGCTGATGGGTGACGCGGTGCTGCGGGTGAGGGTTACCGCCGTCGAGCTCCCGGTGAAGCCGGAGGTTCCACTCTCGAAGCCCGGGTCGGCGAGGAGGTTCTGACCCGAGGTGTAACGCTGCTCCTGTGTCTTCAGTCCGGCTGGCTCCTCGCTCGCTTCGTTCCCCTCGCACGCCGCCGCCAACAACACCGCCGCCACCCACCCTCGTGTCGCTTGCATACCCCTCCCCCGTGGGCACACCAACACTCCAGGTGAAGACAATGAGCATCAACGCGCCGCAGGCAACACGCGATTTTCAACAGGGCGGCGGACAGTGCCCCTGAAGTCTTCCAAGAATGCCTGCTCAACGTGCTGAGCGGGCCGACTGGCCACTCCCTTCGCCAGACGAGAGCATGATGCAGGGCCCCGGTGGTCGCTCTCGTCGTCGCAAGAGACGGCGCAGACGTCATGCACGTCGCGCAGGGAGGGCAGGTGCTCTCGTATGAAGCACTGTCAGTGGCGGGGAGGGCAGGAAAGCGCCTGACCTCGAAAGTTACAACAGGTGCGTATCGAGACCTGGGAAATGACCAGGTTAATTCCTGGAGACGTATCGCAGATGGCTGTTGCAGCCAAACTACGACCTCCAGGAGTGTTCATGTCTGGTGCAGTGAGAATCTCTCGCTTCGTGTTTTCGTTCATGACTGCCCTTGTCGCCCTGACGTCGCTCCCCGCGCTCGCGGGTGTGGTGTTCTTCGATACGACCGCGGCCATGCGCAGCGCCGCCGGGTATCCGATCTCGAATCGAACCAGTGTCACGTGGGCCTATGCCAACCGGAGCGCCGAGGCCGTGTGCGCGATGTACGGCTATGCACGCGGCATGTACACGGGCGAGCAGGCGGGTGAGCTGATGGGGGTTCATTGCCTCACCCACGACTCCGTGGTGTGGATGGACGTCCCTGGCGGCGACATTCGCAGGTGGGCCTGGTGGCAAGATGGCGTCACCAACCTGGATCAGCAGGGAGCCTTCTACGCGCAGGCCGCGGCGAGTGCGGAGTGCGGCAACCGGGGCTATGGAACGGGCTTCCTCACGGGCTTCCAGAATGGCAGCGCCGACTTCATGGGCCTGAACTGCATCCCGAGGGACGGGGTGCAGTACGCCGGCGCCAGGACCGACGACACCCGTTTCACGGGCCTCTCTCCCAACTACAACCCGCGCTATGCGCCCTGGTGGTCCCTGCGCTCCGTCAGCAACCAGGTGTGCCAGTACTACGGCTACGAGACGGGCGTGATGTGGACCTTCGCCAACTCCGGCACCTACCCCGTGCTGAGCCTCGGGTTCATCTGCTTCTCGTGATGCGACGCTGATTCCCTCGCGGTGATGGCTGGGCCCAGGCCATGAGAGGGGTTGGGCGGTCCGGGCCCGCGCGGAAGGTTGCCTTCGCGCGGGCTCGGCCGCCGTGGACGACCAGCAGCCCGAGCGCGTCGGCAGCCGGGCGCGGTAGGGGTAGAGCTCATCGCCCCCCTCGTTCCCAGGCTGGGTGAAGCAGGGAAATTGTCAGAGTGGCGGCTATCAGGTTTGCTTCCATCGTCGACAACCTGAAGGCCCGTTACCAGAACAACAACATGGCGTTCCCCGATGTGGTCGGCAACTGCGCCATCGGTCCCAATGGCGCCACCGTCGGTGGCACCGCGGTCCTGAACGACCTCTACAATCAAGGGAAGTTCGACCGGCTGAACCGCGAGGGCGCATCTCCAGACGCGCTTCGTTCAGCACACCAACTACGCCTACACCTTGCCCACGGATGACGAAGATGGCGTCGCCATCGAACAGGGCACGTTCAACTCGCGCGCGTTCAAGCAGGGCGACGACGTGACTTTGATCGTCATCAACGACACAGGAACAGCGCGGAACGGGAAGTGGGTGGAGATCAAGGGAAGGACTTTCGGTCACACAGTCACCTACCGGAGCTGGACCCAGTCCGACGTCGCGGGGGTGGCGGGGGCAGTCACGTACTATCCAACGGGTTGCCCCGTTTGCTTCGCTGTCGACCTGCCCGCGTACAGCATCACCATGGTGCGTGTGCCCAACGTCCGTTGACCGAGGCCGCTGGCGCAGGCCACCTGGCAGGAGCGGGAAGGGCCTCACCACGCTTCACAGCTCGACATCCACCTGCATAATGCCGACCATGTCCGACCTCTCCGCTTTTCCCATTACCAAGAAGTGGCCTGCCAACCATCCCGACCGTATCCAGCTGTACTCGCTGCCGACGCCAAACGGCGTCAAGGTATCGATCATGCTGGAGGAGACGGGGCTGCCCTACGAACCCCACCTGGTCAGCTTCGAGACGAATGACCAGCTGAGCCCTGAATTCCTGTCGCTCAATCCGAACAACAAGATTCCCGCCATCATCGACCCGAACGGTCCGGGCGGGAAACCGCTGCCGCTGTTCGAATCCGGCGCGATCCTGCTCTACCTGGCGGAGAAGTCCGGTCAGTTCCTGCCGAAAGATGCCGCCCGCCGGTATGAAACAATTCAGTGGGTCATGTTCCAGATGGGCGGGATAGGGCCGATGTTCGGGCAGGTGGGCTTCTTCCACAAGTTCGCTGGCAAGGATTACGAGGACAAGCGTCCGCGTGACCGCTACGTGAACGAGTCCAGGCGCCTGCTGGGGGTGCTGGACCGTCGCCTGGAAGGCCGGGATTGGCTCATGGGCGATGAATACACCATCGCCGACATCGCGACCTGGGGATGGGTGCGCAACCTCGTGGAGTTCTACAAAGCAGGCGAGTTGGTCGGTTACGGAGATTTCGCCAACGTGCAACGCGTGGTCGCGAAGTTCGTTGCGCGTCCGGCCGTGGCGGCTGGGTTGAACATTCCAGGGCGGGGCTGACAACGGCTTCGAACGATGGACTGTCACGCAGGCTCTGCAACCGGAGGCTCTCGCGGTCCTCCAGGCTCACATTTCCAAGCCGCTCTTCCTATCGGTTCAAGGCGGCTTGGAGTCCGAGCCAAAGGGGGCACTCATGAGGCATCGTCTTGTCACGTCCGTCGTCCGTTCGGTGGGGTTGCTGTCAGTGGTGTGCACCGCATTCCCGCTTTCCGCCGACGCGCAGCCGCAGCCTTGTGATGACAGCGTCCGCGCGGCGTACCAGCGCGCGGTGAAGGCCGGGGCTTCCGAGGCGGCCTTGGAGGCGCAGTTCGGCCATTGTCGCACGGCGCAGACGGCGGGGCTGGAGGCCGTCATCACCAACTTCAACGTCTCCTACGAGCGGATGAACAGTTGCGGCCTGCACCCCCAGCAGCGGAGGGCCGCGTGTGACGTGGAGATTCGCCGGAACTCCGGCTACGGCGGCGCGGCGGGCAGCTTCGAGCACGTGCGCTTCTGCTTCGACTGCGACAGCAATGGCGTCTGGGATGCCTCCGTCGTGGGCTCCGTGCACGTCACCGACAACGCCTTCCCCGGGATGCAGGCACCGCCCTGGTACCACTCCGCCAACGCGGTCTCGAACGCGCCCCCCGCTGTCTGCCCCTGGGGTAGCGGGCATGCCATCCGCATGCGCGCCATCCTGTCGTGGGTCGCTGTTCCGGCGAGCTGCAACTCAATCCCCATCTGGGGCAATCGCATCGACTTCCCGGCCCGCCTGGACCCTTGAGCCGGCCCGGCGGCCTGATGCGCTGACAAGGCCTGCGTGCAGACGGTCTACGACGCGCTTGTCAGCCGACCGGGATGGCCTGCTGCGGTTCGGTTCCGCGCCACCTGACGCGAGCCGTGCTTCCCCCGGGCTCAGCCGCAGGACTCCGCGCCGGGAGGGCGGCACACGCCGTCCAGGCAGGTGCCGAAGCGGGAGCACTGGTTGGTGTCCACGCACGACTCCCCCAGGCGGGCGATGGGTACGCACGTTCTCGACACGGAGGCGCAGACCAGGCCCATGGCGCAGGACAAGTCCCCGCAGGGCTCACCCTTCCGCGGGGAGGGGTGGCATGTGCCCAACACGCCCTGCTGGGTGCCCGCGCCGACGCAGTTCATGTCTTGCCCGCACTCGAAGGGGTTGCGGCAGGCCACGCCCGCCTCGTCCCGGCGGGGACGGCAGATGCCGGGCTGACCGCTGTCGGCATCGCAGAAGAGCCCGCTGCGGCACTCCATGCGCCCGAAGCTGGCGGTTCCGAGCGCCTTGCACGCCTCTCCCTCGTTCCGGGGCTTCTGGCAGCGTCCGTCCCCGCAGAACAAGGGCCAGCCGCACTGGGGACCGGCGGAGTCGTCGCAGGCCGCCCCTTCGGCTTTGACGCGCTGGCACGTGCGCTTCGAGTCCTGGGACTGCTCGCAGTAGGTGCCCGCGTCGCAGACCCCCTGCAGCTTCCCATCCTCCGCGCCGCAGTTCGTTCCCGCTCCCCCGGGCTTGAGGCACCTGCCGCTGAGGAAGATGGTGCCGGGCGCGCACGCGTCGGACGCGACGACGGGCTCCGGCGCGCTGCCCCGCTGGCACACGCCCCCACAGCTCGCCGGCAGCGCGTCGCAGTACGTGCCGTCCTTGCACTCGGTGGTCCACTGGCAGGCCCCGCCCACCTCGACCTGTCCCAAGAGGAAGCGGCACCGGGTGTCGTACTCGAGGCCCCGCATCACTACAGGGGGAGAGGCGGGGGCCTCGTCACAGGCGCCGTCCCTCAGGAACTCCACGCACTGTGCGGCCGCCTCCGCGTCGTAGCGCACGCGGCCGTCCTCGAGTGCCGTGTCGTACCGAGTCCCCAGGCCGTGCTCCTTCGCGAAGCCCCAGGTGAGCTGGTTCTCCCGACAGCGCTCCATGTCGGCGATGCCCACACAGCGGTCGAGCTGCTCGCAGATGGCCCGGGCGACCTCCGCGTTGAAGTCCTCCCGCTCGACTCGCGGGCTCTCGCTGTCCCCTCCGTCACACGCCACCAGTCCCACCCACATCAACGCCAATGCCAGTCGCCATCCGCGCATCGCTCGTCCGCTCCGGCTTCCCGGGAGACGGACCGTCCCGCCATCCCTGAAGACATTATACGGACGGGGCCCCGATTCCTGGCTCGCGTGCCACGGAGCCAGGCGGGTGACGCTCCGGAGTGTCACCCCACCGGAGCACCTTCGCGTTCTTCTGTGAGACGGCAACTGAGCCGGGAACTGGCTGCTTTCAGGGTCCTACGGGGGCGCCTTGCTGCACCCACTGCTCGAAGCGACTCGCCGCCCCCTCGTCGTGACGGCGCAGCTGCTCGACGGCGTCGCGCATCCGGGAGGTGTCTCCCTGGGCGTGGTGGACCGCCGCCAGGGTCTGCCAGACCCACGCCGGCTGTTGTCCGCGTGCGAGGCTGCGGCGCAGCCACTTCACCGCCGCCGCATGGTCCTTGCGCTGCGCGGCGCTGACCGCCCGGAACGCGGTCCATCCCGGAGACCAGGGGGCAAAGGCGAGCGACCCCGTCGCGAGGAGCAGCGACAGCAGGGCGAACCCCAGGGCCCGGTGGCGGTCGTACTCCCAGCCGAAGGCGATGCCCAGCAACGCTCCCATCGCCAATCCTGACGCGTGCGCCGCGTTGCCGATGTTGACCATCCCGCTGTAGGTCGCGACGAAGCAGCCCACGAGCCACAGCAGGAACAGGGATACCGTCTGCGAAGACACGAGGTCCCTCATGCGCGCGTCCTGCTTCCCTGCGAGCCACAGGAAGCCGAAGAGGGCATAGACCACCCCGGACATCCCCACGCCCAGCTGGTCGCTCGCCGCGAGCTGCGCGGCCGAGCTCACCCAGGCGCTCACCAGCACGAGTCCCGCCAGCCTCGGCCGGCCGAGCACGGGCTCGAGCTTCGCGCCGAAGGTCCATAGCCAGTACAGGTTGAAGGCCGCGTGCCACGGCTCCAGGTGCAGGAAGGCGCTGCTCAGGAGCGTCCACCAGCGTCCCGCCCAGATTGCGTCGTTGGATGCCCACGCCCACCCCGCGCGGCCACCGATGCTGTCGGCCGTGCCGCCGAGGGTCAGCAGGAACAGCGCAACCACCACCGAGCAGCAGGCCAGCGTGACCCAGGGCCGCGTGCGCAGCGCTGCGGCCTGTGCCCATTCCGCGGGGGGAAGGGCGTCAGGTCCCGCGGGGGCAGGGGGCGCGGCATCGGGGAGGGGGGCGTTCGGGGACATCGCCGCATCCTAGTGCAAGCGACAGCGGGGCTTTGCCTCGACCCATGATTCGGTCATGAGCGCGACATGGATTCAACGCATACCCGCCCCCGAGCGCTCCCCAAGCGGGAGCGGAGGAGGAAAGCATGGCGCCCCAGCCTGCGGCGAGGCAGGAGCGGAGGAAGGAGAGGACGCGGCGAGAGGACCATCGCGGGGCTGCTCAAGCAGGATAATCGCGGTGGACGTGTTCGCCTGCGTCAGGAGTGGAAGCTGCTTGTGAGTGGTGTCGTCCGTGAAGGAAGCGGGAGAGGGGCGAGCGATTGTCTTTGCCTGTCTATGGACTCGCCTCTCTCTGGCAGTGGGTACGTAGCCCCGGGGCCCGGTGCGTCAGCGCCGTCCGTATGCTGCTCGCACGCTCGACGTCCAGGTGTGGTCCTTTGTGGTACTCTGTGCAAGCCCTCAGGACGAAAGAGACCCACGCCTGGGCACATGATGGATGTCATACCGCTGGGTAGAGTTCACGGTGACCGGCCTTCTCGCTGGGCTCGTCTCATGGACCTCTACAATCTGACGCCCTTCACAGCAGGACGGTTCGTCTTTCTGGATGGATCGGGACGCGAATCGTTCTAGGCGGATGGGCATGACAGGCTACCGATGGGGAGTCCGCGGCCTGGGCTGGTTGGCACTGGGGCTGGGACTCCTGGGCGCCGCGCCCACTGCCACGCGGAGGGAGGCGCGCCCCGTGTCGTCCCAGGGGCGCCCTGACGCTGGCAGTCATTCCCAGCGCGAAGGAGACGTGATGAGCAAGGGTTACCTGGTGCTGTTCATGGACTTGCCGAATGGCTCCCTGGGCGCCGCCTTTCCTCCGGTGGGCAAGGGCTCCGTGGACCTGTCGAACAACTTCCTGGGACGGCAGGAGATTGGCTACTACGAAGCCGAGCTGCCCCCCGGGACGTACGCGCGGCTGAAGCAACTGCATGGCGACATTGACTTCAGCGCCCTGCCGGTGACTACGGAGCTGCCGCCCGACACGAAGACGGTGTCGGTGGGGGAGAGCTCCGACGGAGAGGACATGGACACGCGGACGTTCCCCCTCCACGCCGTCCCGGACGCCCTGGAGCCGTTGCTGGACGAGATGCGCAAGGCCGCCGAACACATGCTGACGCGACCGCTCCGGGTGCTGCGAGGAGAAGGCTCGCCGACCTCGCCGCGCTTCCCGCTGGAGAAGCCCTTCTCCTTCGAGGTCACGCTGCGCAACGTGGGAACCCAGTCCATCGAGACGGAGAACCCCTTCGTCCCCCATGCCCCGGACCGCACCAACCTCCGCCTGCTCGTGTCGAAGGACAAGCCGCCCGGGCAGCTCCGGGAGGGGGACTCCCTGTGGATGGAGCTGGGGATGGAGAACGTGCATCCGCCAGAAGGCCAGAAGCCTCCCGAGGGCCGGCGCCTCACGCTGCAGCCGGGCGCGGAGCTCCGCTTCGTGGTCCGCAAGAAGATGCTGAGCGTCCCTGGTGCCTACCGGGCCGCGCTGACCTACTTCACCACGCGCGGCGAGCGGGGCCTGGAGACGATGGACGGCCAGCTCACCCTGGACCTGGGCCGCTTCGAGGTGAGCCAGTCCGCACCGAACCCCCAGCCCTGAGATTCGGTCCATGCTCGCTCGCGGTGGAGAGTGGATGGTCGACCTGCTGGAGGTGCATGTCGACGAGCTGGAGTGGCTGTGGCGGCAGCGTCATGCCGCCCTGCGCTCCAAGGAGTACGACTTCCGCGCGCTCGTCCAGCTGGATGAGCGCATCGCCGCCCATGTCGACGCCCTGGTCCTGGCCGGTGAAGAGGCCTGGGCGCTCATTCGCACGCGCCTGGTGGAGGCCGAGGACGCGTACGCCGCATTTGGCGCCGCGCACGCCCTCCTCCTGCAGGAGGACGCGGCCGTGGCGCGCCAGACGCTGGAGCTGTCCGCCGGTCTGGAAGGCGCCGCCTGGGAGGGTTTCCGGCTCGCCCTTCGCTACGCTCCCCCCGAGCGGTATGTGGACGCCCTGAGGGGCCTCGTGGCGGGCGCGTCGGAGCGTCACTCCGCGGCAGCCCTGGAGGCGCTGGCCTTCCATGGGCAGCCCGACCCGGGAGGCCGCCTCTTGGAACTGCTGGGTGCCGCCCAGCCCGACGTCCGCCGCGCCGCGTGGGGGACCGTCTCGCTGCTGCCACTCCGGTGGCTCGAAGCCCCGGGCCAGGCACTCTTCCGGCAGCGGCTTGCCCAGTGCTTCCCGACGGCACTCGCGGACGCGTCCTCCGAGGTCCGGGACGCTGCCCGGTGGGCCGCCGCCTGGACACGGCAACCGTGGCTGCTCTCCAGCTTGAGGACGCTGGCGAAGGCCCCGGCGTCTCCCGACCACGTTCCGGGCTTGAAGCTGCTGGCGGTGCTGGGGGCCCAGGCCGACCTCCCCCTCTTCGAGGAGGCCTTGGGGCGGCGGGAGCTGGGCCCCGAGCGGTTCCTCCTGGCTGGCACCTTCGGCCATCCCGGCCTCATGGAGGAGGTGCTTCGCGCCATGGAATCCGGCGGGCCGGCGGTAGCGGCGGCCGCCGCCAGCTCGTTCCGGAAGCTGACGGGCCTTGACGTCAACACCGCCCATCGCGTCGCCGACCTCCCCACCGAGGAGCTGGAGGAGGAGGCCTCAACTGAGGAGGTGCACATTCCAGATGCGGTTGCGGCTCGCAATCATTGGGGCCGCCTCAAAGGCGTCCTCTCCGGGGTGCCCCGCCTCTGCATGGGCGCCGATGCCCTGAAGGGCTGGACGCAGGAATGGCTGCGCGGGCTGCCCCTGGAGGCGCGGTGGGAGCATGCGCTCCGGGAGCACTGCGAGACGGGGCGGGGCGGGGGCGTGTTCGCCCTCGAGCGGTTTCCTCAGCTACCGGAGTGAGCGCCGAGGCCCGCGCTCGCCGTCGGCCGATGAGCCAAAGGAGAGGACGCGGCGAGGGGACTTTCGCGGGGCTGCTCCAGCAGGACAAGCCATCGCCAACGGGCAGGGCGCGCCCACGGAGCAGGTGCCGCAGACCCGGGTTCAGGCCTCCGAGCGCAGCACCGTCATCGGGTCCACACGCGAGGCACGCCGGGCCGGCAGCCAGCTGGCGAGCAGCGCCACGCCGAGCAGGAGGAGCGCCACCGCGGCGAGGACGAGCGGGTCCGTGGTGCTCACGCCGTACACGAAGCCCGCGAGCACACGGCCGAGCCCCACCGCCCCCACCATGCCGAGCCCCACGCCAAGCCCCGCGAGCAGCGCCGCCTGGCGGAGCACCAGTCCCAGGACATCCCCCGACGTCGCCCCCAGGGCGAAGCGGATGCCGAACTCCCGCGTGCGCTGCGCCACCGCGTAGGACACCACGGCCGCGAGCCCCGCCACCGAGAGCAGCAGTGCCACCGCGCCGAAGGCCCCCAACAACAGGAGGCTGAAGCGTCTCGAGGCGAGCGAGCCCGTGAGCAGGCTCTCCACCGTGGCCAGGCGCGTCGGCAGCTCGGGGGCGAGCTCGCGCAGCACTGGCCGCGCCGCTGCTACCAGGGCCGAGGAGCCCACCGGGCCGTACACGGCGAAGTGGAGGCGGGAGGCGGCCCGCGGCCGCTGCCGGGAGCTGCCATAGAACATGGGCCTGGGCTCCTCATCCAGGCCCCGCTCGCGCACGTCCGCCACCACGCCCACGATGGTGAAGGGACGCAGGTTGCCGTCCATGTTGCCGAACTGGATGAGCTTGCCCAGCGCATCCTCGTGGGGCCAGCGGGCCTTCGCCAGCGACTCGCTGATGACCGCCACGTGCGGCGCCTCGAGGGTGTCGCGCTCGTCGAACAGTCGCCCCCGCACGAGCGGGATGTCGAGCGCGTGGAAGTAGCCCTCGCTCGCCACGCGGTACTCGGCGGAGCCCGTGCGCTCGGGCTCCCGCGCGAGCCGCCCGAAGTCCTCGAAGCTGCCCACCTCGTCGGGGCGGTTGAGCACGAGGAAGGTGCCATCGCCCCCCGCGCTTCCCTCGAGCGGGAAGACGCTCACCGCTCCCACCGCGCGCACGCCGGGCAGCGCGCCCAGCCTCGAGAGCAGCTCCTCCTGCAACTGGACGTTGCGCAGCCCCTGCGCCGTGTCCTCGGCCGGAGGAAGCACGAGGCCGAGCACCGCGACGTCCTCGGTGCGATAGCCCGGGTCCAGTGAGAGCAGGCTCAGCATGCTGCGTCCGAGCAGCGCCGCCCCCACCAACAGGACCAGCGCGAGCGCGAGCTGCCCGACGACCAGGGCACGGCGCACGCGCTCCGCCCCCCCGCCCCCCGCCTGCGTACGCCCCGCCTGCACCAACGTGGCCCAGGGGCTCTGGCGCGCCGAGCGCAGCGCCGTCACCAGCCCCAGTCCCACCGCGAGCAGCAGCGAGAGCCCCAGCGCGAAGAGGAGCGCCGTGGCGTTCACCTCCACCTCCCCCACGCGCGGCAGGTGGCCCGGCTCGAGCGCGAGCACCGCGCGCAGACTCCAGTGGGCGAGCACAGCTCCCAATGCGCCCCCCACCAGGGACAACAGCAGCGACTCCGCGAGGAACCGCCGGACCAACGCACCGGGCCCCGCGCCCAGCGCCACGTGGACGGCGAGCTCGCGCCCGCGAGAGGCCGCGCGGGCGAGCAGCAGGTTGGCGACGTTGGCGCCCGCCACCAGCAGCAGGAAGGCCGCGGCGCCCATCAGCATGTAGAGCATGGGCCGGACCTGTCCCACCAGGCTCTCCCGGAGGGGCACCACGGCGATGTCATGCATCCGGGTGTCCTGGCCATGGAGTCCCGCGAGCTCCCGCGCGATGCCCGTGAGCTCCGCGCGCGCGGCCTCCAGGTTGACGCCATCCGCCAGCCGTCCGACCACCCGCCAGTTGTGCGCGGTACGGCTGGGAAGGCGCGCCTCCAGCTCGCGTGGAATCCACAGCTGGGTGCCTACCGGGTAGTCGAAGGACTCGGGCATCACGCCCACCACGGTGTAGGCGCGCCCCTCGAAGGTGAGGGTCTGGGCCAGGGGCAGTGGCCGCGAGCCCAGGTACCGCTTCCAGAAGGCCTGGCTCACCACCACCACGGGGGCGCCGCCGGCCTGCTGTTCATCCTCGGCGAACAGGCGCCCCTGGACCGGCTGCACGGCGAAGGCGGGGAAGAAGTCGCGAGAGGCGAGCGCCAGCGTGGCGAGGGCAGGCTCGTCCGCGCCCGTGACGGCGACGCTCGCCGCGCCCGAGACCTGGGCCAGCGCCGCGACGGTGCGGCTCCGGGCCTGTACATCCTCGAAGTTGGGGTCCGAGAACCGCATCTGTCGGCTGTCAGCCGACACCTGGGAGAACTGCACGAGGCGCTCGGGCCGCGGATAGGGCAGGGGGCGCAGCAGCACACCCTCGACCACACTGAAGAGCGCGGTGCTCGCCCCGATGCCCAGGGCGAGCAACAGGATGCAGCCCAGCGTGAAACCCGGGCTGCGCCGCAGTGCGCGCAGCGTCTGACGCAATCCACCCAGGTGGATGTCCACGCAAGAAGCCTCCTGGCGCCGAAATTGGCGTCCGGGGGGCTACGAGCGCGCCGTCGGATGATTGCATTGCCCGGTGCCAGGTCGACTCGGGACCCCCGGCCCCAGGGGCCCCAGGTGAAGTGGGGCCGGTTGGCAGGGGACGCGTGCGAAAGGACTCAGCGTGAAGACTGAGGCAGTGGTAGAGCCCACCGCGCTCCCTTCTGAGAACATGAACGCAACTTTGCTGCCGGCGGAAAATGAAAACGATTGCAGATTCACAGGATTTCGCCAAGGCGCACAAGCGACAGCGCACGTACAAGGACTGTCCTCCTGAGCTTGTAGAAAAGTACCGGGGACGGCTGCCGGATGTGCTGCTCGATACCTGGGCTGCAAGTGGTTTCCAGGAGTTTTCAAACGGCTTCCTGTGGACCGTCAATCCAGACGAATTCCGCGATGTCGTCGAGGACTTCGTGCCTCAATCCCAGGCGGAGTCGGCTGACGTGATCTTCCGCACGGCATTCGGCGACCTGGTCACCTCGTACAAGGGGAAGCTGTATCATTTTTCCGCCGTCACAATGCGTAGCGACGACCTGCCCGGCCCTCTGGGGAGGATCATGGATCTGTACTTTGGCCAGAAAAGATTTCTCGATGCGATCTTCTTCTTCAGCATGTTCAAGAAGGCGCTGAAGCGGCTCGGGGCGCCGGCGGAAGACGAGGTGTATGCGTTGGTGCCAGCCCGGGCAATGGGGGGCGAAATCGCAGCGGAGAATCTGGAAAAGGCGAACCTGCGCGTGTACCTGAACTATCTGTCTCAGCTTCAATCGAAAGACTGAACCGTCCATCTCCTGGCTGGGCAGCGGTGCGGTATCGTCGCCCTCCATCAACCACCCGCCGAGGTGTTCTCCATGCCGAAGACAATGACGCTTTCCCAGGTGATGAAACAGCTCGAGAGCCAGGGCGACGAGCGGGTGCGCCAGCGCTACGTGCGCGACGGTGCGGGCGACAATGTCTTCGGCGTGATGCTCGGCAAGATCCGTGGCCTGGCAGCGACGCTGGGGACGAACCACGGGCTCGGACTGGAGCTGTGGGAGACCGGCAATCACGAGGCGCGCATCCTCGCGTGCATGCTGCTCGAGCCCGCGGCGCTCACCGAGAAAGAGGCGCGCGGGCTCCTCGAGCCGCTCTCGAACCCGACCCTGGTCGACGAGCTCGTCGGTCGCGTGCTCGTGCAGGCGCCCGTCGCCCCGAAGCTCCAGGAAAGGTGGATGGACGGCAGCACGGAGCTCCCGCGCCGCGCTGGATGGAAGCTGCTTGCAGGGCGCATCGCGCGAGGACTCGAGAAGGAGCTCGACGTGGGCGCGACGCTCGTGCGCGTCGAGCGGGAGCTTCCGGACGCACCGTACCGGGTGAAGGAGGGCATCAACTTCTGCCTGGTGTGGATCGGCCTCCACCGGCCCGAGCACACCGCAGAGGCCATCGCCATCGGCGAGCGCCTCGGTCGCTGGGACCCGCGCCCCATCCCGAAGGGCTGCACGTCGAGCTACGCACCGGAGTGGATCGCCGCGGCGCTCGCGCTGCGCAAAGGCGAGAAGACCGAAGCCCGAAAGGCGATGGAAGCGGGAGCAAAGGCGAAGGCACCGCGCGGAGAAGGCAAGCCTGCAGCCTCGAAGGCGAAGGCCGCTCCGGCCAGGAAGAAGAGCGCCGCGAAGAAGCCCTCCGCCGGAACGCGGGCGCGCTGACGTCGGCAGGGCCGGAGCAGCTCCATCCTTCCCGGTTGCCCAGGCTGGGCCGGCTACGCCCCCTTCCTCTCCGCCGTCCGCGCCCGCTGAAAATCGCTGCGCCGGCCATCACACTGTTTTTCCTCGGCTTTCACGTCGAATGTCACATCTGGCCGCGCTCGCGTGTGTTTCTCCCTACAACCGGAAAGGGAGTACGCACATGCAACCCGAGTTCAATTGTACAGGACGCAGCACCCGCGCGGCCCTCATGCTCGCCCTCTCGTGGCTGGCCTGGGGCTGTGGAGGCGAAGGCTCCGTCCGCGAGGGCCCTGAGGGCACACAGCACGTGGGCCTCGAGAGCTGTGCCACGGTGGCGCCCACCGGCGTGACGGCCAGCGGCGACGATGGAAACGTGCCCCAGAATGTCCTCGACGGGCTCCTGTCCACGCGCTGGTCGTCCCTGGGTGCCGGGCAGTTCATCACCGCCGACCTCGGCTCGGTGAAGACCGTCTGCTCCGTGTCCGTGGCCTGGTACCGCGGCGACGTGCGCCGCAACACCTTCACCCTCTCCGTCTCCGAGGACGGCTCGACCTTCACCGAGGTCTTCTCGGGCCAGTCGAGCGGAACCTCCGCCGCGCTCGAGACCTATGACATCCCGGATGGCAGCGCCCGCTACGTCCGGGTGACTGTCAACGGCAACACCGACAACCTGTGGGCCTCGGTGAGCGAGCTCGGCGTCCAGGGCTCCAGCACGACTCCGCCGCCGCCTCCTCCTACCGGCACCTGCGACCGGACTGCCACCACCGCGGCGACGCTGGCGAGCCAGTGGAGCGCGGCCACCGCCGGGCAGACCATCTGCCTGGCCACCGGGAGCTACGGCACCTTCGCTGCGGGCTCCAAGTCAGGAGTGGTCACCGTCAAGCCCCAGAGCGGGGCCACCGCCACCCTGGCGCTCCGCTTCAACGGCGCGAACAACGTCCGCATCGAGGGGCTCACCATCACCTCGGCCGCGCTGCTGGGGTCGACTCGCAACGTGACCATCACCGGCAGCCGCTTCACGGGCGCTGCGACGATTGACGGGGTGGTCAACGCCAACATCCTGTTCGACGGCAACACGCACCTCAACCTCTATGCCCCCCCTGGCTCCACACCGGCACGCATCCACCTGCCCTACAGCAGCGCGACACACTCCGGCGTCACCATCCAGAACTCGCGTTTCGAGGGGGGCGACGCGGACGGCATCCAGACGGGGGTGGGGGTCAACATCCTCAACAACCTGTTCAAGGACATCCAGGAGAGCGGCCCCAACCACACCGACTCGGTCCAGTTGCTCGGCGCTCCGGGCTCGGTGGTTCGAGGGAACTACTTCCTCAACTGCGTGACGGGCATCGTCGCCTACGACGGCGTCGAGCGCGCGCTCATCGAAGACAACGTGCTGGACCTTCGCGGCCGCCCCTGGGCCATCGAGCTCTACTCGGATAACGGTTCCATCATCCGCCACAACACGCTGATGCATGGGACGTGTGCCTGGAACCTCCCCTGCGGAATCATCGATATCACGCGCAAGACGGCGGATGCGCCCGGGCAGGGCACGGTCATCGTCGACAACGTGGCGACCGAAATCTCGGTGTCCAACGGCTCCACCGTGGCGGAGCGCCATCACAACCTCCTCCGGCGGGGCGCCCAGAGCGGCGAGCTGACCGGAGCCCCGGTGTTCGTGGGGGGAGCCCAGCCGACGGACCGTGCCGGCTTCCGTCTTGCAACCGGGTCACCCGGAAAGGGCGCGGCCTCGGACGGTACGGACATCGGTATCCGCTGACGGTGAAGGACGCCAGCCGGCTGGCTGGCTGAGTGGAGGCGTGGGGACTCGAGCCCCGCGCCTCCCCTATACTCTTTCGTGAGGACCCCCCCATCGGTACGTCGTGGAAAGGAAATCGCGAGGAGATTGCCTCGCTCTACCGGGACTTCGCTCCGGCGATCCACCGCCAGTGCCTGGCCGTGCTCCGCGACCCGGAGGAGGCGCGGGATGCCACGCAGGAGGTCTTCGTCAAGCTGTTCTCCGCCCGGCGGCTCCAGGACCGCGAGCACGCCGCGGCGTGGATCTACCGCGTGGCGACGCACCATTGTCTGAACCGGGTCCGCAACGCCCATCTTCACCAGGGCAAGCTGAGCCAGCTGTCACTCGACGTCGCCTCCACCGTAGCGCCCGAGACCTTCTCGGCGCGAAAGCTGACGCAACAGCTCCTGAGTCACTTCGATGAGACCACGTGCGTGGTGGCCGTTGGCGTCCTCGTGGATGGCATCGAGCAGACCGAGCTCGCCAGCACGCTGGGCCTCTCTCGCCGGACGGTGGCCCGCAAGCTGGAGCAGTTTGTCGCCCAGGCACGAGCGTTGTTGAATGGGGGGAACACATGACGGCGTGTCCTTCGCGAGTCGCCCTCGAGCAGTACGTGTTGGCGCCTGCCACGGCCGCCGCGCGTGCGCACATCGAATCCTGCCCGCAGTGCGGCAGCCAGGTGGCGCGCATGCGGGAAGAGGATGCGTCGTTCCGCCGCCACATCATGCCCGGCACCATCGACGCGGCGGTGGAGGCCGCCTCCGCTTCCCGATGGCAGTGGCCGAGGTGGCCCGTCATGGCACTTCCGGCCATGGGGTTGGCGGTAGCACTGCTCGCGGTGCTTTTGCGGCCCGTGGAACCCCCTTCCGATTACGTAGGCTCCAAGGGCGCGGGCTTCTCGCTGGAGGTCTTCACCGAGCCCCAGGGAGGCTCCCGCCAGGCGGCCGACGGCGCCGAGCTCCCGGGTGACGCCCGCATCCGGTTCTCGGTGGCCACCGACAGGCCGTGCCACCTCTGGGTCGTCTCCGTCGATGCCACCGGTCAGGTCTCCCGCATCTTTCCCGCGAGCGGAGACGGCGGAGCTTCGACCCAGACCTCGGGCCCGGTACCCGGTGGCGGTCAGCTGGACGGTGTGACGGGGCCGGAGCGCTTCGTTGCCATCTGCAGCCCGGAGCCGCTCTCCTGGTCCGTGGTGGAAGAGGCCCTGCGGCGGACGTTCTCCCCAGCGGGCGCGGACAGCGTCCGGCAGACGCGTGACGTTCGAGGCCTTCCCACCGGCGTAGGACAGGCGAGCATCCTCGTGGAGAAGCGGGGATGACGCTCCTGGCGCTCCTCTCGGCGGCGCTCATGAGCGCCGCCCCGGCGGGGCCCGCGCCGCGGTACGCCCTGGTGGTGGGGAACAACGAGGGGGCACCCCAACGGTCCAAGCTCTGGTTCGCGGAGCGCGACGCGGACCGGGTCGCGCGCGCCCTCGTGGAGCTGGGAGGCTTTCCCGCGGAGCAGGTGGTGGTGCTGCACGGCCAGGGGGCACAGGGAGTCCGGCAGGCGCTGGCCCAGCTCGAGCAGCGCATTGCCCGGTCGCCCGCGCGGGAGCGCTCGCTGTTCGTCTTCTACTACTCCGGCCACGCCGACGCGGCGGCGCTCGAGCTGGGGCGCCATCGGCTGAGCTTCGACGAGCTGCGGGAGCTGACGACCCGCTCCTCCGCGGCAGCGAAGGTGGTGCTGGTGGACGCGTGCCAGTCGGGTGCGCTGACGCAGGTGAAGGGGACCCGCGCCCTTCCTGCTCTCGACTTTCCACTGCTGGCTCCGGAGCACGCGGTCAGGGGCGTGGCCTTTGTCGCCTCCACGGCCATGGGCGAGGCGGCGCAGGAGTCCGCGGCCCTGGGAGGAAGCTTCTTCAGCCATCACCTCGAGGTGGCGCTCCGGGGCGCTGGAGACAGCAATGGAGACGGCACGGTCACCCTCACCGAGGCCTTCAGGTACACCTCCCACCAGACGGTCGTCGGCACCACCGCCACCGTGCGCGGGGCGCAACACCCGACGTACGACGTGAAGATGTCGGGCAGGGGAGAGGTGGTGCTGAGCGAGCTGCGGCGGGCGGAGGCGCGGCTGGTGCTGCCGAAGGATGGCTCCGGGCTGTACCTGGTGCGTGGGGGGCCCGGCGTCCTGGCGGAGATTGCAGGAAGCCCCCAGGGGCTCACGCTGGGACTTCCCGCGGGGCGCTACGAGGTGCAGCGGCGGGAGGGGAAGCGCCGGACGGGGGGCCAGGTGGTGTTGGTGGCCGGGGAGACGCGACAGCTGGAGGGCATGGTGGCGCTCGGGCTCGAGGAGGCGGCCGCCAAGGGAGGGGAGGGCGTGGAGGTGCTGGCTGGTGGCGCGGTCATCACCGGGCTCCTGCCCGGCTCCGGGGCCAGCTTTGCCGCTCGGGTGGGGATGAGCCGCTTCGTGGGCAGGGCCCGGCTCCGCTTGAAGATTGACGCCTTCGACCATGAGGGCAGGCAGGGCGTGCTCCAGTACCGGCTCCGGGGGCTCAGCGGGGCGGCCGCGGGCCTCTACGGCGTGGACGTCGGGCGCATTCGCCTCGAGGTGGGGCCGGAGCTGGGGGGCACCTGGGCCTCGCAGAAGACCTCGGAGGCGCGCTGGTCGGCACCCATCTGGAGTGCCGGCGCCGTGGCAGGCGTCTCCCTCCGGCTTGGCGACGAGGCGCGGCTCGCCCTGGAAGTGGCTGGCGCTGCGATGGCCGTACCCATCAACCATCAGTGGAAGCTCCGCCCCGGGCTGACCACCGCCCTGGCCTTCGGTTATGGCTTCTAGGGCGCTCCTCGCCACGTGGGCGCTGGCACTCGCCGGCTGCCAGATGACCTTCATCGACGAGGAGGGCTTGCGCTCGAGTCAGCTTCCGGACCATGCGCTCATTGTGGACGGGAGCTCGCTCGGTGGCCGGTGCGACGACGCCTACTCCGCGGAGCAGGCCCTCTCACCTCGGACGCCCTGGTGCAGCATCACCCGCGCGCTCGAGGCCGCGCCGCGCGGCTGGTCGGTCAGTATCCGTGGCGGCTCCTACCCCCTCCTGACGGCGCGGACGCCGAGCGCCCGAAGCGCGGAGCTGGTCCTTCAGCCCTATCCCCTGGAGCGAGCGGAGATTGCAGGGGTCGTGCTGAAGAGCCAGCAGTACCTCCGGTTCCAGGGACTCCACTTCACGGGCCCGATCTCAATCCAAGCGGGCGTCTCCCAGGTCTCCTTCTCCGATTGCGACATCACCTCGGAGACGCCGGCGGCGGGGGTGCACGTGGAGGCGCCGGTCGAAGACTTCTCGCTCGTTCGCTGCATCGTCCATGACCTTCGCGATTCGGGAGACGGCGTCTCGGGGCGTGGCTTCCTGGCCGATGAGGGGGGCGTCCGGATCCGCCTCCTGGAGAACCGCTTCCTCCGCCTGGGGGAAGTCGGGGTTCGCGTCTCCACCGCTCAGGACCTCACGGTGGAGGGCAATCAGCTGCCGGACAGCGCCCAGCCTTTCTTCATCACGGATTCCCGTGACGTGACGCTGCGAGCCAACCGCGTCCACGGCTCCGACGGCCCGGTCTGGCTGCACGGCATCGAGGGCCTGCGGCTGGAGAACAACGTGTTCACCGGCTTCCTCTACTGGGCGGTGGACCTCGCCAACGTGCCGGGGGCGCGCATCCTGAACAACACCGTCTGGGGCAACGGTGAGGGCGGCATCGACCTCAACGACGTGTCGGGGCCGGCCACCGTGGGCGTGGTGCTGCAGAACAACATCCTCCAGACGCTCGACGGCCTCCGCAACGGGCCGGCCGCGTTCGCGTTCGAGGACTACAACCTGGTAGGCGGCGGCAACTTCTCGGGAGCGCACGACGTGGCCCGTCCGCCCATGTTCATGGATGCGGCGAGCCTCGACTTCCACCTGGCCCCGGGCAGCCCGGGCATCGACGCCGCGCTCGCCGACGGGGCCCCCTCGGTGGATGCCGATGGACGTCCGCGACGGGACGACCCGGCGGTTCCGGATACGGGCGCGGGGGCTCCGCCGCACGGCGACCTGGGGGCCTTCGAGGGCCGCTGAGCCGGACGCCTCCCGTCCCTGGTGATTGGCGCCATCCTCCTGGTGACTGCTGTCACCACCTGGAGGCCTGAGACGAGTGCCCCGGAGACATCCCCTTCCTGTGAAGTCCACGGGTTGCGGGAGCCCTCCCTGGTGGCATGTGCGCTGCAGTGGGACAGCGCACGGGCGGGACAGACTCGCCGCGGCAGTCCTCCTTCGCTGTCAAGACCAGGTGATACCCATGATTGGCGTCAAGGCTCCGACCCTCTCCCCTTCGATGATGCGTTCGGGTGCAGCTCCGTCCTCTCTCGACAACCCGAGGCAGTTGCTCTCGGCGGGACCCGTTCAGGACCTGGGGGCGCGATGCGCCCAGAGCCCTGGGAGCGCGCCTGTCCGGAGCCTGGGCCCGGTGGATTCGTTCTCCCCGATGCGCGCGCCCGCACTGCGTGTGGGCACGGTGGATGCGTTCGAGTCCGGTGTCATCGACAGGCGGCAGCTCACCATTCCGTCCCTGCGGGAGGGGAAGTTGGGGCCGATCCACGAGCCGGTCACCTTCGCCCCCCGGGGGCTCCCCGAGCAGCTCGAGACTCTTGCTCCGGAGCCGCAGTCCTCCGGTTCTGGCGTGCCGAGCGCCAATGACAAGCGGCCGGCCGGGGACAAGCGGTCGGCGGCGCAGATTGTCGATGACACCCCCGTGCTGAAGAAGCTGGGCCGCCAGAAGGACATCAAGTTCGAGCAGCTGTGCAAGCAGACGGGCATCGACCCCAAGCTCGACCTGAAGGACGCGAAGCAGAACCCCGACGCCGTCTACCGGCTGGCCAAGGTGCTGGAGTTCATCGACAGCGCCAAGGCCGCCAATGGCGGGGACCGGTCGAACAAGGTCCAGGACGGCCAGGGGGACGGCAACATCGAGGGCATCACCAAGTCCGGCGATGCGCGGCACGGAACCGAGGCCGGCATGGTCAAGGACTTCGCCGAGCAGGGGTACTCCTTCCTGGGCGAGCACCAGCTGCCGACCACGAAGGACACCCACGTGAAGGCGGACGGGAGCAACAAGGACAACTTCCAGTGGTTCGCGGGCGAGGCGGGCAAGCACCTGTGGTTCGTGCCGGGGGTGAGCAACGTCCTGACAGGGATTGGCAACTCGGAAGGGGGCTTCAAGGGCGTCGTAGAGGGCGCCGCGAGCGGTTACTTCAAGACCTTGAAGGGCGCCGCGGAGGGCGTCCTCGGCTCCATCACGACGGGCCGCGCCAACCCGGCCTCCATGATTCTTGGAGGCGCCATGGGCGCGCTGGGGAGCACCGACGCTGCTCCGCAGCCGGTGAAGGACATCGCCAACCTGTTCTGATTCAGGGGCGACTCCCCGACGTGGGTGAGACGGCGGGGCTGCCTTCCAGTGGCCCGGCTTTCCCGCCGGGGCCCGGGGTGTCAAGCACGAGACAGGGACGCAATGTGAGAATCGTTCTCGTGCTGAAAAGCATTCCTGTCCCGCCTCTACTTCCGGAAGCACACCGCAGGTACGCGCCAGACGGGGGGAGCTGTGATTCCAGCGGAGTCTTTTCGTGGCCGGGCCCAGGCCCACCTCCACTACGCCTCCGGACTGCCCCCCGAAGAGGCGGACGCCGTCCTCCGGGCACAGCTCACGGCGAAGGAGCCCGCTGATTCCTGGAAGGCCGCTCCTTTGCTCTGGGTCACCATCGCGACTCGCGTCGACGAGCAGCTGGGACGCCATGGAACGGGCGAGTCCCTGCTCACGGTGCTCTCGGCGCATCTCGTCACGGGCCCCATTGCTCAGAGCCATCATGACTTCCTCCCCCAACTGGTCCGGAGCCTCGTACGCGCTCCCGCCACGAGGGAGTCAGTAGGGCCCGTGCTGCAAAAACTGTTGGGCCAGCTCACGGAGAGCGCCAAGGCGGGGGACGCAGGACTCATGGCCTTGCTCCTCGACGTGGCGCGGCAGGAACTGTCCCTCGGGTCCGTCATGCTGGAGGAGCAACACAAGCTGGGGGCCACGGACATGTCCAAGGAGTTCGTGGAGGTCTTCCGTGTCCTCCGGTTTGCCGATGTGGCGCTGGGCCGCCCACCTTCCGAGGAGCAGAAGGCCGAGCTGCTCCAGCTCCGGGCCGAGCTGCCGCGGCGTGCCGGACTGCTGCGTTGCTTCGCCCCGGTCGCCCGCTGGATGCTGGTCAAGGGGGCTGCGGAGCTGCGCATGCCCAAGAGCGCCCCGTTCCTTCCCACCGTGCTCGAGTGCCTCGTGGATGGCGATCCTATCGAGCAACAGCACGCGCTCCGCTACATCTCCTTGAACCCCAATCCCGAGCAGGGTTTCTGGAGGCTGCATCGGGACCTGTTCTGGCACGTCGCCGAGCAGGTGCTCACCCGGGGAGCCCCGGGGACGCTCGTGTGCGAGCTGGTGGCGGCGATGTTCCGTGGCAACTGGATGGCCGAGGACTGCGTCCACCCCCTCTCCCATCCCGAGCAGTTTCCCCACGCGCGGCGGGCCCTGCTGCGGGGGCTCCTGGATGGCCGCTTCAACCCGGTTTCAGGCAGGTTCGCCCAGGTCGCATGGAACACCGCGTTCTCGAGCCCCCCTGACGAGGAACTGACGCGCCTCGGGGTAGCCCAGGGCGAAACGCTGGCAGACGCGCTCGAGCACCTGTACGCGAAGGCCTCGCCGCCCAAGCTGCCCCCCATGGTGGCCGAACTGCTCGGGCCGTTCACCGGGAAGCCCTCACCGGTGGAGCTGTCCCCAGCCCTCGAGCAGTGGGCCCGCTTTCTCTCCCGAGAATGGATCCGCATGGTGGGCCTGAACGCGGAGCTTCTCGGATACCTCACGCTGGGGGCGGAGTCCCCCGTCCTGGCCGGTGCATTCAAGGCGTCCATCCGGGAGGCCATCGCTGCCCTCCGCCCGACCCCGGACACCGAGCTGGCACTGCGCATCCTGGATGAGTCCCCCAACACACCGGAGACGCTCCGCGCGGTGACTGCACTGCCCCTGGCGGAGCCCCGCTTCACCCCCCAGCAGAAGCCTGGGCGGCACCTGACGCTGCTCGAGGAGTTCCGCCGCATCATCAACCTGCCCTGGAGCGAGCCTGTCTTCGGCGCCGATGTGGGCCGCATCCTGATGGAAGACCAGGTGCGGGATGTCCAATTCACCGAGCTTCAGAATGAGGAGCTCGTCCACATCGGCGGAGGGTGGCTCTCCCTCCACGAAGAGCCCTTCCGGCACATGGCCGGGAGCATCGAAGATGAAGAGGAGTTCTTCGCCACGGCCACGCTCTACTTCCTGCACGAGTGGTTCCACGTGCACCAGGGCATCGGGCAGAAGCTGACGGTGGAGCAGCAGCGGGAGACAGGCAGCGAGTTGACGCTGATGCACCTCGACCTGTCTGCGGACCATGTCGCCGCCTGCATGGCGCAGCGGGCCGTACCACGCTGGACGCTCGCGGAACTCAAGGGCCTTCAGAGCCAGTCCCTGCTCAGCTACAGGGCCGGGCGTGGACACACTGCGGCCTCGCGGAACCGGAAGGTGACGCGGCTGGTGTCCCTGCGCCTGGACTACCTCGCACGCATCGCCAGACAAACGCCGGCTTGGCTCCACAAGCTTGGGAATGGGTACGCCTTCGCGAACTTCAGTCCCGCGGGCGGAGCGATGTTCCTGCTGGCCATGGGCCCCCCTGTCTCAGTCCTGGCCCAGGCGTTGCTCCGTCCCGAAGAGGCCATGCTCATCAACACCGCCATGGACGAGGGAACGGAAGCCGAGGACAGGCTCGAACAGCTTGATGGACTGCTCCGCCATCGCTTCCAGCTCGGCTGAGGCAATCAGCGGAAGGGTAGGGCCGTGACTCCTGCCCGCCCCTCTGCGCCAGTGGCGTCATGTCCAAGTCATGCAGGACCCGTCCGCGCCCTGGGCGGGTAGCTCTTCACCCGTTGTCGAGTCGCAAGCCGCGCCGGTAAAAACACTGGCGATTGGGGGCCGTCGAGCCTGGGGGAATCGATGACACGGAAATGGTTCTGCGACGTGGTCGCGGTCTGCGTGGCAGGAGTCCTGAGTGGTTGTACCAGTACCCGCATCGTCAGCACGGGTTCGGTCCGAACCAGCATTCAGCTCGGCGCGGTGCCGGCGCCGCTCCCCCCCACGTACTGGTGGTCGCGGACAACCAGCAGCACAACGTCCTCGGAGAGAAGCTGCGGTCGATGAGTTGGTGGACGGAGCGCTTCGTCACCAGCGTGGCGGTGCGGTCACCTGCGGTGAACCTCTGGAGCCACCATGTGCTCGAGCGCTTCGTCGAGGACGCGCAGAAGGACGGGCTGAAGCTGGTCCTCCATCTGGGGGATGCGACCGACATCGCCTGCTCCGGCGAGTTCGACGTTTTCGTGCGCTCAATGCAGCGCGCCACTGGCAACTCCATCCCGTGGCTGATGGCGCCCGGCAACCATGACTCGGCGCTCGCCGGCAACATCAACAGCTACATCTCGAAGCCCCCGGAGAAGGCCTTCTCCGACGCGTACGGCAACGAGAGCTTCTCGTGGTCAGGCGCCTGCTCGACGCCGGATGGCAAGTCGGAGGCGCTGACCAAGGAGTTGCTGGTGCAGGCGTACCGACAGGCGCTGGAGGCGCAGGGCATCACCTTCACTGCGGCGCCCCCGGACACGCTGAAGGACGACGCGGAGAACTGCACCCTGTCGGTGGGGCGAGCAGCGGACGCCGCGAGCCCGCTCGGCCGCATGGAGTTCCAGGCTGTGCACCGCCACTGCGCGCGCGTGGGCGACGCGGAGGACGGGTACAGTGGCAACGTCGGGGCGTTCATCGCGCAGCGACTACGGCTCCCGGGAGGGGCCACCGCGCTGCTCATCGACTCCAGCGATACGGGGCTCGCGCGGGCGACGCCCTACGGTTTTCTGGTTCGAAACCCAGCGCCCTGGAGGATGGAGCGGGACCAGAGCGGGGACCAGGGCCGGAGCTGGTGCGTGAGCGCCTCGAGTCGCGCCTGGAAGTCCATGTCGGCGCATCCTATGCGCCGCCGCTCGGTCGGTGGGGGATGACGGGGCCGATCTCCCAGGGCTTGGAGGCGATCCAATTGTTGACCTCGCCTCGGGGTGTGCGTGCCATCGAACGGTGAGGGAAGAACCACCGCCAGCCAGTCCATCCATCGCGGTATGGAAGAGAACGGCGGCCTCCTCAACCTCACGCGCACGGAGTAGCAATCATGTCCAGCAAGCTCGCACCGTTTCTCTGGTTCAACGACAACGCGGAAGAAGCCGCTGAGTTCTACCTCGGCGTCTTTCCGCATGCGCGCAAGGTGAAGGAGCTGCGCTCGAAGGGCGTCGGGCCCTGGCCGGTAGGGAAGATCGCAACCATCGTCATCGAGCTCGAGGGCCAGGAGATGACGTTCATGAACGGCGGGCCCGCGCACCAGCTCACGCCTGCGTTCTCGTTCTTCGTGCGTTGCGATTCGCAAAGAGAGCTCGACACGTACTGGGAGAAGCTGATGGCGGGAGGGGGCAAGCCCATGGCCTGTGGCTGGCTGACCGACCGCTTCGGCCTGTGCTGGCAGGTGGTGCCACGCAATGTCGAGGACCTGGTGAGCCATCCCAAGGCCATGCAGGCCATGATGGGCATGATCAAGATGGACATCGCTGCGCTGGAAGCCGCGGCGCGCGAGAGCTGACCCGGGGAGCGCCCCTGGCGCGGAGCCCGCCTTTCCGGTCCCCGGGTGGAGCGCTATCGCACGCGGGCTCAGGCGGCGTGCTCGAGCCCGGCGGTGCGGACTTGTCGCGCGAAGAAGAGGAAGCCGGCCGCGAGAATCACGTGCAGCACCGAGTTGGGGGCGATCCCCCCAAGTCGCGTGATGACGCCCGCCTGCCAGGCCGCAATCTCGATGGGAAAGAGCCCGATGTGAACGAGTGCGTTCCCGAACAGAAGAGTGCGCATCGTCGGCGAGTCGGGATGATTGCGCACCATGAAGGCCATCGCCGAGAGCGCGAGGAGGAGCACACCCACCTCGCGGACCCAAATGGCGGGTGCTGGCTCCGGGGTGACGCCCTTTCCGGCGAGCAGCGTCCCTGGGAGGAGCAGGGCGACGGTGCCAACGGCGAAGGCGATGCCACTGGTGATGAGGAGGAAGGTCTTTCGAGTCATGGGCCACACCCTGCCTGCTCCGGCGCCAGGGCCTCAATTACCTCACCAGGTAATTGCCGGCAGGGGCATGGCGGGTACGCTCCGTGCGATGGATGCAGCGCAGCTTCGGCGTAGAAAGAACCCTGTGGCGCGTGGGCCGCGAGCGGAGCCCTCCTCGGCTCGGAAGAAGGCCTCGATGGGCGATGAGCTCTTCCCCGCGCTGTTGCGCTACTGGCGTGGCCGACGTGGGCTCTCCCAGCTCGATCTCGCGCTGGAGGCGGGCGTCTCGGCCCGGCATCTCAGCTTCCTCGAGTCGGGCCGCGCGCGGCCTGGAGAGGAGATGGTCTTGCGCCTCTTCTCGGTGCTCGCGGCTCCGCTGCGGGAGCAGAACCAGGCTCTCCTTGCGGCGGGCTTCGCGCCTCGCTTCCCGGCCCCGGCCCTGGATGCGATGGCGCCAGAGGTCGAACAGGCCCTCGAGCAGATGATGGCGCAGCACGAGCCGTTCCCCCTCGTGGTGCTCTCATTGGACGGCACCGTCGTGCGCAGCAACCGCGCCGCCCGGACACTCTTCGGTGCGTTCGTCTCGGAGCCAGCGGCGTTGCGGCAGCCACTCGACATGTTCTCCCTGCTGCTCGACGAGCGGCTGATGAAGCCCTTTGTCATCGAATGGGAATTGCTGGCCCGAAGCATGGTGACACGGCTGCATCGTGAGCGACTGCAGCGGGGGGACTCGAAGTTGGCTGCGGTACTCGAGCGGGTGCTCTCCTTTCCTGGCGTGCCGCGAGCCTGGAGGCAGCCTGACTTCTCGACGGAGACGCACCCCACGCTTCGGGTGCAACTCGCGCGCGGCGCGCTGCGTGTCGGGTTTCTCGTGACGGTGACGGTATTCTCCGCGCCCCAACAGGTGACGCTCGACGAGTTGCGCATCGAGAGTTGCTTTCCGCTCGATGACCAGACGCGGAAGGTATGCGAACGCTTCGCGCGTGCGCCGAGTACTCGAAAGCGGCCGGTGCGGCGGAGAGGTTGAGTGCATGCTCGCACGCTACGGGGAGGGCGCGCGATTCTGGAGCACCCTGCCGATGCCAGGGATTGAGCAATCACTTCCTTGGAGCACGAGGGGCGCTGCATCGCCCGCTGAGAACGGCGCGGACCGGGTGGATTCAGGGAGGCAGTCTGGAATCGAGCCGGTAGGGTGCGTCCCCCTCCGGAGGATTCCCTTCCGGCACGACTCATGGTCGAGGCCTCTTGAACCGCTTTCCCTTCATGATGCGCGCGCTGCGCACCGGCATGTTCTGTCTCGTGGGTGCCAGCTCGCTGCTGACCGCCTGTGACTCCAACGATGACCCGCCTCTCAATCCGCCCCCGGTGGACACCTCGCCGCGCACGCTGACGCTGCTCCAGACGAGCGACCTGCACACCAACATCTTCCCGTGGGACTACTTCACCGGGAAACCGGACGCGAAGCGCGGCCTCGCCAGGGTGGCCACGCTCGTCAGGCAGGAGCGGGAGAAGAACCCGGACTGCACGCTGCTCGTCGACACCGGTGACACCATCCAGGGCTCGCCGCTCGGCACCTACTACGCCGTGGTGGACAACGCGCCCAAGCACCCCATGGCCACCGCCATGAACGAGCTGGGCTACGCCGCCATGGCCCTGGGCAACCACGAGTTCAACTACGGCCAGGACGTCCTCAACAAGTTCAAGAGCGAGGCGAACTTCCCGCTCCTCGGCGCCAACGTGCGCAAGCTCGCGGACGGCTCCGAGGCCTTCACCCCGTATGTGATGACCACGGTGTGCGGCGTGAAGGTCGGCATCCTCGGCCTGGTGACGCCGGGCGTGGCGACGTGGGAGCGCAAGGACAACATCACCGGGCTGCGCTTCGATGACCCGCTGGAGACCGCGAAGGCCTACGTACCGGCGATGAAGCAGGCCGGCGCGGACGTGGTGGTGGTGGCCATCCACGGCGGTCCGGACAAGCAGCCCGTCGGCAGCGCGACCAGCCCCGAGTCGTGGCTCGCGGACTACGCGGACCCCACGAAGTGGACCGACCGGGGCAACCTCCCCGGTGAGAACGAGGCCGTGCAGATTGCCCAGCAGGTGGCGGACGTGGACGTGCTCCTCACCGGCCACACCCACCAGCCCATCCCGAAGATGCTGCTGAAGAACCAGGACGGCAGCGAGGTCCTCCTCACGCAGCCCAACCGCTGGGGCAGCCACCTAGCCCACGTGCAGCTCAACGTCACCTGGAACGGCGAGCGCTGGGGCGTGGACACGCACGACTCGCAGCTCCACGCGGTGGACGACAAGGTGGCGGAGGATGCCACCGTCAAGCAGCTCACCCAGGCCTACCACGACACCACGGTGGCCTACGTGAACCAGAAGATCGGCAGCACCACCGCGGCCTTCACGGGCGGCTTCGCGGGACGCTACGTGGACGGCCCGCTGGCGGACCTGCTCAACGTCGTGCAGGAGGAGGCCGCGGAAGAGGCCGGCTTCCCCGTGGACCTGTCCGCGACCGCCCTGTTCAGCAACAACGTCGCGCTGCCGGCGGGGGACGTCACCCTGCGCGATGCCTACAGCGTCTACATCTACGACAACACGCTATACGTGATGGAGATCAACGGCTCCATCCTCCGGCGCGCGCTGGAGATGAACACGCTGTACTTCAAGCAGCTCGACGCGGCCAACCTGCCCGCGAGGCCCGAGGACGCAAAGGCCACCATGCCCGTGGTCGCGGACTACAACTGGGACCTCTACTCGCGCATCGAGTACGGCTATGACCTGACGAAGCCTGCGGGCTCCCGGCTCACGCACCTGCGCTTCCAGGGCCTCGACGTCCGGGACGACCAGGTCTTCCGCATCGCCGTGAACAACTACCGCGGCGGTGGCGGCGGCGGGTACAGCATGTTCAAGGAAGGCCGCCTGCTGTGGTCTTCCGCGGACGGCGTGCGGGATTACGTCGCGCGCTACATGCAGGAGCACCAGGGCCTGTCGCCGGACTCGGTGAACACCTGCAACTTCACGCTCGCGCCCGACCTCTACACGCCGTACTTCCAGGCCACGCTCGGCCCCGCGAAGTGCCTCACCGTGAGGTGACGTAGCCACCAGGGAGGCCCGGTGGACAGCCCTCCTCGCCGGAGGGCGCGTCCCACCAGGCCTCCCGTGTTCCTGGCTTCCCGCGGATGGCCGACCCACGCGTGGAAGAGACGCTCCCTCATCGCACCCGCGACGCGATGAGCGCGAGGTTGCGCGGAGACAGGCGCGGCTCGAAGAGCTGGAGGAGCTCGACCTGGAAGCCCAGCTCCTCGAGGAGGAGCGCGCGATCCAGCAGGAGCACGACCTCCAACGCCCTTGCGAAGCGGTCCCTCAGCAGATGGCAGAGCAAAATATCCCGCGTGTCGGCGCGAACGGACTCCTCGAAGGACTCCAGCTCGGCGTCCGTCATGCCGGGCTCGAGGCCCAGGCGCTCCAGGCGGTCGCGCGCGTAGCCGGCGAAGCTTCCAGCATAGAGCGTCCGGGGCGCGTCCCCAGCCCTCACGAAGCCGCGCTCCGGAAAGCGCTGCCTCGACAGGAGGTCGAACGCGAAGCGCCACGCGTACACCCGCTTCATCCGCGCGAACTCCACCTCGGTCTTGTGATGCCGTCCCCGCGTCGTCAGCGCCAGGGCATGTGGGGTGAAGGGCAGGGGATGCACGCCCCCGAAGCGGGAGACGGGGTAGTCCCGCGGGGCCTGCAGCTTGTCGTAGCAGCAGCCGATGTTCAGGACGAAGCCCGCCCCCTGGCTCTTGCGGAGCTGCGTGAGGGCGAGCGGCCCGCAGGTGTGCAGCCCGATGGAGGCCCGGTCCCGGCCGGAGAAGAGCGGATCGAGCCGCGGTTGGGGCCCATCCTCGACGGAGGCCTGGATGAAATGCAGGGTGTCCCCGCCCGGAGGCTGGGTTCTCGCCAGCCACCGCCGGCCCTTGTCCTGCAGCGCGGCGTCCCGATCGATGCTGTGGAAGGTCCACCCGAACGTCCGCGCACAGAGGCGGGCGAGATGTCCCATGCCGCCGCCGATATCGACCGCCTGGTGGATGAAGCGCGTTCTGGGCGCGAGCAGGGCGAGCACCCGCTCGAGCTCGTGGGTCTTCTTGGCGCTGAGTCCCTGCGTCTGCGCGACTGTCAGCGCGTGAAGGCCCTCGTGCCAGGGCAGCGACGTCAGTTCCTGGAGCGCGCCCAGGAGCGCGCCCAGGGACGGAGGCGGGACGCCCACGAGTGCGCCCTGGTCCAACTGCCGCTCGCCCGCTTCATCGAGCGACCGGGCATAGGCCAGCCAGTCCTCGGGATAGGCGGCGCGGGACTCGGGCCAGCCCTGGAGGATGGAGCGGGACCAGAGCGGGGACCAGGGCCGGAGCTGGTGCGTGAGCGCCTCGAGTCGCGCCTGGAAGTCCATGTCGGTGCATCCTATGCGCCGCCGCTCCGCCTCGTGGCTGGCCGGCCGCTGCATCTCCTCTATGCTCCGGCCTGCGTCCCAGGTATTTCGCAGGGCGGCGGAAGTAGGTGGGTGTATGGGGCCGCGCCGCCGCTTCTCCGGCCCGGTGCGCGGCCCTTCGCGCACTCCTGTGCACCCACGACCCGAAAGAGCACGAAGGCCGACCCCATGAACACGAGTGCGTATTGGAGCGACCAGCTGGAGGGCTTCGTTCGCTACTTCGAGCGGCATACCCCTTGGCTGCCGCAGGCGATTGCCGGTGCGTCGGCGGCTCGCATTGAACACGCACAACGCCTGGCCGGCACGCTCTTCCCGCCCGAGTACCGCGCCTTCTTGCAGACCCTGGGAGAGACACGCCAAGGCGGGCTCGGCCCATTCTTGGAGCACATGAAGTTCGGCATGGACGCGCTCGAGGAGTTCTACAGCCAACCCGGCCTGCGCCCGCCCCGCCATGCCGTGTTTCTCTGGACCTATGAGTTTGACGCACCCTACGACATCTTCCTCGAGACACAGGGCGGCGAGCGTGACGTCCGCGGCCTGTTGCAGGCGGGCTGGTCCGTTGACGAGGACACGGGCGCCTTGCTCGAGGAAGAGCCGACCTTGATGCCGCTCGACGGCTCGTTGCTGCGCTTCCTCTACACGGAGGCCTTTCTCAAGCTGCGCAACCCGTTGCTGCCGCATAGCCTGCAACTGAGGGACCGCCGACATGCCGAGGAGTCGGTCGCGGCTCAACTCAGACTCCGAAACGGACTCGAGGAGACAGCCGCGCGGTTCGGGTTCACGGCAGTGCCCTACGCAGATGGAAATCAGGTCCTCTACGACAGGGTCGATGCGTCGCTCATGCTCTACGCGCAGCCCGGCGCAAACGTCGTCTACGTCAGTAGCGCCGATGAGCGCGAGCTGGGATTGCTAGGGGAAGTGCTGCGCGACAAGCTCGACCTGGCGCTCTGGCGCTAGGGACTGTCTCTGAGCGGGGGCCAAGTCCAGTAGCTGAATTGTCCGGCCCAACGGTACTGGTGGCAACGCAGCACCTGTCCCGCGTCAAGAGACCCGCCACGGCGAAGACGCGGGACAGGAGAGACCAGCGCTGTCAGCGGACCGGCGGGAACGGCGGCTGGCCGGCCTCGATCAGCTTGAGGTTCAGCTTGTCCTGCAGCTCGGCCCAGAGCGACTTCACCGGCTCGGTGACCTGGTTCGGCTGATACAGCAGGTTGGCCATCTGCAGGCTGTCCGCTTCCAGATTGTACAGCTCGTACTGGTACTGGCCCGGCAGGTTCGGCGAGAAGTACACGGCGTAGGTGAAGTGGCCGTGACGGATCGCGCGGATATGACAGAGGAACTGGAGATCGCTGATCATCGCCGACTCGTCGTCGTAGCAGAACAGCACCGTGTCCTGCACCCCGGGGCTGGGGAGGAGAATGACCGGTGCCAGGCTCTTGCCCTTCATCAGCGGGTACACGCCGGGGCCGCCCGCCAGGTCCAGCAAGGTGGGCAGGAAATCCACGTGGGCGTAGAGCGCCTGGGTCTTCTGCGGCTCCGCGAACAGCCTCGGATTCGAGATGACCAGCGGAATGTGGATGGTCTCCTCGTAGACGTTGTAGACCTTCTCCCGCAAGCCGTGGGACAGCCCCATTTCGCCGTGGTCCGAGGTGCGGATGATCAGCGCGTCATCGGTGAAGCCGTGCTCATCGACCGCATCCAGGAACTCGTTGACCCGGTCGTTCGCGTACCGCGTCATGTAGGCGTAGAACTTGATGTAGTTATGGATGTCGTTGGCCGGGTCCAGCTGGATGCCTCCGCGGGGGTCCCCCGGTAGCGGGGGCGCGCCGCCGGTCAGCGTCTCCTGGCCGATGATTGGCTGCCCCGCGTTCAGGATGTCGCGGATATGGGTCTGGATGGTGGGTTTGGTCACCAGGCTGTCCACCGCGTTGGGCGGCAGCTTGATGTCCAGATTGGCAAGGTCCTCCGGGCCGTAGCCGAAGCTCTGCCAGCCCCAGGGAAAGAAGTTGATGTCATGCGGGTTCACGAATGACATGAACATGAGGAAAGGCCGCTGGGCGGCGGCGTCCTTCCTCTTCCGGCCGAGGGCCCGCGCCTCCAGGAACTCGATGGCGCCCTCGCCGAAGCCGTGGGCTTCCACCCCTTTGCCGTCCTTGTGCAGGTAGCGCTTGTCATTGGCTGCATTGACGCGGCCCGGAGTGCCCGAGCCGGCGGTGGCCCAGGACTCGTAGGTGGACAAGCCGGTCACCGTGCCGGCATCCGGCGGGTTCCAGTCGGAGAAGCCGTATTGCTCCTGCATGTTGGTGATGTCGTACTGCGTCCATTGCATGACGTCGGCTGGCGAGGACAGGTGCCATTTGCCCTTCCAGATGACGTCGTAGCCCTGCGCTTGCATCAGTGCCGCGAGCTTCGGGATGCGCGGGTCGGAATAGGACAGCGTGCTGGGCGTCATCGCCAGCCCGGTGAGGTTGCTGTAGTTGCTGGTCAGCATCACACCGCGCGAGGGCGTGCACATGCAGGCGGAGGTGTAGGCTCGCTCGAAGGTCAGGCCGTGCCGCTGGAGCCGCAGCCAGCTCGTGAGCGTGTCCTCAAAGCCATCCCAATGGGTCGGGTAGCGCTCCTGGTCGGTGAGAATGACGATGATGTCAGGCTTTTCCGGCAGGCCTTTACTTGTGTAAAGGGACTTCATTTCGGTCATTGCGTCGCTGGACGGCTTTCCCATTGTGTATGACCCTCCTGGACTGGATAGGTATACGTGGCATGGGCGCGTGAACCTGGATCTACGCGGGGAAACTCAGCTCTCGGTCGGCTCCGGTCGCGAGGGTGACGGCGCTCTCGGTCATGGAGTGGCCCCCAACAACGGTGTCATGTCCGGGTCCGCCTTCTGCATCGCGCGCTGATAGGCGGGGCGCGCGCCGATCCGCTGCAGATAGGCCAGAATGTTCGGCCACGGCGAGAGGTCATACGGCTTGAACAGCCGCATGGTGGTCAGCGAGAACACCGTCATGATGTCCGCCGCCGTCAGCTCCGGACCGGCGAGATAGGGCGCCTCACCCAGACGCTTCTCCACCGTGGAGAAGACGAGGTTGAACCGCTCCTTCGCCGCCTGCAGCGCCGCATTCTTCTCGGAAGGATCGACGCGCTCCAGATACCTCACCTGCAAGACGACAGGCTGCAAGGTCCCGTTGGCGAAGTGGAACCAGTAGAGATAGTCGGCGAAGCCGGGCTGGCCGCGCATCACTGCGAGCCGTCCCTGGCCATGGGTCGCGATCAGATAGTCGGCGATTGCCCCGGACTCGCCGAGCACCCGTTGCCCGTCGGTGATGATGGGCGCCGTCCCCATCGGGTGCAGGGCCTTGTATTCCGGCGGCGCCAGCCTGTTGTCCTTCCGGCGCTCATACCGTTTCAGCTCATATTCGAGCCCAAGCTCCTCGCAAAGCCAGACGATCCGCTCCGATTGGGAACGCCCGAGGTGATGCACGGTCAGCGTGTTGTTCGTCATGAGCCCAATCTACGACTGCACCTCGTGAGGTGCTTGCCGGTAGCTCTTTGCTTCTTGCTCGATCCTCTCGCCGGAGACAATAACGCGAGGGTGCTACGCTCGCTGCATGGACCTCGCGGACCTCGCCGAACTCGCAGCGCGCCAGCTTCCTCGCCCTGATGGCCGCGCCAGCCAGTACGTGCGGCCGCTGAAGAACCTCGGCATCCTCCGGCACCACCAGCCGACATCGTTCGAAGCGGCGATCTACGAGCCGGTCATCATCCTCGTCCTCCAGGGACGAAAAGAAACGGTACTGGGAGCCGATTCGTTTCCGATGGGCGTTGGCGAGTGTCTGCTCGCCAGTCACGACCTTCCAGTGATCGCACGCGTCACGAAAGCCCCATACCTCGCGCTGCTCTTCGCTGTGGAACTGGACACGCTGCGCGACCTGTACGAGGCAATGGCCGACGCGCCTCCCTCCGCCGCGCAGTCTTGCTCGCTCTCAGTCCACACCTGCGATGCGAAGCTCGTCGACGCGCTCCATCGCTATCTCGCACTCGCGGCTGCGCCGACGGATGCGGCGGCGCTGGGGCCGCTCGTCTCGCGCGAGATCCACTACCGGCTCGCGACGGCGCCGTTTGGCGGCATGTTGCGCGACCTGCTCCGCCATGACAGCCACGCCAGCGCGATCGCGCGAGCGATCGCCCAGCTGCGGCGGGACTTTCGATCGCCCGTCGAGATCCCCAAGCTCGCGCGCAGCGTCGGGATGAGCGCGTCTTCGTTTCACAAGCACTTCAAGACGATCACGGCGTCGTCACCGCTTCAGTATCGAAAGGGCCTGCAGCTCCTTGAGGCCCGCCGCCTGTTGCGCGCCGGCACGCTCTCGGTTTCCGAGGCGGCATTCGATGTCGGCTACGAGAGTGCCGCACAGTTCAGCCGCGATTACAGGCGCAAGTTCGGCGCCTCGCCGAAACACGACCTCCCGGCAGTTTGATCGCCGTTCCAATCCCGGGCGCGGCGGCCGGATTGACGCCATCGAAGCCGGCCAGGTGGAAAGCCTCTCGACGGCGCATTCCCCACGCGGCTTCCGTCGTCGTTGCACGGAATCTCCGCCCGCTTCACAAGGCTTCGAGGTGGATCGTCAGGTGCCCTTCGAGATACGTTACGGCGCCCAGCTTCTCGGCCCAGTAGGGCACGAGCGAGCAATGCGCGGAGCCGGTGACAGGGTCTTCGAAGATGCTGGCCTGAGGCGTGAAGTATCGCGATACGAAATCGACGTCGCGCCCCTTGGCGGTTGCAACCACACCCCCGGGTCGAGGTTGATGCGGTCGAGCAGGTTCCGGTCGGGAGTGAGGCTCCTGATTGTGTCTTCGTCCTCGAACACCAGTACGTAGTGCCGCAGGCGCCGGGGGTTGGTACTCTTGGGCAGCACCGGGTATCCCTTCTGGATGCCCCAGCGCAGCAGCACCTGCGCCTCGCTCACCCCGTACCGGGCGGCCATCGCCTTGAAGGGGGAGTCGGCGCGCTGGCCGTCTGCCCGCATCTGCTCGGTCTTCGCGCTGTCGTGCCCGCGGGCTACCCGCCACGTCGAGAGCGGCACCAGGCTGCTATAGGCAATGGGGGTGATGCCGCGCCGGGCGAGGTCCTGCACCAGCGCGGGCTTCTGCGACCACGGGTGGAGCTCGAGTTGGTTGGCCTCGGGCTCCAGCCCTCCACCCTCAACAGAGTCCCTATCCAGCTTATGCTCGGCTGCATGCTCGTTCCGTTCAACCCGACGGCAAAGACCGTGGGCACGCCCAACGCGGCCAGATGCTGTGATGGGAAGACCGGTCACCCCGTGGTGCCGGTGCCGGAGTACTCGAAGACGCGCTCGGCGCTTCCCGGTGGCGGTACGCGTCCGCGCGGTCTCAAGACCCACCAGAACGTCGACGACAACACCCTGTCGGACCGCGGAGCCGAAATGGCCAGGCCTGAACTCTTCTTTTCCGACGGCGTGGCCATCGACGGCGACCAGTTCTTCTTCGGCGCAGGCATGCACGAGCACCGTGACGCTGATTCGTCCGTCATCGGCTGTCTGCTCGACGGCGAATGGGGCTACCACTCGGTCGAAGAGGACTTCATTACTTCGATTACCTTTGTGCGCGAGCGGGCCGAGGTGGTGGCCCTCGGCAAGAATGGGCTGGTCAAACATGCGACGCCCCGCAAGGCGCAGCTGGCAGTGGACAACATGGCCGGCCGGTTCCAGGCGGAGCAACTTCCAGGCGCCGAAGAGGCGGGGCCGATGGAGCGCGTCCGCGCGATCGGCTCAGCCGTCTTCGCGTGCGGCTGGGCCGGCCAGCTCTACCGTCGAAGCGGACGCGTGTGGGAACAGTTCGACCTCGGGAAGAAGGGCAAGAACCTCAACTTCATGGCGATCGATGGCTTTTCGGAGCATGACGTCTATGCGGTCGGGCTGAAAGGAATCATCTGGCACTTCGATGGCCGGCAGTGGCGAACGATCGACAGCCCGACCCACCAGAACCTCTACGACGTTCGCTGCCTCGCATCTGGTGATCTGGTGGCCTGCGGCGCGGAAGGTGGTGTCTTCCGGGGTTCGGGGCCACACTTGCAATCCATCGGCGATCCTTCCTTCGACGGCAACTGCTGGGCCGTGGAGGAATTCAAGGGCAAGCTCTACCTTGCGCTGTCGGACAACCGCCTGGCGGTCCTTCGCCAGGGTGGCCTTCGGGACGTCAAGATCCATCCGAAGGAACCGCGCACCACCTATCGCCTGTCGGCGACGCAGGATGTGCTGTACTCCTTCGGCCCGTTCGACATCGCGATGTTCGACGGCCGCAAGTGGCACGACGTGATCTGCCCGGAGAACACCTGAGGTGGACATCCGGCCTGCTCCCAGGAAGCAGCCCCTGTGTGCCCTTGAACGGCGGGGGAAGAACCACCGCCAGCCCATGGCGTGTGGCTGGTTGACCGACCGCTTCGGCCTGTGCTGGCAGGTGGTGCCACGCAATGTCGAGGAGCTGGTGAGCCATCCCAAGGCCATGCAGGCCATGATGGGCATGATCAAGATGGACATCGCAGCGCTGGAAGCCGCGGCGCGCGAGAGCTGACCCCGGGAGCGCCCCCTACGCTTCAACCCTGGTCGGAGCCACTGCTATACCCGGTCTCGACGATGGTGCGCACGGCGGTGAGCGAGGCGTCGTCGGCGGCGCCGGTGCCCTTGAGCCAGGCGACGGAAATCGCGGTGAGGAACAGGTCGTAGCCCCTGACCGAGGAGCGCGCGTGGCCCCCGAGCTGCGCGGCCTTCAAGTACTCGTTCGTGGTGGCGATGAGGCTGTCGCACGGAAGGGTCAGCGGATTCTCCGGCTCGCGTTCCCGAGCGGCGACCATGAGCGGTTCAGGCAGGCCGCTGAAGGCACTGAAGTAGTCCTCCAGTGTCCGCATCCACTGCCGGAGCGCCTCATCGGGGTCCGCGACCCGAGCAATCTCCGCGCGGCGCGCGACCAGTTCCTCCGAGCGCAGCTGCAGCACCGCCGCCAGCAGCGCCTCCCTCGTGGGGAAGTGGCGGTACAGGGTGCCCGGCCCGACGCCTGCCTCCTTGGCGACCGACTCCAGCGAGGTGCCAATCCCGTGCGCCAGGAAGTGGCGCTGTGCCACTTCCAGGATGCTCGCTCGGTTGCGCAGTACGTCTGCCCGCGGCTTGCGTCCCTCCGTCTCCCCGGTGCTCATCGGCCCATCCTCCTCAGCGGATCTCATCATATTGCGAAATGGAGGCTGCCTCCGTATTGTTTCCAGGGAAGCGGAGGCTGTCTCCGCTTCACCCGACCTCAGCCGAAGGACCGTCGATGACACGCCGACAGGGGCTCCGGTGCCTGCAGCTCACCCACGGCTACGGTCGAGTGAACGCCCCCAAGGAACACAAGGAGACTCGATATGAAGATCGGCATTCTCGGCGTTGGCCACATCGGCAAGACCCTGGCTCTCAGACTGGGTGCGGCCGGACATGACGTGAAGGTGGCCAACTCGCGCGGTCCGGAGACGATCGCGGCCGAGGTGCTGGCCTCTGGCGCACGCGCCGTCAAGGTCCCCGAAGCGGTGGCCGACGTGGACGTCGTCATCCTCTCGATTCCCCTGAACCGTCTCCCCGAGGTCGCGCCGCTGATGGCCCGCGTCCCACGCGAGACGGTGGTCATCGACACGTCGAACTACTATCCCGTGCGTGACAGCCGGATTGACGCCATCGAAGCCGGCCAGGTCGAAAGCCTGTGGGTCGTTGAGCGGCTGGGGCGGCCGGTCGCCAAGGCGTGGAACTCAATCGGCTCTTCCTCATTCGCAACCAAGGGAATGACCTCGGGGAGCCCGGGGCGCATCGCACTTCCCGTTGCGGCGGACCGGGAAGCGGATCGCAACGTGGCAATGGCGCTCGTCGAGGACACCGGGTTCGACGCAGTCGACGCGGGCACGCTTGCGGAGTCGTGGCGGCAGCAGCCAGGTGCCCCCTGCTATTGTACGGACCTCACTCGCGAGCAGCTGCCGACCGCGCTGGCAGCAGCCGACGCGGCGCGCTTGCCGAAGCGGCGCGACCTGGCCGTGGCGGCGTTCCAGGAACGGATGGGGGACAGCACCACGAATCCCGATGCGGACTTCGGAGTCCGCATCAGTCGCGCATTGTTCATGTGACTTTGCGCCGGTTGCGGTCGGTCCACTCCTCTCGCCAAACGAAACGGAACGTCATGGACATCGGAATCATCGGTTCAGGTCACATCGGCGGCACGCTCGCGCGGCAGCTCACGGCGCTCGGGCACCGGGTGTCGATTGCCAACTCGCGTGGCCCCGCCTCGCTGGCCGCGTTGGCGGCCGAGACGGGCGCGACTGCAGCGACCGTGGAGCAGGCCGCTCGTGCTCACGACGTGGTCATCGTCACCATCCCGCAGAAGGCCGTGTCCGAGCTGCCGCGCCACGTGTTCGCCGCAGCGTCCGCGGTCGTGGTGGATACCGGCAACTACTACCCGTCGCGCGATGGCCGCATTGCCGAAATTGACGGAGGGCTGGCCGAGAGCCAGTGGGTGGCGCAGATGCTGGGCCGCCCCGTGGTGAAGGCATTCAACAACATCGTTGCCAACAGCCTGGCCACGCGAGGCGTACCCGCCGGTACCCCGGGCCGTGTCTGTCTCCCCGTCGCTGGCGACGACGTGCGTGCGAAGCAGGTGGTGCTGGGCCTCATCGAGGCGCTGGGCTTCGACGGCCTCGACGCCGGCACGCTCGCCGATTCCTGGCGGCAGCAGCCCGGCACACCGGCGTACTGCCACGACCTCGGTACGGCCGGGCTGAAAGCCGCGCTGGCGCAGGCCGATGCCGGGAAGATTGCACACTCCCGCGCTGAGGCTGACGAGGCCGCGCGTCCGTACTTCGCACCGACCTCGGCTCGCTCGACCTGACGACAACCTCGCCACGCTGCTGGCGGAGGCAGGCGAGCTGGGTTGCTGCCTTCCGCGCGACACGCGGTTGCCATCGACCGTCCGTGAGCGGGTCCTCGAAGACCAGCGGGCGCGGAACGACATCTGCTGGGGCGTCTTCACCGGGTGACGCAGGTCCGAGACCTCACGCATTCGCGGTGCCGGGCCGAAGGGGAGCGCCGGGGCGCCCGAGGAGCCTGACGGTCCGGTGACAGGTGGCGCGCGCCCGGCAGCTCCTCCTCGAACGCAAGCACGGAGCCTCGGGGCGGGGCGCTGGGGACCCGCTGCCGTACCGGCAGGGCGGGCTGTGGACCCGGCGGCTACACGCTCCCGGGGCCGTTGCCTGGCGGAATACAACCGATGGGTGACGCGGCATCTCGCCCAGAGGGGAAGACCGCCCTGGCACATTCGTCGCACTGGGGAGCCAGCGCAGCTCCACCTCGCCAGGTCTTCATGCGCTCGCTCACCTTCCTCCTGTTGCTGCTCCCGCTGCCCGCTTTCGCGCAGGAGTTTGGCCCCGCCTACCACCTGTCCGGCGGCTACATGGCCCCCATGGGCGTCGCGGTGGACGCCCAGGCCCCGAGCCGCGTCCTCGTGACGGACCTGCTCGGCGCGGCTGCCTACTACGCGCCCGTGGGCGCGGTGACGATGGCGCCGGCCTTCACGGCCTTCGGCCACATGAGCGCGCCGATGTCCGTGGAGCGGCTGGACCTCCCCACGGGCATCGCCGCGGACGGGGCGGGCAGCGTGTACGTGCTCGACAGCGGGGTGGGGGAGGTGCAGCGCTTCGTGCGCGCTCCAGCACCCGTGGATACCTACGTCCATGAGCCCGCCTTCGTCGCGGCGACCGGGCGGAGCGCGGCGGGGCGCCCCTTCGCGGGCGCGCAGGACCTGGCGGTGGATGGCATGGGGCGCCTGTACGTCCTCGATGCCGGCCGCCAGCGCATCCTGACCGCGGTGGGAGCCGCCGCCACCGGGTGGACCGTGTACCGCGAGGACACGGGCATCCCACGCTCGTGCTCCGGCCTGGATGTGAGCCCCGGGGGAGAGCGCGTGTTCCTGGCCTGCGGCGGCGAGCAGCCCATCGTCGAGGTGCCGCGCGACATGCTGCTGCCGCTGCGCGTGCGGGGCATGTCAGGCGTGGGCCCGGGGCAGCTCAGAGACCCGCATGACGTGGTGCTGCGCTCGCCGGACGAGCTCGTCGTGGCCGACACCGGCAACCACCGCCTGGCGCTGCTCTCGCTGAGCACCGGCGCGCAGACCGAGTTCGTCCCGGCGGGCGGCCTGTCCCAGCCCGAGCGGCTCGCGCTGCACGCGGGGAACCTCTACATCACCGACACGGCGCGCGCGGAGCTCGTGGCGCTGGTGAGCGGGGCCGCGTCGGCGGCGGAGGTCTTCGTGCGCGACTTCGCCGGCGACACCGGGGAGGAGCCCGCCGCGGGGCCGCTGCCGCCAGGGCCCGAGCTGGCGACCCCCGACATCCTCGTCCGGAACACGCCCAACGTGGACCTGGAGCGCGCCGCGCGCGACGGACTGGACGCGTACGAGTTCCACACGCCGAGGATGGGCCAGAACAACTACGTCTACGTGGCCGTGCGCAACCGCGCCGCCGCCACGGCCCTGGGCGCTTCCGTGCAGCTCTACACCACGACGCCTGGCTCCGCGCATGCCTTCCCGGCCGACTACTCCCGCGACGACTTCTTCAGCGAGTACCACGCGCCCGATGACAACCGCCCTCGCCACACCCTCGAGGTGGAGCGGGTGCCCGCGGCGACGGGGGCGGGGACCTCCCTGGTGCCCGGCGTGACGGTGGTGGGGCCGCTCATCTGGCGCCCGCGCGCGCCTCGCGACGCGCCGACGTGGGACGGGCGCGTGGACCTGCTCGTGAGCCTCGTGCTCCCGGGGGACGAGACGGTGGCGGGCCCGGGGCTGGAGCGGGTGCGCCGGAGCAACAACCTGGGCCTGCGCCGCTTCACCGTGCAGCGCGGCCCGGCTCCCACGGGAGACCAGAACGCGCTGGTGGTCGTCGCCCACTTCCGCGGCCAGGACGCCAGGGTGGACCCGGCCCAGGTGCGCCTGCGGCTCATGCAGCTGGGGCCCTGGCTCGCGGAGGCCAGCGGCGGGCGGGCGGCCCTGCGCTGGGAGCTGGCCGGCCCCTTCGAGCTGAGCGGCCTTCGCGCCGACTACGAGAGCGCGGACCAGGACCCGCTCATGGAGCTGACGCGCGAGCTGCTCCAGCGAGTGGACCCGGCGCTGCTCGACGGGCCCACGGCGAGCCCCGACGATGACGTGAAGCGCCTGCTCGTGGTCGTCAATGACGAGGCCTTCGCCGTGGACCGCGCCACGCCCGGCGCGTGGCCCTACGAGGTGAATGGCGTCACGCGCTGGCTCTCCACCTCCGTGCACGGCCCGCTCAGCGAGCTGCCCGAGTACGCACACGGCTTCAGCCACCAGTTCGGCCTCCAGGACCTGCACCTCTACCCCGGGGCCGAGGTGCTCCCCGGCCTCAAGGTGCCGCTGGGCTGGGACCCCATGGCCCTTCCGGCCGCGCCCGCGCGAGCCGCCCCGGTGCATCCGCTCGCCGCCTCGAAGTCGCTCGCCACCTGGCTGGACCCCGGAGGAGGCGACATCCTCTTCATCCCACGCGCGCCGCGCACCGGCGCGGGCTCCATCCGGCTGCTCTATCCCGGAGCCGCCGCGAGCGCGGGAAGCTACCGCGCCGTCGCCATCGGCCTGACGCCGTTCGTCACCAGCTTCGAGGCCGAGCGCAACTTCTACTTCGTGGAGCCGCGAAGCCTCTCCGCCGGAGGGCTGGATGCGCGGCTGCCCGCGGGCGCCGAGGGCGTGCTCGTCTACGCCGTCAACCGCGACATCCCGCAGGGCGAGGGGGCCATGGTGGTGACGGACCACGTCTTCTCCACGCCGGGCGTGGAGGACGCGCTGGTGCCGCTGGGGCTCACGGAGAACATCCCTGGCCTGGGCCTCGCCGTGCGCGTGATGGCGCGGCGCGAGGGCGCCTCGGGTGGCTACGACGTGCAGGTGGACTACGCGCCACCGGCCACCACGGAAGTCGCCATCGACCAGAACCCGGAGGTGCCGTGGCTGAGCCCGGACATCTGGGTGGACGCGCCCACCAACGGCACGGAGATGAATCCCCAGGCGGCGCTGCCGGGAACCGAGCAGCCCGTGGGGGCCACCGACAACTGGCTCTACGCGCGCGTCCACAACCGTGGCGGGGTGAGTGCCTACAACGTGGAGGTGAAGTTCAGCCTCTCCGACCCGAACCACGCCCTGGGCCCGAGTGACCAGTTCGTCACGTACCGCAGCGTCATCATCCCGGAGATTCCGGCGGGCGGCTCCGTCAACGCGCGCGTCCTCTGGCGCCCGGCGCAGTCCGAGGACCCGCACCGCTGCGTGCTCGTGCAGCTGCGCCGGCTCGTCAACGACAGCAACCCCGCCAACAACGAGGCCCAGCAGAACTTCACCCTCGCGCAGAGCAGCGGCACCCCGATGGACGGGATGCTGAGGCGCACCCTGCTGTACTCGGCGACGGGGCTGGAGGGGGCGCCCGGCGTCGGCTTCACGCCTGCGAAGCTCGCCTTCCAGCTCCACAACACCTTGCCCGAGGGCGAGCTGGTGTACTTCCGTGCCCAGGGTGTCCCCGAGGGCTGGGAGCACAGCGTGTGGCCCGCGAAGCAGTGGCTGCCCCCGGGGGAGTACGCCTTCGGTGGCCTCGAGGTGAAGCCGCCCGACAAGGCGCCCCTGTGCAAGGACGTGCCAGTCCACATCTCAGCCTGGGCCCGGCGCTCCGACACCCTGGTGCGGCTGGGGGGCGCCACGCTGGAGGTGGCGCTGCGCGAGCGCACCGACACCACCCTGACGCTCGGCGTCTCCAAGTGCGACCCGAAGGAGTACCAGAACAAGCGTCCCTGCATGCGCGTCAAGCTCCAGGGCTGCACGACGCCCAAGCGCCCGCTGGAGGCGCTCAGCGTGCGCCTGCGGGAGCCGTCCGGGATGCTCGTCCACCACCAGGTGGGCACGGACACGGCGGGCTGCTTCGTGGTGACCCATCGCGCCTTCGAGGGCGGAGAGTGGGAGGCCACGGCCCTCTATCCCGGCACGCAGTGCTCGGGCTCCGCGCGCGCCAGCAAGGGCTTCTACCTGGACCTGATGCAGACGGGTGACCAGGACGGCGACGGGCTGCCGGACAAGGACGAGTTCACCGGAGACGCCGACGGGGACGGGCTGCTGAACCACCAGGACCCGGACAGCGACAACGACCAGGTCCTCGATGGCAAGGAGAAGCCCGGGGACGTGGACCTCGATGGGCTTCCCAACGTGCTGGACAAGGACTCCTGAAGCGCCAGCCCCCTTCCGGCCGCCGCTGCGTCCTCACGCCAGCGCGGCCTCACGTCATCGCCTTCCCGCAGAGGTCTTCCCCATGCGTTCGCTTCAAGCCCGCGCGCTGCCCGCCGTGCTCCTGTTCCTGCTCTTCGCACCACCCGCCCTGGCCCAGCGCTCCGTGGGCACGTTCTCCGAGCGACAGCTGGTGAAGACGGAGCGCACCTACACCCTCCAGGAGCCGGGGGGCACGCGGCTGGCCTTCGGCTATTCCGGGTGGCTCCCGAACTGCTTCGTCTCGGCGAGGCCGTCCCCCGGTGGGGCGGCGACCGTCTCGGCCCCTCCCAGCTCGGGCTGCCCCTATGCAGGGGGGAACTTCAACCAGTACCCCTTCCAGGTGCGCTTCCCCTCGCTGAGCGACCTCGGCACCTGGGCGGTGACGTGCCACTTCAACGTGAACGCCTACTACGGCGCAGATGCCAATGCCTGCGGCTACCACAGCGGGCATTACGGCGAATTGCTGTCCGTCACCTACAACATCACCGTCTACAACGACCCGCCGCGCGGCATGGTGGGCCTGAGCGGCACGCCCGCGCACAACGCCACCCTCACGCTGACCACCACCGCCGAGGACCCGGACAACGGGGGCGACCGCACCGCCGGCCTGCTCTACTTCTGGACCGTGGCCCCGCGGCCCCACCATCCGTCGACGGTGCTCTCCGACGTCGGTGCCAGGGCGCCCCGCATCACCTTCCATGGCGAGCAGGACCTGGGCACGTGGGTGTTCACCCTGAATGTCGAGGACAACGAAGGGGAGCGCGTGAGCCTGGGCAGCGTCACCGTGGACGTCCCCAACCCCACGCCCCGGCCCATCATCACCCCGCCGAGCGGACGCGTCCTGGTCAACCGGGCCTTCACGCTCTCCATGGACCCGCGCGACGAGGATGGCGGCGAGTACACGAACATCGCCTGGGACGTGCGGCGCCCGGGGACGGACACGTGGGCTCCTCCCCCTGGCACCTCGTCCCAGCCCACGCTGGGCTTCACCGCCAATGCGCCGGGCGCCTGGCGCTTCCGCGTCCGCGTCCGTGACAACGAGACGCCGCCCGCGGAAGGGGAGGGCGAGCTGACCGTCATGGTGGTGAACGACCTGCCCGTGGTGACGGTGACGGGCCCCCCGATTTCGCCAGCGAAGGTCTCCGTGGACAGCCCCATCCAGCTCACCGGCGCGGCCACGGACCCGGACGGGGGCGACATCGCCGGCTACCGCTGGGAACTGTTGCAGGCCCCCGCGCGCGCGGGCGTGCCCATCGGCCACGTCTACCCGGCCCTCCAGACCCTCACGCAGACCACCACCCTGGCGCACGCGGGCACGTGGGTGTTCCGCCTGCACGCCATGGATGACGAAGGGGAAGAGGGCTCCAGTGCGCCCGTCGCCATCATCGTCGACGCCTTTCCCGAGGCGAGCGTGCAGGGCCCTTCGGTGGTGGGGCCGGGCCTGAGCGGCGACCAGGCCTTCCCCCTGCGGCTGCGCGAGCAGTCGAGTGACCCGGACTCGCCGTGCCCCATGGACCTCGCGCGCTGCCACGTGTTCGTGGGGGGCGCGTTGCAGGCCCCCATCTCCGGGGGCGTGACGTCCCGTGGCTGGTTCCTGGACGCCTTCCCCCTGGAGTACGTCGGCCACTACCGCACCGGTCCCGTCTTCGAGGCACTGGGTGACCCGGGCATCGACAGCAGCTCCGAGACGCTGTCGCTGGGCTCGGGGCAGATTCTCCCCGGCACCTACCGCTTCCGGCTGGAGGTGCGCGACGCGGAGGGCAACCGCGTGAGCGCCTCACATACGGTGCGGGTGCTGCCGGTCCAGGTGAACCCGCTGCCCCATCTCACCGCCACCTCGCGCTTCTTCACCGAGGGCGGGGTGTTCCCCGCGAGCGTCTCCATCAGCGGCCATGGCAGCTACGACCCGGACGACATGACCGACCTGAGCTCTCCGGAACCGGGGCTCGGCATCGACCAGTACTCCTGGAGCGCGAGCCCGCCCGCGGGCTGCGTGGCGCCCACGCCTCCGACGGACGCCCATGCCCACACCTGGGAGCTCTTCCCGGCGGGAGCGACGCTGCCGGCCGCGTGTCTGGGCATCTGGCGGGTGCATCTGACGGTCACCGACAACGACCTGCCCACGCCCAATACCGGGGTGCTGACGCGGGAATACCTCTTCGGCAACTGCCGCACGGAAGGGGGCGTCTGCATCGACCGGCCGACGCAGGCCCATCCCGAGATGGTCGCGCCGGACAAGTCCCGGGTGGACATCGTCTACTCGCTGGACGAGGCCCTCTACCGCTGGCTGCTGGACTTCCCGGGCAGCTACACGCGCATCTCCATCCTGCCCGCCAGCAGCGAGACGGCCGTCTTCAGCACGGTCCGTCTCAACGAGACGGGCTGGTATCCGGGGCAGCTGCTCCTGTACCCGTGGGACGGCCGCCGCGCGGATGGCACGCCGGTGCCCGCGGGAAGCTACGACGTGCGGGTGAGCGTCTTCAGCTCGGGGGGCGCCGAGCTGGCCACCACGCGCGAGCGCCTCGCGATTCTCTACGAGCACCCCACCATCGCCCTCACCGGCCCTGCCTACGTCCGTCACCCGTCCCTGGGGCCCACGACACCCATGCGCGTCACCTTCCAGGTGAACGGCGCCCTGTCCATGGACCAGGTGCGCTACCGGCTCGTCAACCTCGCGTCGCCGTCCGTCGAAGTGATGAGCGGCCGCCTCATGACGTGGGGGCCCGCTGGCTTCATCGACTGGACAGGCCTGTCGGGCAGCGTGCCGCAGGCCCCCGGCGAGTACGCCCTCACCGTGACGGCGTGGCGCGGGACGCTCCAGCTCGCCACCGCCACGCACCGCTTCACCGTGTACCGGATGCAGCTGGGACCCCAGCCCGGCCTGCCTGCCCCGGGCCTGGTGCTGATGGCCAACCTGGATGACGACAACCTGAGCGGCGCGCTGGACTCCACGGAGACCTCCGTGGCGCGCGAGAACGACCTGGTGCGCGTGGCGCTGCGGGTGGAGCCCGCGGGGCTGCGAGGGACGGCGACCCTGACGGCCGACGGTGCGGCCCCCTTCCCGGTGCGGGCCTGGACGGACCCGGCGAAGACCACCGAGCACGTGCTCCCGCGCCGGTTCTCCACTCCGACGGAGCTGGTGCCGGCCGAGGTGGGCGTAGAGGGCGTGCGGCCCGGCGCGGCCACGCTGGAGCTGGGCTTCGTGACTCACGATGGCGTCACCCTCAGCTCCGAGCGGATGGCGCTCCAAATCGTGGGACTGGAAGTGATGCGCGATACCACGGTGCCCGCGGACCACGTCCCGGACGCGCCGGCCTTCTCGGTGGTGCCGGGCCTGTGGCAGGACGCGTACGCCGTGGAGGTGGTGAGCCCGTCCACGCTGCCGGATGGTGGCGTGGGTGACGCGGGCCCTGGCGTTCCCGTCTACGTGCGAAATCACGTCTCGCCGGGGCAGCACTTCATCGACCGGGACCCCGCGCGCTTCTACGTCCGGGTGACGGACCCGTCAGCCAACCACGACCCGGGCGCGGTGGAGACGGTGGAGGCGAGGCTCGGGACGCTGGACTCCGTGCCCTCCAGCCTGGCCGGCGGCTACACGGACTCGCCCGACATGCTGGCTCTGCGGGAGACCGGGCCGGACACCGGCGTGTTCGTGTCCGCCTCGCAGCTGCTCACCACCAACGACGACCTCATGATGAACCCGGACGACCAGTTCCGGGCCCGCGACAACCAGCTGGGCTTCGTGGCGGATGACACGACTGGAGACCGCACCCACCGGCTCGGCTTCAACGGCGCCGGCTATCTGCGCGGGGGCGTGATTGCGCTCTACACCTCCCCGGATGGCCAGCTGCACCAGCTGGAGGTCCCCACCTGCGGCCGAGCCCCCGAGGAGCGGCGGGTGCTGCGCCTGCATGTCCACATCTGGAACGAGCCCTTCGTCGATATCGGGTTCCTCAACCCGCTGACCGGGATGGAGGAGGGCGACAACGACCACCGCTTCAACTACGCGGACCTCAACGGCAACGCGGTTCACGACGTGACGGAGCCCAGCGAGCGCTACGCGGACCTCAGCGAGGGCCAGTGGACCTTTGTCGCTGGGGGGCCCGGGCCCGTGCTCCCGGATGGTGGCGTGGGGCTTCCCGCGCAGCTCAACGCCCGGGGGCCGGTGGTGTCGCGCGCCCAGGTCCTCGAAGAGGTGGCCAAGGCGCGGCTGGCATGGGCCCCCGCGTGCGTGGACGTGCAGGTCGTGGACATCGTGGAAGAGGATGCACCCCGCGACCGCGCCACGGGCTCGGACGTCCTGCGCGACGTGGCTGTCACCGACGTCCGCACGGGCATCTACGAGCCTGCGGTCATCCAGGAGCACTACGCGCCGCACATGCGCCCTGACGTCCTGGAGGTCTTCTACGGCCCACTGGAGATCTTCCTGCAACACACGTCCGCCTACGCCGTCACGTACTTCCCCGCCGTCGACCGCCTGACAGGCTCGGGGACCAGTACGTGGATACTGATGCGGCCGGACACCCCGCTGGACCGCCGGGTGCTGGCGCACGAGATTGGCCACGCGCTGACCAATGACACGGACTACACGGGCCCGCAGTGGTGGTTCTTCCCACAGGTGAGTGGCGACGTGGGTGACGAGGGTGACAACGACCTCCTCGTCATGCGCCGCTTCCCCGACAGCACGCGCGAGGCGGCTCGCTCGGTGCGCGACGCGGGCGTCGATCACTTCAGCGACCCTGGCAACACCCTGCTGGTGCAGCCATGAGTCTTCGCTCCCGGCTCCCCGACCCGGCCCTGCCTTCCACCTCCGAGGACTCCATGCCTTCCCACCTCCTGACGCGCCCCGAGCTCCGCGCGGCTCCGATGCGCCTCCCCGTGTTGCTGCCGGCGGTGCTGCTGCTCTTCACCGCGCTGCCCGCGCTCGCCCTGGAGCCCGCCGAGGCGGACCAGCGCATCGACCGGCTGTGCGGCACCTTCCATGGGGTGGCGCCCCAGGGCGGTCCCGAGCCGCTGAAGTGGCTGGAGGAGATGAAGGACGACCCGGAGCCGTACACCGACCGGCTCAATGAGCGACTGGAGCCCGCGCGCGTCGATGCCGCCGCGGGAGACCCCGTCGCGCTTCGCCGGTTGCTCTGCGCCACGGGCCTGCTGGGCGCGCTGAAACACGACCGGGCCCTCGAGATGTTGGAGGCGCGCGCGTCCAAGCTGCGCGGGGAGCGGCTGGTGCGGCAGAAGACCCTGGACACCTTCCGCGCCACGCTGGGCCCCAAGTCGGAGCCCAAGGAGCACGACAGGCTGCGCTTCTACATGAACGTGCTCTCGGCCTTCCTCGCCGTGGAGCGCGCGGCGGTGGGCACCCTCAGCGAGGCCGGAGACGCGCGGCTCGCGCCCCTGCTGGTCAAGTGGCTCCAGGGAAGCGAGCGCCACCTGTGGCACGAGTACGTGGACTCGCTGGAAGTCACCTCGAAGGGGACGCCGGAGGTGGATGAGCCGCTGATGGCCTTGATGAAGGACCCGAAGCGCGACCGGGGCCTGCGTCGCCGCCTGTCGGTGTACTTCTACGGGGGGCAGGGGAAGTAGGGCGGGGACGCCCCCTCACGCTTCCGTCGTCGTTGCACGGAACCTCTGTCCGGATTAGACCAGTGGTCCAACTGATGGTCCAATCCGAGGCAGGGATGAGCGAGAGTTCCGTGCGCGAGGTGTCGGAGCGGTGGAGTGCCCATTGGTACGCGGTGGCGCGTGCGTCGTCGCTGGGGCGGGACGCGCCGCTCGGAGTCGTCCGGCTGGGGCAGCCCCGGGTCCTCTGGCGTGACGCCTCGGGAACGGCGCACTGCGCGGACGCGGCCTGTCCGCACCGGGGCGCCGACCTGCGGCTGGGGCGCGTGGTGCGGGGGGAGCTGGAGTGCGGCTACCACGGCTTCCGCTTCGACGGCGGCGGAGCCTGTACGGCGATGCCGTGCGAAGGTCGCGACGCGAAGCCCTCCCGCGCGCTGTGTCTGCGCATGCACCCGGTCCGTGAGGCGCACGGCTTCATCTGGGCCTGGCTCGGCGGGAGGGGGCAGGGTGCCCTGCCGGAGCTGCCCTGGCTCCCGGGCGCCCCCGAGCCGGGCCCCCGCGCCGCCTCCGTGGAGGCCGTGTGGAATGCCCGCTTCACCCGGGTGATGGAAGGGATGATGGACCTGCACCACTTTCCATTCGCACACCGGCGCTACGCTCCCTCGGCCTATACGCGGCTGGAGCCCTTCGAGGTCCGCGAGGAGGGAAGCACCATCCACACCACCGGGTGGCTCCGGGAGGAGACGGGCCCGTCGGGGTCGGGGCTCCACTTCGACATCCGCGTCGGCTACCCGGGCGTCGTCCACCTGCGCTTCACGCCGCGGCTCCAGGGGGCGGTGGTATGCACGCCCATCGACACCGAGCACACGTGGATCTGCGCGCGCTTCCGCCAGGACTCTCTGCGCGTGCCGGTGCTGGGCTGGCTCGCCTCGCGCATGGCGCTCGCGCTCGAGTTCGGCTTCATCCAGCCGGACGACTACCGGATGGTCCGCCATAGCCTCCCGCGCTCCGGGGCGCTGGGGCAGGGCGCCATGGTGCGCGCGGACCGGGCCATCGTCGCATGGCATCGGCTGCACGAGGCCGCGCTCGGCCAGCACGGCGACACCGCCTCCGCGTCCTGATACAAGCGGTCGTCCACATGGCCCACGCCCGGTTCCACAAGCTCGCCCCGGAGCGCCGCCAGGCCATCCTCGATGCCGCCGCGGACGAGTTCGCGGAGCATGGCTTCGACGGCGCCTCCTACAACCGCATCATCGAACAGGCGGGCTACTCGAAGGGCGTCGCCTACTACTACTTCGAGGGCAAGGAGGACCTGTACGCCACCGTGCTGGAAGGCACCGTGGCGCGGCTGGTGGGGCTCGTGGGCGAGTGGGCGCCCCCCGGGGACGCGGAGGCGTTCTGGCGCGAGCTCCGGAGGAGCTACTTCGCGCTGCTCGACTTCGTCATCGCCGACGAGCGCTCCGCCCGGCTCCTGCGGGGCCTGTCACAGGCGCGGCTGAACCCGAAGCTCCAGGCCGCCTGGCAGCGCTTCGAGGCCCCCATGTTGGGGTGGCTCCAGCGTGTCCTCGCGGATGGCCGCGCGGTCGGCGCCGTGCGGACCGATGTCCCGGAGGACCTCTTGCTGGCGGCCCTGATGGGCGTGGGGCAGGCCACGGATCTCTGGCTCCTCGAGCAGTGGGGGCGTGCCGGAGCGCCCGCCATGCGCCGGGGCGCCGAGCAGGTGTTCTCCCTCTTCGAGGACCTCGCCACCCAGCGGCCGCCCCGGAAGCCGGCGGGTCCGAAGAAGCGCTGATTGGAAGATGACGATGACCCGACTGAGCCCCGCGGATGGAGACCTGCTCGTGCGGTACGGGCACCTCTACGACGACGTCATCTACTCGCTCCACGTCGACTTCCCGGACCGGACGCGGCGCATGGCCGCGGAGGTGGTCATCTACGCGCGAGAAGCAGGGGCGGGCCCGAACTGGATGCACCTGCGCCTGCGGTTCCTCAACGTCAAGGCGTTCCAGTTCACCGAGGGCAACGTGTCCTACCAGGTCATCTCGGATGGCGCCCGCATCAGCTGGAAGGACGGAGCCGTGACCCTGGACCTGGACCCGGGCTCCGATGGCATCGACAATCCGTACCCGGACCATGTGTCCAGGTTCTTCATCACCGCTGAAGCCTGCGAGTGGGCGGAGGAGCCCGCTCCCGACTGACCCATGCGTTGTGGAACACAGGCGCCCGGACGCTCTCGGGGGGTGGCATGCTCCGAGGGTGACTCCTGCCTGGCTCCCGCTCGTGAAGTTGCAGCCTCCGCGCCTGCGCGAGGACCACCTTCCGAGGCCTCGCCTGCTGGAGGTGCTGCTCAATGCAGTCCCCTCCCATCGGCTCACGCTGCTGTCCGCTCCGGCGGGGGCGGGCAAGACGACGCTGCTCGCCGCGCTCCCCGCGGCGCTTCCCGCGGCGGACTTCGCGTGGCTCTCCCTCGACGCGGGCGACGACGCCCCCGCCTCGCTGTTGCTGGGCCTCGCGGGCGCGCTCGAACGGGGGGCCCCCGGCTGCAGTGCGCGCGTGCAGGCCGCCCTCGACGCCCTGGCGGGCGCGCCCCGTCGCGTCGCGGGAGTGCTGGCGAATGCGCTGCTGGAGGCACCCGCGCTCCTGCGGGTGCTGGTGCTCGATGACCTGCACGTGCTCACGAGCCCCGCCGCGTTGGAAGTGCTCGAGGTCTTGCTCGAACGGCTCCCGCCCACCGTCCACGTCGTGGCCGCCGCGCGCCACGCGCCGCCGCTGCCGCTCGCACGGCTGCGCGCGCGGAGCGAGCTCGCGGAGCTGCGGCTCGAGGACCTGCGCTTCACTCCCGCCGAGGCCGAGGTCCTGCTCAATGGCCGGCTCGCGCTGGGCCTGTCCCCCGAGGCACTCGGGGCCTTGGAGCAGCGCACGGGCGGCTGGGCGGCCGCGCTACGCCTGCTCGCCGCGGGCCTCGCGCGACTGCCGTCCGCCGAGGCCCGCGCCCAGGCACTCGCGCGCTTTGCCGCGCCGGGCGCCACCGCAGGCGTGCCGGCCGCGCAGATGGACGCCGTCTTTGCCCTGCTCGCGGAGGAGGTGCTCGGGCACGAGCCGCCCGAGGTGCAGGACTTCCTGCTGCGCAGCGCCATCCTCGAGGAGCTGACGCCCGGCCTGTGCGAGGCTGTCACCGGGCACGCACACGCGGGGCCGCTGCTGCAGGAGCTCTCGCGGCGAAACCTCCTGCTCTCCGCCGAGGAGCAGCCCCCCGGCGGCGGCCCGGCGATGCAGGCGGTGGGGCCGGTGTACCGCCTCCATGCGCTGCTCTCGGACTTCCTGCGCCACCGGCTCGCGCAGCTGCATCCGGAGCAGGTGCCGCAGCTCCACCGGCGCGCGGCCGCGGCGCACCCCTGGGCCGTGCGCGCCGTCGGGCACCTGCTGCGCGCAGGCGACGGGGAGCCGGCCGCGGCGCTGCTGGAGCGGGAGGCCCCCGCGCTCTTCAGCCAGGGGCTGCTCGAGACGCTGGGCGCGCTGCTGGAGGCGCTGCCCGGGGAGGTGCGGGCGCGCCACCCGCGGCTGCTCCACTTCCTCGGCGTGCACGCGTGGAGCCGCAGCGACTTCCCGCGCGCGGCGGCCCTGCTGCAGGCGGCGCGCAAGGGCTTCGAGACGGCAGGCGATGCCCCGGGCCAGGGCGAGGCTCTCGTGCAGCTCTCCATCGTCCATCAGACGCGGGGAGACTTCGCCCAGGCAGGCGCGCTGCTGGAGCAGGCGTGGGCGCTGCCCCTGTCCCCGCGCAGCCTTGCGCAGCTGCACATGGGGCGCGGCTACCTGGCGCTGGGCCGGGACGCGTTCGCCGAGGCCGTCACCGAGGTGCAGGCCGCGCTGGACGTCGCGGAGGCGTCGGGGGACGCAGGCGCGCTGCACATCTGCGCCATGCAGCTGCGGGCCACCTTCCTGCCGGCGCCCGGCGCCGTGGCGCTGCTCGAGCGCTTCCGCGGGATGTGCGCCCGCGCGCCCGCCCCGGTGGTGACGGCGTGCGCCGAGTCGCACGCGATGGTGCTGCACCTGGTGCGCGCCGAGCTGGGGGAGGCGCACGCGGCCGCCGTGCGCGCGCTCGCCGCGAGCGAGCGCCTGGGCGCGCCGGCCTGGCTGCAGGTGGACACCGGCGTACTGGCGAGCGCGCTGCTCGCCCTGCACGGCGACAACGCGGCAGCGGACCGGGGGCTCGCGGAGCACGCGCTGCTGGTGGAGCACTTCGACGAGTGGCGCGCCGGCATGTTCTATGTGCACGCGCGCGTACGGCTCGCCCAGGGAAGGCTCCCGGAGGCGCGGGCGCTGGTGGCGCGCATCGGCGGGCCGGGCGCGCGCGAGTGGCCCGTGGCGCCCGCGGCGCGCGCCATGCTCGCCGGAGCGCTCGCGCTGGCCGAGGGGCAGGTGGCCGAAGCGGTGCGCCACGCGCGCGAGGCCGTCGCGCTGCAGGGGCGCACGCCGCTGTCGCTCGTCTTCGGGGACGCGCGCGCGCTGCTCGCCCGGGCCCAACTGGAGGCCGGCCGCGGCGCGGAGGCCCTGCACGCGCTGGAGGCGGCGCTCACCGCGCACGCGGCGCTGGGCATCCCGGGGCTGCTCTGCCTGGAGGGGCCCGGCCTCTTGCCGGTGCTGCGGCTCGCGCTGGAGCGCGGCACCCCCGCGCCGGGAGCGGAGCTGCTCGCCGGCGCCCTCGCCCCGCTGGGCGCCAGGCGCGGCGTGGCCGTGCCGGACACGGGGCTGGCCCTCACGGCGCGCGAGCTGGAGGTGCTGCGCCTCGTGGCCGGGGGCCTGGGAAACCAGGAGGTGGCCACCGCGCTGGGCGTGTCGCTGCCCACGGTGAAGACGCACGTGGCGCGCCTCCTGTCCAAGCTGGGGGCGGCCAGCCGCACCGAGGCCGCCGCCCGCGCCCGCGCCCTGCACCTGCTCTGAGGCCCGCTCCCCGTGGGGCCGTCATCCTTTCGGATGACGCGGCCGCGGCCCCCGCCCGCTACTCCTTGTCCATCATCAGCGCAGGGAGGCTCTGGACATGGGTGGAGCACGGGCAGCAGAGGAAGGGGACCTGGAGGGTACGCACACCGGGATGGCGTGCGTCACGCCGCGGCACACCGCGGCCGGGAGCGGCGGCGTCCTGCTGGAGATGGAGGCCGAGTACGCGGCCGGCGGGGACTTCTTCGACGGCACCTACCGCAGCTACGGGAGGCGCCTCGCGCGAGGCCTCGCGCGGCTCGAGGCGCGTCGCCCAGGTCGGGACCTCGAAGGGGAACGTTGATGCATTGGATGAAGAACGCGGTGACCTGCTGCCTCGTGGGGCTGCTCGGGGGAGCGGTGGGCTGCAGCGGTGGGGGCGGCGGAGGAGGTGGGGGCGGCGAGCAGGCCGAGGGCTACATGACGGGCCGGGCCGTCGATGCCCGGGGCACGCCCCTGGCAGGCGTGAAGGTCTGGGCGGACAACACGCTGCTCTACAACACCAACGCGGGAGCCACGACGGGCACGGACGGCACGTACCGCATCGACGTGCGCCAGCCCGCGGGCACCTGGCACGCCAGCGCCACCCTGCAGCGGCAGTACAACGGCAGGTCCTACACCTTCGACCTGGACCCGAGCGACGACAGCGTGTTCGCGGGCAACGCCGGGGCCGTGCGCAACTTCACCTGGAGGCTCTCGGGCAAGCGGCCCGAGCTCGGCAGCTATGGGGGCTTCGTCGTGGCGTACGTGAGCCAGCTCCTGGACCCAGCGGACCCGAGCCGGGGCATCGACTCCGAAGACATCGAGCTGACCCTCACCCCGGACGGAAAGCTCGTGGATGGTAGCGACGGGGCGCCCATCACGAAGAAGCTGGCGCGGACGGGAGATGGCGACGCCGTGGAGGATGTGCCCGTCGGCCGGTACCGCATCACCGCGCGCTACGTCCAGGAGGGCAAGGCCCCCCGGCCCATGCAGGTCCGGGTCCGTGACACTGGCGAACCTGCCAGCTCCGTGACGGCCGACTTCGAGACGGTGGTGGGCAGCGCGCAGCGGATCGAGCTCGAGCTCCAACTGCCGGAGGACTGAGCCCCCTGCGCGGTGTGGAGGCAGGAGAAAGGCCCGGGAGCGCATCGCGCGCTTCGCACCGCGTCCCGGGCTTCGCGTCCACCTCGCTCCGGTGGGAGTGACGTTGGAACATTCCCGGGCTTCCCCTCTACAGCGCAGTGCGTCCAGGGGCTGGCGGAAGCGGGCACACCCGTTGCTGTGTTCGTCCCTCGGGAGGCGTCCATGAACCCGCTACGCGTCAGCGTCCTCGCAGGGGCCGTCACACTCGCGTCCACCGGCTGCACCACCACGCTGTACAAGTCGAGTCAGGTCAGTGCCCCGCTCCTGCGCGAGCAGGGTGAGCTGAAAGGCAGCATCAGCCCCAGCAACGTGCAGGTGGCCTGGTCGCCACGGGCCGGCGTGGGACTGCTGGCCAATGGCTACTACGAGTCCTACGAGGAGGGGCGCCGGGACGCGAACGGGCTGCTCGCGGAGTTGGGGGGCGGCCTCCATGGCAGCTTCCTGGAGAACGGGGTGTGGGAAGCCTACGGAGGCGTGGGTTACGGACAGTCCACCGCCAGCGACCAGCGCGACGCGGGTGGCGGTGCCTTCCGGGACGTCGGCTTCACGGCGCGTGGCTTGCGCGCGTTCGTGCAGCCGAACCTGGGCTACGTCACGCCGTACTTCGAGGTGGGCGGTTCCCTGCGCCTGTCCGCCGTGAAGTACGTCTCGCTGGACGTGGAGGGCTACACGGAGCCGGAGCGCGCGCGGGAGTTCCTCGTGGCCGACGAGGTGACCGACCCGGTGTGGCTCTTCGCGGAGCCAGCGGTGACCGTGAAGGCCGGCTACAAGTGGGTGAAGGGCTTCGTGCAGCACACCTGGACGCGCAAGCTGGGCGGCGATGCCCTGCCCCACGAGGAAGACACCACCGTGGTGGGGCTCAGCGTGGACGTGGCCAGCTGGTACCACGACTTCCAGTGGACCCCTGGCGCGTCCTCCGCTGGCGACTGACCGGCGGAGGCACGTCCCGTCATCCCGTACGTCGAGCCGTCAGTTCTTCTACACCGGCGGCATGGACGCCATCAGCGACAAGCCGCATAAGACCGCCGAGCCGCAGAGCGACTGAGGTGCGTGGCAGGGGGCTGCGGCCCCTTGAAGCGCCGGGTGGGGGAGGGCGGAGCTCCCTTCGCCTGGAGACCCGGATGACAGGTGGAAGATGGCCGAGGACATCGAGGAGTTCCGTGAGCTCTGGTCAGGCCCCGAGAGCGGATGGACGCTCCATCGCAGCTACACAGTGCGCCACAAGCTCTTCGTTCTGCTCGGCCCCACGCCCGTCACGGTGTCGCAACTTCGCGCCTTGCGAATGCTCCCCGGTCCTCTTCAAGAAGTGCCCCATCGTGACCTCAAGCGCGCCATCCCCGCGGATGGCCGGGTCCTCATCGGCGAGTTCTACGGGCACCTGGTGCGGGACGTTGCAGCGAAGGTGAAGCACCTCGGGCTGCGGTTCGAGGTCGAGAGTCTCGTCCTCGACTTCTACCTGCCAGTGAACAGCAAGACGGGGCGCTCGTGGCTCATCAAGGATGCCGAGACAGCGCGGCGAGTCGCAGAGCGAATGATGGCGGCGGGGATGCCCGTTGTTCTCGCAGAGGAATGACCAGGACGTCTGCGGTCCGGCCTCCTGGCATTCGTCCCGTCCTTGATGGCCTGGGCCTCCAGCTTCGCGGCCTCCTCGGGCGTCTTTGCCTGGGCGACGCCGAGCATGTTCCGCGCCCGCGCCAGCTGGTCCTTGTCCAGCTCCTTCTCCAGCCTGGACAGCAGTGTGGGGATGGAGACGCTGCTGCAGGAGCACCTCGGGGCGGCCCGGGCCGCGTGGCCCACGGTGCCCTCCAGCCCTCACCCTCAATATGGGTTCAATCCCGCCTATACGCCCTGACGCTTGGATGGCTTTGGAGGATGGCTTACCGTGCGAAGGACGCTGATCCCGATTAACGGGTAGCTGTTGGCAAAAGGAACTGTCATGAAAAGCCTGTCACTCGTCGTCGCGGTTGGCTTCGCGGCCGCGTCGCTCGTCGCCTGCGGCGGAGCTCCCGAGGAGTCCATGGAGCCGGCCGAGGTCGCGCAGGAGGACCTCGCCTCGCAGGAGCAGGGCGCCCACAACGGCCAGTGGTGCTTTTCGAATTGCTACAACGGCCTCATCTACGCCGGCCCCAACGTGACGCAGAACTGCACCAGCTGGGCGGAGATGGTGTGTCGCCACCGCGGCACCACCCTCTTCAACGCCTACTGGGCGCCGCCGCACTACTACGCGGACTACTACCTCTAGGCTGTCCTGCGCGGCCCGCCCGGAAAGGCCAGGCGGGTCGCGGTGCTTTCGTCGGCACTGCGCGCTGATGCTCCAGGGGGAGCAGCGTGCCGCCAACGGCTCGTCCGGGCCGGGAGCCACGGGAGGACGCAGGGACGCGAGGTCCAACACCTCCGCCATGGCCGCGACCAGGCGAGATGGCACGAAGGCCACGAGGTCCGAGTGGGCCGCCACCTGGAGGGCCTGGAGATGACGGTGAAGGGTTCGCCACCGCGGCAGCGTGCTCGCGTGGGGCACCCCGAGGAGAAGGGGCGTCTACTCGACTACCGCCATGGCCGAGCCCAGTTGCTTTGAGCGAGGCGGCGCGACGTTTCCGCCTCCGGTTGCGAAGCTCGACAGGGAGTAGGCCCCCACCAACAGCGTCATCTGGATTCCGGGTTAGAATTGGGCCATGCAGCCCCACTCGCTCCCGAGTTGTCCCAGGTGTGCTGGAGTCGTCACCATCAAGAGTCATCCCGGGCTCGTCACCGAGGCGGCCTGCTCCGCGTGCGAATGGACGGAGTGGTCCCACTATTCGCTTCCGGCCGAGGCGCTTTACGGGTCCATCATTCCCCGGGGGAGCGTAGTCATCGAGTGCAGTTCCTTACCGCCGGGGGCGCGCGACGCACTCGCGATGCGAAGACTCGTCGAGCCGTTCCGGAATCTTTCCATTCCAGAAGTGCGCGCTCGGCTTGGGAGCCAGAGCTACTGGGTGTTCAAGGACCTCACCCTCAGTGCCGCACGAGCCCTCTGCCAGGAGGCTCACGGACTTGGCCTTCAAGCCCGCATGGAGTTCCCAGAAGGGAGCACGTAAGCACCTGCAACTCGAAGTCCGGTTGACGCACGCCGTTGACCAGAAGTCGTCCCATGCTTCGACCAGGGACGGCGTCCAATGATTGGCGGAAGACCTTGTCGCTGGATGAGCTGTGCCGCTTGAGGAGAGCCAGATGCCAGCTTCCCAAAAGCCATCCACCGGGAGTCCCTCTCAATCTGCCGCAACGGGATGCGCAAATTGCGCCTGTAGCAATCCGGCGGTGACCGCCCTCGAGTCAGAGTTGTTCCAGCCGGAGTTGCTGCAAGAGGTGACTCGCGGAAAGGACCGGCTCGCCGCCACCGCATCGAGCACTGCTCGTTGCTGACGTCCGATCAGATCCAGACGATGAAGAAGCAGGGCATTTCGCCCAGCTTCCTCATCGGGCATGTGAGCTATTGGGGATACGCCTTCAACCAGATCATCTTCAAGGAGAAGGCAGTGCGCCTCGACCTCTGCCGCTCCGCGCTCGACGCCGGGATGCGGATTTCGTTCCACAGCGACTGTGAGGTGAGTCCGCTGGGGCCGTTGCGGATGATGGAACAGTCCATCACCCGCATCATGGAGGCAGCCCCCGCGCAGGGAGCCACCCCACCCGTGCTGAACCCCGCGGAGTGCCTCACCCACGAGCAGGCCCTGCGGGCCGCCACCTACGATGCGGCCTGGCAGTGCTACGCCGACGCGTGGGTGGGCTCCCTGGAGGCTGGCCATTTCGCCGACTTCGTCATCCTGGGCCAGGACCCGCTCACCCTGACCGACAGTTACCTGAAGATGCGCGACATCCCCGTCCTGGAGACCTGGACGGGTGGCGTCTGCGTGTACACGGGGCAGGGGAGGTGAGGAGCTGAGCCGGGGCATGCGCTGGACACAGGCTCCTCACCGCCGAGAAGGAGCCGATTCTCATCAACGTTTCCTCACAAACTGCGAAGAGTGCGGGCGCCCCTGCTTCCTGGGCATGACCGACCATGCAATGCAGGGCGCGCTGTCGTGACGTGCAGCGCTGGGGTGTTTCACCGAGGGCACGTCATCATCGGCTCCCTCAAGTGGGGACGGAGGCGGGCGCACAGAAGGAGAGCCTCTCGTTGGCCGCGACGACCTGGTGCTGGGACATCACCCGGCTTCATGGCCCGGCGAAGGGGACGTACTTCCTGGCTTCTCCGTTCCGCCTTCAGGACCCCGGCACAGTAGTGTTAGTCAGTTCCTGTTCCCACCGAAGCGCTGGAGCAGGGCGGGCGCGGTGCGACCGCCGCCCGCCCCGTTCCGCCGGGGAGCCTGGAGCGTTGTCTCATGAGCGGCAGCACGAAGAACCCCGACCAACTCAGTCCCAAGCAGCGGGCGCTGTACGAGCTACTCCTCAAGGAGAAAAAGGACCAGCTCCAGGCGTCCGCCACGCAGTCGCAGGAGCGCACCATCCCCCAGCGCCAGGACACCGGCCCCGCGCTGGCGTCCTTCTCGCAGCAGCGGCTGTGGGTGGTAGACCAGCTCGAGGGCGGTCGCAACTTCGCCTACAACGTCCACATCACCGTGCAGTTCACCGGTGTGCTGGACATCCCTCTGCTGGAGCGCTGTGTGAACGGCGTGGTGCGCAGGCACGAGTCCTTGCGCACCGTGTTCGCCACGCGCGACGACGGCATGCCCGTGCAGGTGGTGCTCCCCGAGCTGCGGCTGGGCATCCCCGTCGAGGACCTCTCGCACCTGCCCAGGCAGGAGCAGGACGCCGAGGTGGAGCGGCGCACCAGCGAGGAGTCGCAGCGAACCTTCGACCTGACGCGGGGGCCGCTGCTACGGGGCAGGGTGCTGCGGCTGGGGCCGGACAACCACATCGCCCTCGTCACCATGCACCACCTGGTGACCGACCGCTGGTCGCTGGGCGTCTTCGTGCGCGAGCTGATGGCGCTCTACGCGGCGGAAGTCACCGGCCAGGCCGCGGAGCTGCCGGAGCTGGCGATTCAGTACTCGGACTTCGCCGAGTGGCAGCGCGAGCGCATGCAGGGCGAACGGCTGCGCACGGAGCTGGACTTCTGGAAGCAGCACCTGCGCACGCTGCCCTCGCCGCTGGAGCTGCCCACCGACAGGCCGCGCCCGCCGGAGCAGACGTACCGGGGCTCGCGCCAGTTCGTCACGCTGCCGGTGGCGCTGACGCGCGCGCTGAAGGACGTCAGCCAGCAGGAGGGCGCCACCCTCTTCATGACGTTGCTGAGTGTCTTCCAGACGCTGCTGCACCGGCACTCGGGGCAGACGGACGTCACCGTCGGCTCGCCCATCGCCGGCCGCAACGTGCCCGAGGTGGAGGCCCTCATCGGCTTCTTCGTCAACACGCTGATTCTGCGCAATGACCTGGACGGCAACCCCACCTTCCGCGAGCTGCTGCGCCGCGCGAAGGCGGTCTGCATGGCCGCGTACGCGCACCAGGAGCTGCCCTTCGAGAAGCTGGTCGAGGAGCTGCAGCCTCCGCGCGACCTGAGTCGCCACCCGCTCTTCCAGGTGATGTTCAGCTTCCAGAACACCCCGCGCCAGGACCTGTCCATGCCGGGGCTCCAGTCCACGTATCTGCTGGTGGACCCGGGCTCGGCGAAGTTCGACCTGCTGCTGGAGCTGCGCGAGGACCGGCCGGACGAGATTTTCGGCTGGCTCGAATACAACACGGACCTCTTCGACACGACGACCATCCAGCGGATGCGGGGGCACTTCTACACGCTGCTGGGAGCCGTGGCCGCGAACCCCGACCAGCGGTTGTCCGAGCTGCCGCTGCTGACGGCCGAGGAGGAGCGCCAGCTCCTGGCTGACTTCCGAGGCAGCGACGAGGCGTACCCGCGTGACGTGTGCCTGCACTCGCTCATCGAGGCGCAGGTGGAGCGGACGCCGGACGCCGAGGCCGTGCGCTTCGAGGGCGAGGCCCTCACCTACGCGCAGCTCGATGCACGCGCCAACCAGCTGGCGCACCACCTGCGCTCGCTGGGCGCCGGCCCCGAGTCCCTGGTGGGCGTGTGCCTGGAGCGTTCGCTGGAGATGGTGGTGGCGCTGCTGGGCGTGCTCAAGTCCGGTGCCGCCTACGTGCCGCTGGACCCGTCCTACCCGCGTGAGCGCCTGACGTGGATGCTGGAGGACACCGCCGCCCCGGTGCTGCTCCTCCAGGAGCACCTGCGAGGGGTGCTGCCGCCCCATTCCAGCCAGGTGCTGTGCCTGGACTCCGAGTGGGCCACCGTGGCCCGCCAGCCCACCACGCGCCCGGCCCCGCTGGCCGGGCCCGAGTCGCTGGCCTACGTCATCTTCACTTCCGGCAGCACCGGCCGCCCCAAGGGGGCCATGAACGCCCACTCCGGCGTCGTCAACCGCCTGCTGTGGATGCAGCAGCAGTACCGCCTCACCCCGGCCGACACGGTGCTGCAGAAGACGCCCTTCAGCTTCGACGTGTCGGTCTGGGAGTTCTTCTGGCCGCTGCTGACGGGAGCACGCATGGTGGTGGCCCGTCCGGGCGGCCACCAGGAGCCCACCTACCTCGTGCAGTTGATGGCCGGTGAGCGCGTCACCACCGCGCACTTCGTGCCCTCCATGCTGCGGGCCTTCGTGGAGGAGCCAGGGCTGGAGGGCCTGACGGGCCTGCGCCGCGTGGTGTGCAGCGGCGAGGCCTTGCCCGCGGAGCTGGTGCGCCGGGCCCACGCGCGGCTACCGGCCGCGGAGGTGCACAACCTCTATGGCCCCACCGAGACAGCGGTGGACGTCACCTGGTGGGAGTGCCCGAGAGGAGATGCGCGCCACAGCGTGCCTATCGGCCGGCCCGTGGCCAACACCCGCATCCATATCCTCGACGCCCATGGCCAGCCGACGCCCGTGGGTGTCTCCGGCGAGCTCTTCATCGGTGGCATCCAGGTGGGCCGCGGCTACTGGAACCGGCCGCAGCTGACCGCCGAGCGCTTCATCCCAGACGCCTTCAGCGGCACTCCGGGCGCGCGGCTGTACCGCACGGGAGACCTGGCGCGGTGGCTGCCGGACGGCACGGTGGAGTACCTCGGCCGGGCTGACTTCCAGGTGAAGCTGCGCGGCTTCCGCATCGAGCTGGGTGAAGTCGAGGCCGCGCTACGCGCCCACCCGCGGGTGGCGGACACGGTGGTGGTGGTCCGCGAGGATGGGCCGCAGGGCCCCAGCCTGGTGGCCTACCTCGTGTCCGCCTCGGCGGGGCTGGATACCCAGGAGCTTCGTGCGGCCCTCGCCGGGCGGCTGCCCGAGTTCATGGTGCCTTCGGCCTTCGTGGTGCTGGAGGCGCTGCCCCTCTCGCCCAATGGCAAGGTGGACCGCAAGGCCCTGCCCGCGCCGGAGCCGCGGGAGTCCTCCCGCGAGTACGTGGCCCCGCGCACCCCCACCGAGGAGCTGCTGGCCGGACTCTTCGCCCAGGTGCTGGGCCTCGAGCGCGTGGGCGCCACCGACAGCTTCTTCGAGCTGGGCGGCCACTCGCTGCTCGGCACCCGGTTGGTGGCGCGGCTGCGCTCCATCGCGGGAGTGGAACTCTCCCTGCGCGCGCTCTTCGAGGCGCCCACGGTGGCCGCGCTGGCCGAGCGCGTGGAGTCCACCCGGTCTGGCGTGCGGGCGCCGCCGTTGCTCCCCGTGCCTCGTGCTGGAGACCTGTCGCTGTCCTTCGCCCAGCAGCGCCTGTGGTTCCTCGACGGGCTGCGGCCCGGAAGCCCCGTCTTCAACATGCCCATCGCGCTGCGGCTGGACGGCCCGGTGGACCTGAGCGCGATGGGGCGCGGCCTCACGGAGCTGGTACGCCGTCACGAGGTGCTGCGCACCACCTACGGGGACGGCCCGGTCGCGGTCATCCACCCGCCTGGCTCCGTCCCCCTGCCGGTGGTGGACCTGTCCAGCCTGCCGGAGGATGAACGCGAAGCCGAGGCCGGGCGCCTGGCACGCGAGGAGGCTCAGCGCCCCTTCGACCTCACCCGTGGACCGATGCTGCGCGCCAGCGTGGTGCGCCTGTCAGGCACACGGCACCTGCTGCTGCTGACGCTGCACCACATCGCCGCCGACGGCTGGTCGCTGGACGTGCTGGTGCGCGAGTCGGCCGCGCTCTACGCGGCCTTCTCCGCCGGTCAGCCCTCTCCGCTGTCCGAGCTGTCCGTGCAGTACGCGGACTACGCGGCCTGGCAGCGGGGCTGGTTGCAGGGCGAGGCCCTCGAAGCGCAGCGTTCCTGGTGGCGCGAGCACCTCGCCGGTGCACCCCCGTTGCTGGAGCTGCCCACCGACTTCCCGCGTCCGGCCACGCAGGGCTTCCACGGCGCCATGCTCAGCGGCCTGCTGCTGCCGCGCCCGCTGGCCGGCGCGCTCCTGGCGCTCAGCCGCCGTGAGGGCACCACCCTCTTCATGGCCCTGCTGGCCGGCTTCGAGGTGATGCTGTCGCGCTACTCGGGCCAGGAGGACTTCGTCGTCGGCACCGACATCGCCAACCGCGACCACTCGGAGACCGAAGGCCTCATCGGCTTCTTCATCAACCAGCTCGCCCTGCGCGCCCGGCTGGACGGCAATCCCTCCTTCCGCGAGCTGCTCGCCCGCGTGCGCACGGCCACGCTCGGCGCCTACGCCCACCAGGACCTGCCCTTCGAGGAGGTGGTGCGCGCGCTCAACCCGGACCGGAACCCGGGCCATGCCCCCCTCGTCCAGGTGAAGCTGGTGCTGCAGAACCAGCCCGCCTCCGAGCTGACCCTCCCGGGCCTCACCCTGCGCCCGCAGCACACGGACTCCGGCACCTCGCGCCTGGACGTCACCTTCTCCGTCACTGAAACCGCTCAGGGGCTGGAGTGCTCGTGCGAGTACCGCACGGACCTCTTCGAGGCGGAGACCATTGGCCGGATGGTGCGGCACCTGGGCACGGTGCTGGAGGCCGCGGTAGCCCGGCCCGAGGCCCCGCTGTCCACGCTGCCCCTCATGACGGAGGCCGAGCAGCGCCAGGTGCTGGTGGAGTGGAATGCCACCGCGCGCGACTTCCCGCGTGACGCCTGCGCCCACCAGCTCTTCGAGGCCCAGGCCGCCCGCACTCCGCAGGCGACGGCCGTGCGCTTCGAGGGCGTGGAGCTCACCTATGCGCAGCTCGACGCGCGCGCCAACCAGCTGGCCTGGCACCTGCGCTCGCTGGGCGTCCGGCCCGAAGTGCCCGTGGCCCTCTGCGTGGAGCGCTCGCTGGACATGGTCGTGGGCATCCTCGGCATCCTCAAGGCGGGCGGCGCCTGGGTGCCCATGGACCCGAGCTACCCGGTGGAGCGCCTGACGTACATGCTGCGCGACTGCGCCGCGCCGGTGCTCGTCACCACCGAGGCCATCGCCGATGAGCTGCCCTCCGGCAGCGAGCGGCTCTTGCTGCTGGACGCGGAGGCTCCCCTCATCCAGGCGCAGCCGACTACCGCCGTGGAGGGCGGAGCGGGCGCGGGCAACCTGGCCTACGTCATCTACACCTCGGGCAGCACGGGCTGGCCCAAGGGCACGCTCTTGCAACACCGCGGCCTGTGCAACACGGCCCTCACCGCCGCGCGCGAGCACGGCTTCCATCCCGGCAGCCGCGTCCTCCAGTACGCAGCTTTCGGCTTCGACGCCTCGGTGGCCGAAATCCTCGGCACCTTGCTGGCCGGCGCCACGCTGGTGCTGGCGCCGCGCGAGCGGCTGATGCCGGACGCCCCCCTGCGCACCCTGCTGCGCGAGGAGTCCATCACCGCCGTGACGCTGACGCCCTCCGTGCTGGCGCAACTGACGCCGGAGGACTCTTGGGCCCTGGAGACACTCATCTCCGCCGGCGAGGCGTGCACGCCGGAGTTGGTGGAGCGCTGGGGGGGCAGGGTGCGGCTGCTCAACGCGTACGGCCCCACGGAAGTCACCGTGTGCGCCACCCTCTCCGAGCCGATGCGCCCGGGGCAGCAGCTCACCATTGGCCGGCCCTGGGCCAACGTGCGGGTGTACGTGCTGGACGCCTCGGGCCAGCCGGTGCCCGTGGGGGTGCCCGGAGAGCTGTGCGTGGACAGCGTGGGCCTGGCGCGTGGCTACCTCGGCCGGCCCGAGCTGACGGCGGAGAGGTTCGTCCCCCATCCTTTCAGCACCCAGCCCGGCGCGCGGCTGTACCGCACGGGAGACCGCGTGCGCTGGCTGACCGACGGCACCCTGGAGTACCTGGGCCGCCTGGATACACAGCTGAAGCTGCGCGGGCTGCGCATCGAGCCGGGAGAGGTGGAAGCCGCGCTGCGCCGGCATCCGGCGGTGCGAGAGGCCGCGGTGCTGGCGCGCGAGGGCCTGGCACTGGTGGCGTACCTCGTCCCGAATCCGGGGGCGGTGCTGGAGACGGCCGCCGCGCGAGCCTTCCTCCGGCAGACGTTGCCTGAGTACATGGTGCCCTCGGCCTTCGTCATGCTGGAGGCCCTGCCGCTCACTTCCAGCGGCAAGCTGGACCGCAAGGCACTCCCGGCGCCCACGACGTCGCGCGCCGGGGAGGTGATGGCCCCTCGCACGGACACCGAGCGCCAGCTCGCGGCACTGTGGAGCGGGCTGCTCGGTGTGAAGGACGTGAGCCTCCGGGATGACTTCTTCGAGCTGGGGGGGCACTCGCTGCTGGCCACCCAGCTGCAGTCCCGCATCCGCGTCTCCTTCGGGGTGGAGCTCTCCCTTCAGGTGCTCTTCGAGGCGCCCACCCTGGAGGCGCAGGCCGGGCGCGTCGACGCACTGGCCGTGGGCGCGCTGCCGCTCCAGGCTCCGCCACTGCGGCCCAGGCCGCGCCAGGAGCGCCTGCCGCTGTCGTTCGCCCAGCAGCGGCTGTGGTTCCTGGAGCAGCTCGAGCCCGGCCTGCCCACCTTCAACATGCCCAGCTCCCTGCGCCTCGAGGGGCCGCTGGACGTGCGGGCCCTGGAGCAGGCCTTCCAGGAGGTGGTGCGCCGGCACGAGTCGCTGCGGACCTTCTTCGTGGACGGGCCCGAGGGGCCGGCCCAGGTGGTGATTCCGGAGGTGGAGCTGCCGCTGGCGCGGGTGGACCTGCGGGTCCTTCCGCCTGGACGGCGCGAGGAGGAGGCCCGGAGGCTGGAGGCGGAGGAGACACGGCGTCCCTTCGACCTTTCCAGGGGGCCGCTGCTGCGCGCCATGCTGGTGTCGCTGCGGGACGAGGAGCACCTGCTGCTGCTGACCATGCACCACATCGCCTCGGACGGCTGGTCCATGGGCGTGCTGGTGCATGACGTGGTGGCGCTGTACGCGGCCTTCCGTGAGGGCCGGCCCTCGCCGCTGCCGGAGCTGGCGGTGCAGTACGGGGACTACGCGGCCTGGCAGCGGCAGTGGATGCAGGGCGAGGTGCTGGAGGCCCAGCTCGGGTACTGGCGCCAGCAACTGGAGGGCGCGCCCACGGTGCTGGAGCTGCCCGCGGACCGGCCAAGGCCCGCGGTGCGCACCTACCGGGGCGCTTCGCACCCGGTGTTCCTGAGTCCGGAGCTCACCGGCCAGCTGGAGGCACTGGCCCGGCGGGAGGGCGCCACGCTCTTCATGGTCCTGATGGCGGCCTTCCAGTCCCTGCTGCACCGCTACAGCGGGCAGACGGACCTGGTGGTGGGCACGGACGTGGCCAACCGCAACCGCGCGGAGACAGAGGGGCTCATCGGCTTCTTCATCAACCAGCTCGTCCTGCGGCTGCGGCTGGACGGCAACCCCTCCTTCCGCGACGTGCTGGAGCAGACGAAGGCGGCGGCGCTGGGCGCGTACGCGCACCAGGACCTGCCCTTCGAGGAGGTGGTGCGCGCGCTCAACCCGGAGCGCAGCCTGTCCCACGCGCCCCTGTTCCAGGTGAAGTTCGTGCTGCAGAACACGCCCCAGGCGGCGCCGGAGCTGCCCGGGCTGACGTTGACGGTCCCCCCTCGGGAGCAGGAGGCGGCCGCGTCCAAGCAGGACCTGACGGTGCTGGTGGGGCCAGCATCCGGTGGGCTGGAGTGCGCGTGGATGTACAGCACGGACCTCTTCGACCCCGCCACGGTGGAGCGCATGGCGCGGCACTTCCAGCACGTGCTGGAGGCGGTGGTGGCGCAGGAGGGGCGGCAGCGGCTGTCCGAGCTGCCGCTGCTGACGGAGGAGGAGCGGCGCCGGGTGCTGGGGCCGTGGAGCGGCGCCGACGCGCCATACCCGCGGCGGTGCGTCCACGAGCTCATCTCCGAGCAGGCGGCGAGGACGCCGGACGCCACGGCGGTGGTGGCCGGGGACGAGCGGCTCACCTACGCGGAGCTGGAGCGGCGGGCCAACCAGCTCGCGCACTGGCTGAAGGCGCTGGGCGTGGAGCCGGAGATGCGGGTGGCCCTGTTCGTGGAGCGGCGGGCGCATGCCCTGGTGGGCCTGCTGGGCATCCTCAAGGCGGGCGGCGCCTACGTCCCGTTGGACCCGTCCTACGCGCACATGAGCGAGCGCGTGCGGCACGTCCTCAAGGACGCGCGCGTGCAGGTCATCGTCACCGAGGAGTCGCTGGCCAGCGAGCTGCCGTCGCAGGGGGAGTTCCTGGTGAGCCTGGACGCGGAGGACGGGCTGCTGGAGTCCCAGCCGGAGGAGGCGCCGGACAGCCGCGCCGTTCCGGGCAATGCGGCGTACATCATCTACACGTCCGGGAGCACGGGGCAGCCCAAGGGCGTGTGCATCGAGCACGGGCAGCTGGCCTGCTACGTGGCGGGTGTCAGCCAGCGGCTGGAGCTGCCTGCCGGGATGAGCTTCGCGTCGGTGTCCACGCTGGCGGCGGACCTGGGGCACACGGCCCTCTTCCCCACGCTGTGCGCGGGCGGCGCGGTGCACCTGGTGGGCAAGGCGACGGCCGCGGACGCGGCGCTGCTGGCGTCGTACGGGCGGCGGCACGCGGTGGAGGGGCTCAAGATCGTCCCGACGCACCTGGAGGCGCTGCTGGCGGATGCGGACGCACGGGAGGTGCTGCCGCGCCGGAGGCTCGTGCTGGGCGGCGACAGGGCGGAGTGGGCACTGGTGGAGCGGGTGCACGCGCTGGCGCCGGAGTGTGAGGTCTTCAATCACTACGGCCCGACGGAGACGACGGTGGGCGTGCTCGCGCAGCGGGTGGAGCGCGGCGGGCGTGTGCCGGGGGCGCAGTCGGTGCCGCTGGGCCGGCCGCTGGGCAACGTGCGGGTGTACGTGCTGGACGGGTACGGCCGTCCGGTGCCGCCACGCGTGCCGGGGGAGCTGTACGTGGGCGGGCAGAGCGTGGGCCGGGGCTACCTGGGCCGGCCGGACCTCACCGCCGAGCGCTTCCTGCCAGACGCCTTCCGTGGCGAGCCCGGGGCCCGGATGTACCGGACGGGAGACCGGGTGCGGTGGCTGGAGGACGGCAGCATCGAGTTCCTCGGACGCGTGGACCACCAGCTCAAGATTCGCGGCTACCGGGTGGAGCTGGGCGAGGTGGAGGCGGTGCTCGCGGGCCACCCGGCCGTGGCCGAGTGCGTGGTGGTGGCGTGGGAGGACGTGCCCGGCCTCAGACAGCTCGTCGCCTACGCGGTGGGCAGGTCGGGCAAGGCGCTGGAGGAGCCGGCGCTGCGCGAGTACCTGGCGGAGCGGCTGCCGGACTACATGGTGCCGTCGGCCTGCGTGGTGCTGGAGGCGCTGCCGCTCACCTCGAACGGGAAGGTGGACCGCAAGGCACTCCCGGCCCCGTCCCGGAATCGGGCCGTGGCGGAGTACGTGGAGCCGCGCACGGAGACGGAGCAACGGCTGGCTGCGCTGTGGAAGGAGCTGCTCAACGTGTCCGAGGTGGGCGCGCGCGACGACTTCTTCGAGCTGGGTGGCCACTCGCTGCTGGCCACGCAGGTGGTGGCGCGCGTGCGGCCCCTCTTTGACGTCCAGCTCGCGGTCATCGACCTCTTCGAGGCGCCCACGCTGGAGGCACTGGCCGCGCGCATCGAGGCGGGGGCCACGTCGGACTCGCCGCTGGTGACGCTGAGGAAGGGCGGAGGCGCCAAGCCCTTCTTCTGCGTGCACCCGGTGGGCGGTGGCGTGCTGGCGTACCTGGAGCTGGCGAAGCGGATGGAGTCAGAGCAGCCCTTCTACGGCCTGCAGGTGCCCAGGGGCGGCTCCGGCGAGACGGTGGAGGAGATGGCCGCGCACTACCTGGAGGCCGTGCGTGGGGTGCAGCCGGAAGGCCCGTACCTCCTGGGTGGCTGGTCCATGGGCGGCCGCGTGGCGTACGAGATGGCCCGGCAGCTGAAGGCCCGGGGCGAGGAGGTGGGCCTGCTGGTCATCGTCGACGCGCGAGGCCGGGAGGACGCGCCCACCGAGGCGCAGGAGGCGGAGGGAGTGCTGGAGTTCGCGCTCCACCTGTCCCGGCTGGCGGGCCTCCACCCGGGGGCGGCCGAGGTCCTGGAGCAGGTGGACGCCGTGGAGCTGGGGGCGGTGCTGGACGGGCAGCCTGTCGCGGGCCTGGATGAGGAGTCGTGCACGGAGCTCAGGGCACTCTGGGCGATGTTCTCGCGGAACCGGAGGGCTTCACGCCAGTACGTGCCGGAGCCGTTCTCCGGCTCGCTGGTGCTGCTGCGGGCCGCCGAGCAGCCCGAGGGCCAGCACGAGAAAGACCTCGGGTGGAGCGCGCTCGCCCGGGGCGGAGTGGAGACGTACGAGGTGGCGGGCGACCACTTCAGCCTGATGGCCCTGCCCCACGTGGAGCAGCTGGCCGCGCGGCTGCGGACTCTGCTGGAGCGGGCCCGGACGGGAGGCTCGCTCCAGAGGGCGGGGTAGCGCCGGCCCGCGGGTGGCCGGCGCCCCTGCTCAGGGCGCCGGCTGCCGCTGGGGGGCGCCGTACTGCTCCAGCCGGCGAAGCGACTCGCGGGCGGCCTCGCGCAGCGCCTCCTCCGGCGACTCCTCCAGTTGCCTCAGCGCAGCGGGCACCTCGTCGCCGGGGTAGAGGATTTCTCCCAGGCGCCGGGCCGCCAGCACCCGGTCCGCCACCTCGCCACGCTGCACTTCGGCCAGCAGGTAGTCCCGATACCCGGCGAGGAAGTGGTTCTCCGCCTCCAGCATCCGCGCGCAGAGCCTGCGCAGGTGCTCGCGGTCGGCGGGGGCTTGAGGCACCCGGTAGCCCCAGCGCTGGCGGCAGGCGTAGATGTCCTGGAACAGGGGCGTCCACGCGTCATTGACGTGCTGGCGGTGCGCCTCGAAGGTCTTGCGCTTGGTGGCGGAATACTCGCCTGCCCGCGCGACACTGGCCGCCGCGAGCCAGCCGGCCAGGGTGACGAGCTCCTTGATGCCCCGGTGCAGGTTGCCCTGGGCGTCCATGGCCTCGCGGTAGTCGTAGCCGTAGAGCTCGCCCCGCCGGTCCGGGTAGTCGAGCGGGTAGCGCAGCGGTTCGCCCTCGCTCCGGGCCCGGGCGCGCTCCAGGAACATGTAGGGCCGGTGCATGCAGAAGCGCAGCCATCGCTCCTGGGCCATCAGCGGAACACGCTCCCGGATGTCCTCTCCCGCCAGCAGCAGGGAGCTCAGCTTGAGTCTGACCTCGCCCTGCGCCTGGAGCTGCGCCTCGTCCACCACGCTCACGTCCAGGGGGACCCGGGCCAGCGAGCCGAGATAGTGGCGGGCGCGCTCGCAGCCCTCACGCTCGCCCTCCAGGAACCCGTCCTTGAAGACCACCGTCAGGTCCAGATCGCTTTCCTCCACCGCCTCACCCGTCACGTGGGTTCCCAGCAGGTAGCAGGCCCGGAGGCGGCCCGGGAAGAGCATCTGGTACAGGCCCACGACGCCGAAGAGGACGGAGTTGATCTGCATGTCCTCCGTCATGCCGACCAGTGGGAGCTCTTCATCCAACAACATGTGGGTTCCTCATCTCTTGCAACCCTCCCGCAGGGAGGGCGGGGCACGTGGCACGTTCGTCCATCCGAGACATGTCTTGACGCGCGGGCCGGTCAGCGCAGGAAGTGCTCGGCCTGACCGTAGGGCATGTCCGCGTGGATGCCATTCTCGCGGCACCAGGCGATGAGCTTCCGGGACTCGACGAGCTGCGGCGAGTTCTCGTGGTAGCCCATCACCATGACGTGGCCCAGCCAGGGCTCGCGGCCCATGGCGTAGACGTGGACCTGGCCGGGCTTCAGCCGCCGTGCGAGCTCAATGGCGCGCGCGGCGTTGGAGCCGTTGAGCCGCCGCGACTGGTCCATCTTCCGCTGGAGCGGCGCGGGCAGCAGCGGGCCGTACATCCAGCTGAGCGGGCCGCCCTCGGACTCCATGCCCAGCCACATCATGTCGATGGCGCCCACCTCCCGGTGGACGTGTTCGTACAGGCGGGGCTCCAGGGCATTGGAGTCCGCCGCCATCAGCAGCGTCTTGCCCTCCAGCCGGACGAGGTGCGCCAGCTTGGCCTGGATGTTGAGGTCGCCGTGCTCGCCGATGAAGGGCAGGCCGATGAGCTCTCCGCCGGGGATGGGGAGTGACTCCAGCTCCGACAGGGCCACCACGTTCTGGAAGCCGAGCTGCTGGAGCATCAGCTTGAGGGACGGGTCCGCCAGCCCGCCGCCGCTGCTGGCCGGCACCACGACGGTGCCGATGCGGTGCCGCAGCTGGAGCAGCGGCTCGAACATCAGGTGGTCCGCGTGGCCGTGGGTGATGAGGACGTAGTCGATGCGCTCTGGCAGGTCCGCGTACGTGTAGCGCGGCAGGTCCGACGGGACGTCGTAGCTGATGACCGGGTCGGTGAGCAGGCTGACCTGGCGCGACTCGATGAGCACGCACGCGTGGCCGAAGTACCGGACGCGGACGCCCTCGCCGTCGTAGCGGGGCGCGGGGCGCGGGGGCTGCTCGGTGAAGAACGAGGCGAAGGTGTCATGGTCCTTCGCTTCGATGGCCAGCGCTTCCCGCACGGGCGCCACGGGGCCGGGCTGGTGGCGCATGGCGAAGAGGCGGTCGATGGCCTCGCTGCGGTAGGGCACCTTCGCCATCAGGCTGCCGTCCGTCGTGTCCAGCCGGGGCGTGCTGAAGACATACGGCCGCGCGTCCTTGTGGACGAGCCGCATGGACAGGCTCTGCGACGACGTGCGGTGGAAGGGGCTGCGGTAGAGCAGGGGCTCGAAGAAGCGCGGCGAGGCGCGGTTCTTCAGGTCATACGTCAGCTCCACGTAGCCGCGCAGCACGTCGGGGACCCGGGGGTACAGCTCCTCCAGCGAGAAGCCCTCCGCCGAGTCCAGCAGCGCGTCCAGCTCCAGCACGGCGCGGGCGTACTCGAGCGACAGCGCCTCCTCCCGCACCGTCCGCTCCAGCAGCGCCTTGATGTCGCCCAGCCGGTCCACGCCGTGGTTGATGTACGGGCCACCCTGGAGCGCGGGGCTCTTCAGCGCCGCCACGTGGATGGCGGGATTGGCCACGAAGGACTCCATGATCTTCACATGGAGGTTGGCCACGAACAGCGGCGCCGTCATGGGCGAGGCCAGGAACCACCATGCGTACCACTGGTTGTAGAGGGGCTCGGCGACGACGTTCTGCTTCAGGTACAGCTCAGGTTGGGACATCTCTTGCTCCCCGGACGATTCCGGCTCCGGCCCTCCGCTGGCCGTCCCCGGGTTCACGCGGGGTGACAGGCGAGCAGGTTCAAGGCCTCGGGCCTCATTGTGACGTATTCCGGACGTTCCGGCAGGCACGAAAGTTCCCGGGCGCCCCCGTCACCTGGATGGAGGCAGGCGAAAGGTGCTGGCGGAGCGGAGCCTCCGGGTCGTCAATACTCCTGGAAGTAGCGCTGGAGCTGCGCCGGGTCCTTCGTCCGGGTGAGCGCCAGCTGGAGGAGCACGCGGGACTTGGCGGGGTTGAGCTCACCGGAGGCGACGAAGCCCAGCTTGTCGTCGTCCACCTCGCTGTTGCGCAGCACGAGCCCGCTCATGAGGCGCGTACTGCGGACCACGGCCACGCCCTGCTTGACGGCCCTGGCCAGGACCTCCAGTGCCTGCTGGCTCATGTTCCCATTGCCCACGCCCGCGATGACGAGCCCCCGCGCGCCGCTCTTCACCGCGGCCTCCAGCAGGTCCGCGCTCATGTTGGCGTGTGCGTAGAGGATGTCGACGCGGGGGAGCTTCTCCACCTTCTCGAGGGAGAGCTCGCTGCGGTGGGTGTGCTTCGTGTCCACCGGCTCGAACCACGTCACCTTGCCGGTGTGCACGAGCCCGGCGGCGCCGCGGTTGGGGCTCTCGAAGCTCTTCACGTTGGTGGTGTTCGTCTTGATGACGTTGCGGGCGGCGTGGACTTCGTCGTTCATGACCACCAGCACGCCCCGGCCCCGCGCGCCGGGGTGGGTGGCGACCGCGACGGCGTTGTACAGATTGGCGGGCCCGTCGGCGCCGAGGGCGGTGGCCGGGCGCATGGCTCCGACGAGGACCACGGGCTTGTCGCTGCGAATCACGAGGTTGAGGAAGTACGCCGTCTCCTCCATCGTGTCCGTGCCGTGCGTGACGACGATGCCGTCCACGTCCGGGGTCGCGAGCAGCGCGTTGATGCGCCGGGCCAGCTTCAGCCACACGGCGTCGTTCATGTCCTGGCTGCCGATGTTGGCCACCTGCTCGCCGCCGAGACTCGCCAGCTGCTTCAGGCTCGGCACGGCGGCGATGAGCTGCTCCACGTCGAGGGCGCCCGCCTTGTAGGCGGAGTCCTCCTGGCGCGTCTGGGCTCCGGCGATGGTGCCCCCGGTGGCGAGGATGCGAATCCGCGCCTTGCCCTCACTGGCCTTCTCCGCGGCTGCCGCGTGGGATGCGCTCAACAGCAGCCACCCCAGCAGGGCGAGGCGAAGGCCAACGGCAGTGGGGTGGCGGTGCATGGTGCTCCTCCCGGCCCGTCCGCTCGAGCCGGAAGGGGGCCGCTCCCCGGGGGTGTAGATCAGTTCTTCGAGAACCGCACGTGGAGCGAGCCGATGCGCTACGCCACGTCAGCCGACCTGGGCCAGGACGTAGCTGAACTCGCCTTGAGAGCCGAGCGCGGCCCAGAAGTTGTTGAAGCGGCCCTGGTCCATCGTCTGGCAGCCGGCGGAGTACGTGTCGGTCGTTCCGCCGCGATGGAAGTAGTAGCCCTGTCCGCCCCAGTCGCCGCTGAACACGTCGTCCTTCGAGTCGATCCGGTGATTGCGGTTGGTGTCGCGCTGCACGGTCGGGTTCCCGAAGCGCAGGTCCGGCGCGAGGATGTTGCCACCGAAGTTGCCGTTGAAGCTCTTCCGGTAGTGGTAGGTCTTGTTGCCGACGAGGCGGCCGACCGGCTTGGTGCTCTGGCTCGGGTCATCGGCCCAGCGGCGGTTGGGCTCGGTGTTGGCCTTGAACTCCTCGACGTGCGGCTTGCCGCTGCTGTCCTTCCACATGACGACGAGCCGATCGTCGTAGGTGCCGCCCGAGCGTTGAGCGTTGGTGAAGGGCGTGTTCACCCTCAGTCCGACGATGACGCGCTTGCCGGCCGCGAGGTCCTGCTTCGCCCTGGCGTCGCCGTACTTGTCCACGTACTTCGAGTAGAGCGCGTACTCCTTCGCCTCGGACATGCCCTCGGTGTTCGGGATGCCCTTGGGGAGCACGCCGGTGCTGCTGTCGGGCTTCGGCTTCGGCTTCGGCTCAGGCGCGGGCGCGTTCAAGACCTTCACGTGCAGCTTCTGGCCCGGCTGGATGACGTTGATGTTCTCGACCTGGGGGTTCAGCTTCTTCAGAGCGGCCAGTGAGAGCTCGTGTTTCGCCGCGATGCCCGAAAACGTGTCACCGCTCTTCACGGTGTAATCCACGTACTTCTTCTGAGCCGGCTTCTCCCCGGTGCTGAGCCTGGAGGTGATTCCACTCGGGGTGTGTCCGGACCGGATCTGGGACGTCGTCATTCGGGGAAACTCCTGAAACCGAAGGTGTCTGACCTGATTGTCGACGGTCGGGGTTTCGGAGTTTCTTGGAATTTGATCCAACTTCCTCGATGAGGCGCCAGGCGGGGGGAAGGGGAGTGGGCCCTCCTGGATTCGAACCCTCTTGCCCCGCAGTGCCCCGGGCCGCTCCCCGCAACAGTGCCCTCGTCCTTCCTATTGGCATTGGCTCACGGCCACAGACGAGCAGCGCTCCCTGCGTCACTCCGAATCCTTGCTCGCGTGCAGCCCGTACTTCTTGAGCAGCTTGCGCACATAGAGCCGCGCGAGGCCCGCTTCACGTGAGGCCCGTGAGATGTTGCCCCCGCAGCGCTCCAGCAGGTTCTTGAGGTAGTCGCGCTCGAAGCCATCGATAAGGCGCTCCTTGGCCTCCTTGAAGGGCATCTCCAGCTCGGCGCTGGTGAAGCGCGCCCGCTCCGAGGCAGACATCTCCGGCAGCGCATGCTCTCCCAGGTTCACCACGCGCTGGACCACGTTGCGCAGCTCGCGCACGTTGCCGGGCCACGGGTACTGCTCCAGCAAGGCCCGCGTCTGCTCGGACAGCGCGCTGGGCGGCCGGCCCAGCCGCTCCAGCATCGTGTCCACCAGCAGCGGGATGTCCTCGGGGCGCTCGCGCAGCGGCGGCAGCGTCACCCGCAGCACCGCGAGCCGGTGGAACAGATCCTCGCGGAACCGGCCCTCCTTGACGTCCGCCTCCAGATCCCTGTGCGTCGCCGCCACCACCCGCACGTTCACGGTGCGGTACTCGTTGGCGCCCACCCGCTTCACCTGGCGCCCCTCCAGCACTCGCAGCAGGCGCGGCTGGATCTCCAGCGACAGCTCCCCCACCTCGTCCAGGAAGACGGTGCCTCCATCCGCCTGCTCGAAGGCCCCAGGCCGCTCCGAGTGGGCTCCGGTGAACGCGCCCTTCACGTGGCCGAAGAGCTCGGACTCCACCAGCGACGGGGTGATGCCCGCGACATCCACGATGCTGAACGGCCCCCGGCTGCGCGGGCTGGCCGCGTGGATGCCCGCCGCGCACAGCTCCTTGCCCGTCCCCGTCTCGCCTTGGATGAGGACGTCCGCGTCCCCCGGCGCCAGCCGCTGCAGCAGCGTGAAGACCTCGCGCACCCTCCGGCTGCCCCCCACCAGCCCCCCGAACCGGGTGTTCGACGAGAGCGGGATGATGTGCTCGCGCACCTCCTCGGGGACGACCTTCAGCTCGGTGGCGCCCAGCCTGACGATGGCGCCCATGCGCAGCTCCAGCTCCCGGAAGCGCATGCGCTCGCAGAACGAGCCGTTGCGAGACCCCAGGTCCCGCGCCAGCACCCGATCCTCTCTCACCTCCAGAGACAAGTGCTGCCGGGAGACGGTCCGGTCGTTCAGGACGATGTCACACGCCGGATCCGTCCCCAGTCGGTAGCCCCGGACCCGGAGCGAGAAGCTGCGGCCCGCGTCGCTCCCCGACAGGATGACGAGCTTCCTTCGAAGCATGGGCAGCAGGACCTCCGGATCGGGGGTCGTGCTCATCATCGACGACGGGCTCTTGTCATCCGGGGCCGGAACCACTGGTAGTGAGGGACGCTACCATCCGGAGCCGACCCAAGAAAACATCCTCCAAGCTGAAATCCCAGTTTTGCGAGGGTCGTCTCCTCGCTCGCTCGACGGCGCGGCGAGCCAGGAGCCCCTCCGTCGGAGCCTCAGCGACTGTCCAGGACGACGCCACCTCCCCCGGGGAAGGTGATGCTCCCATCACCTGGGAGGTTCGTCACCTGCACCGGCGTCGGGCGCTGGGTGGTCGTCCCGTCGCCGAGCTGGCCGGTGGCGTTGTAGCCGCAGGCCCGGACGAAGGCGTCCTTGCGCAGCCCCATCATATGGCTGCCGCCCGAGGAGAGGTCCACGACAGAGTCCAGGAGCGTCACGGTCGGTGAGCTGCGCGAGGTCGTCGTCCCATCTCCGAGCTGGCCGTTGTAGTTGTAGCCAAAGGCCCACACCGTGCCGTCCCGCTTCAACACCGCCGTGGAGTAACCACCCGCGGCGAGCGCGATGACATTGTTGAGGCCGGGGACCTGCACCGGCGAGTAGCGCTGGGTGGTCGTCGCATCGCCGAGCTGGCCGGAGGAGTTGTAACCCCAGGTCCACACCTGGCCGCTCGCGAGCAGCGCCACCGTGTGGTAACCGCCCGCGGCGATGGCGAGGGCATGACCGAGTCCGGAGACCTGCACCGGCACGGAGCGGTTGGTGGTCGTCCCGAGGCCCAGCTGCCCTTGGGGGCCGTAGCCCCAGACCCACAGGGTGCCATCCGCTTTCACCGCCACCGTGTGGAAGTGGCCCGCGGCGATGGAGACGACATTCTCGAGGGACGGCACCTGCACCGGCGAGTAGCGATGGGTGAAGGTCCCGTCTCCGAGCTGGCCGTAGAGGTTGGAGCCCCAGGCCCACACGGTGCCGTCCGCCTTCAGTGCCACCGTGTGCGTGGAGCCCGCGGAGATGGCGGTGACGCCGTCCAGCTCCGGCACGGACTGCGGTGTGAGCTGGTTGGCGTTCGTCCCGTTGCCGAGCTGGCCATAGGCATTGTAACCCCAGGCGGCCACGGTGCCGTCCGCGCTCAGCGCCACCGTGTGGTTGACCCCCGCCGCCACGTCGATGACGCCGCTCAGGCCCGGGAGCTGCGTGGGCGTGACGACGTGGGTGGTCGTCCCGTTGCCCAGCTGGCCATAGGCATTGGAGCCCCAGGTCCATACCGCCCCACCGCGCCCCAGGGCCACCGAGTGAGCATTGCCGCCTGCGGTCTTCACGATCCCGCTGACCACGACGGCCACGGGGGAGGAGCGATGGGTGGTGGTCCCATCACCGAGCTCGCCGTTGGCGTTGTAGCCCCACGCAAACAGGGTGCGCACCTGGGTCACGATCACCTTCTTCCGCTCGGCCACGGAGGAGTAATAGCCCGCACCGAACATGCGCACCCCCGCGAGCGGGACCTGCACCGGCACGGAGCTGCTGGTGGTGTTCCCGGTGCCCAGCGCGCCGTAGAAGTTGTCGCCCCAGGCATACAAGGTGCCATCCTGCCGCTTGGCCAGGGTGTGATAACCGCCCGCGTCAATCTCGACGGCTTGGGTGAGCACTGCCACCTGCACCGGGATGGAGCTGTTGGTGGTCGTCCCGTTGCCCAGCTGCCCAGCGCTGTTGTAGCCCCAGCTCCACGCCGTGCCGTCCCACTTCAGGGCGACCGTGTGGACGACGCCTCCGGAGAGCGCGCGGACGCCGCTGAGGCTCGCCACCAGCACGGGCCTCAACCTGTTGAGGGTGGTCCCGTCCCCGAGCTGTCCGTAGGCGTTGCTCCCCCAGCTCCAGGCGCTTCCGTCCTTCTTCACCGCCAGCGTGTGCCACAAGCCCGCGGCGATGCTGGTGACACCGCTGAGGTTGGGCACCTGGATGGGGAGCAAGCTGTTGGTGGTGGTCCCATTCCCGAGCTCTCCCGAGGAGTTGATCCCCCAGGTCCACACGCTCCCATCCGCCTTCAGCGCCACCGTCCGCGAGCCGGCGGCTGCCACCGCGACGACGTCGCTCAGCTCCGGCACCTGCACAGGCACCGTGCGCATCGTGGTGGTGCCGTCTCCGAGCTGGCCGTACGAGTTGGAGCCCCACGTCCACACGCTCCCGTCCTCTGTCACCGCCACCGAGTGATCGGCTCCGGCCGAAGCGGAGACGACATGGCTCAAGCCCCTCACCCGCGTCGGCGCGTTACGCTGGGTCCTCTGCCCATTGCCCAACTGGCCGTAGTAGTTGTAGCCCCAGGCCCACACGTTGCCGTCCGACTTCACCTCCAGCGTGTGGTAGACGCCCGGGTTCACGCTCGGGCAGGACTGGACGAAGTTGCGGAGCACCTCCCGGGAGATGCCGCATTTGGAGCGGTTGCCATTGCTGTCGATGACCATGGGGGAGGCCTTCACCACGAAGGAATGCACCCCACAGCCGAGTCCGGCCGCAGCCTCGCTGAAGAACCACTCCCCCTGCTCTCCTACGCGCTCATCGAAGCCGTGGTCCGCGCCGTCCACGGAGTACTCCAGGTACACCGCGTTGGCGCCGTTGCCCACCACCCAGGAGCCTGCTCCCGCCAGCTCTCCCGAGAAGGAACTCACCCCCTCCACCTCGAGCGAGTCGAAGCTCACCCCCACGCACAGCGCCGACTCCTGGGTGGCCAGCGTCACTTCCGACACGCTCACGTCCTCGCCGGCGGGCACACCACACGCCACCACGAGCGCAAGGGTCGACATCCACAACACGTTCCAGCTCTTCATCGCTTGTGTCCTCATCAGTACTGGCCCTTCAAGGTGGTGGTGTAGGTGGAGAAGGCTCCCAGTTGGATGAGCCAGGTGCCCCCCGCGGGGTTGTTCACCACGCAGGTCTCGTTGTTGCCCTTGCGCAGCGGACGGCACTGGTAGGCGTGCAGCTCCGGGAACTGGCCGTGGCGGATGTAGAGGTCCGCGTCCCCGGTGCCCGCGGAGATGGAGAACGTCACCGAGGGCCGGCCCGCGGGGACGTCCAGCTTGAAGTTCCGCCGGCCGCCCGTGACGTCGGACACGCTCACGCCCGCGCCGTTGACAAGGGGCGTGGCGTGAGGGCGCTTGTACAACAACCGGTTGGGTGAGCTCGTGTCACCGAAGTCCAGCTCCACCTGCCCCACGCTCGCGTCGTTGATCAGTCGCGCGGGGATGTCGGCGGGAGCGACGCCGTTGGCCAGCAGGATGGCCGCCACGCCGCTCACGTGTGGCGCGGCGAAGGAGGTCCCCTCGAGCGGGAAGAAGGTCGAGTCTGTGTCACTGGTCGAGCTCACGGAGCGGAGGTTCGCGCCCGGAGCCCAGAGGTCCAGACACCCTCCCTTGTTGGACGCGTTGGTGACGCCCACCCAGCGCGCCTGGCTCTCGTCGATCGCGCCCACCGTGATGATGCGCGTCCGGAAGGGGTGGACCGCATCCGGCTGGAGGCGGGCCGGCGAACAGTCGCAGGCGTCAATGTTCGCGTTGCCCGCCGCGATCACCACGACGAGCCCGGGGTTCATCGCGACGACATCCACGGCAGCATCGATCGCCGGGATCTCGCTCGAGGCGGTGAAGCTCAGGTTGACGATGGCCGGCGTGACGGCGTTGTTCGCCACCCACTCCAGCGCCGTCACCAGGCGATCCACGGTCGTCCCGAACTCGTTGAACGCCTTCACCGCGCGAAGGTTGACCTTCTTGGCGACGCCATGCGTCTTGCCACCGATGATCCCCGCGACGGCGGTGCCATGCCCGGTGACGTCATCCCCGGTCTGGTTGGGGACGGCGTTGAACACGACCTGGGCGCGCCCCTCGAACTCCAGGTGTGACGCCCGGATGCCCGAGTCGATGACGTAGACGTTGACGCCCGTCGCGTCCTCGGCCAGGTAGCTGTTGTCCAGCGGGCGGGCCTCCTGGTCGATCCGATCCAGGTTCCAGTCCGCGGGGCTCTGGACGCCCGAGGGCTGGACGATGCCATTCTCCAGGACGTAGTCCACCTGAGGATCCTCGGCGAGCGCCTGGGCCTGCTCCTCGCTGGCGGAGACGAGGAAGCCACGGAAGGCGGTCTCGTGGGTGGTGAGGACGCGCGCACCGTACTGCCTGGCCAGCGCGCCCGCCTTCGCCGCCATGCTCGACAGACCGCGCCCGGGCTTCTCCTTCAGCACCACCAGGTACTCGCCCGTCACGGGGTTGTCGGCCCGCATCAACCTGCCCGGCCCTGACTTCTGAGGCGGCGCGGCGAGCACCCCCACCGAGGCCAGGACGAGGCCCAGGGTGATCCACCTGCTCAAGCTCTTCACGCTTCGCATCTGCTCTCCCTTTCAACCGATGAGTTGGCGGCGCGGCCCATCAGGGCGTCACGCCACGGCGCGCCTGTGCTCGAACGCTCAGCTCCCGCTCCTTCACGAGTCGACGCTGGTTGCGCGCGGCGAAGTGCTGCACCAGCTTCTCGAGCGGCGTCCCCTTCGCGGCCTCGACCAGGGCACCCGCTCTCTCGGGCTCTTGATCCGCGAAGATTTCGAAGAGCTCCATCCGGGTCGCGGCCATCGAGCGCCTGGCGCCCGGCGACAGCTCCGCGGTGAACGAGTCCTCCAGGATGATGCGCTCGACCGTGGACACCAGCTGCGCGCGCGCCGGGTTCTGCCTCCAGGCCAGCGCCTCGCGCAGGTAGTCGATCTGCATCAGGCGCTTGAAGCTGGACTCCAGCGTCTGCTCGGCCTCCGTCGAGGCGCTCAGCGCCCGGCGCAGCTGCTCATACATCTGCGTGTCGGCGAGCAGCGCCTCGTAGTCCTCGCGGCCGTTGGAGTCGAGGAGGACATGCTCGCGGAAGGAGTCGAACCGAGCCAGCTCCGGCTCCGTCTTGAAGATCTCCGCCTTGACCCGGTCGGTGGTGGTGGTGAACTCGCCGGGCTCCCCGTCGTCCCCCGGGGCTGCCGCCGGTGCCGCGGACAGGGGGGACGGGCGAGGCGCGGGGGTGGGCTCCGGCGCCGCGTCACGAGCCAGCGGGGTCGGTGCGGGAGAGACCTGCGCCGGAGCCGCCGTCACGGGGGCAGCGTCCTCCGCGCCGTCGAGCGCCGAGGCGATGAGCACCAGCCCCGCGAGCCCTGCGATGACGAACGGGTAGAGAGGGCGCTTCATGGGCTCTCCACCTGGGGGAGCACGTCGGCGGGAATGCTCCGGTAGAGGATGATGCGGTTGAGGTAGCCCACCTCGTCGTTCTGGAACCGCACGGAGCCCACCAGGTAGCCCTGGGCCACGAGGATGTTGGACACCCGATCTGTCGTCACCGGCGCGAGGTTGTAGACCTTGCCGAAGAAGGTGGCCTTCTGGATGTCCACGATGGGATCCAGGGTGCCGTCGGCCTTCACCAGCGCGTCGCCCACCTTGAGGGTCTGCGCCTGCACGATGCGGCCCTCGCCGGTGATGACCGGGTGCTCGAGGGTGAGGCGGAGCTGACCGCCAGACCGGGCGGTGATGACGGAGAGCGTGTGCTCCGCGTCCCGGAGCTCTCGCGTGTAGCTGTAGGTGAGGTTCGGCTGGAGCTGGAGATCATCGAACGTGGAGTCCGGCGTCAGCGTGATCAGATCCTCACGCAGCGCCTCCATCGCCTCACGGATGGGGAGGTCGCCGTCGGCAAAGAGGATCTTCTGCTCGGCGGTGTAGCAGGCCGACTCGCAGTAGCCGTTCACATAGAAGGCGGTGAAGGCCGGCTGGGTGCTCTCCTTGTCGAAGTAGAGCCTGCAGTTCGCCAGCTCCTTGTGAGGGAAGAGCTGGAGGTTGTCCCCATCGGCGATGTCGGGCGTCGTGCCGAAGGTGGGGTAGAGCGGGCGTCCCTTCCTCCGCCACGAGTCGCGTGACCACTGCAGGTAGCCGTCGGTGTCCAGCGCCTGGTAGGTGGGGCCCGAGTTATAGAGCGCGAACATGGCCGCGTTGTTCACCTGGAAGCTCGAGCCCGCGAACGAGCCCTCTCCCGCCGGGTTCCGAGCCAGGTCCGACTCCAGATAGTCCTTCAGCGTCCCACCGCTCGCGGAGCTCAGGCCCGTGTTGAACGCGGCCCCCGGGTGCCCGACGTTCTGGTTCAGCGCGCACTTGCGAGCCCACTCGACTCGCAGCTTCGCCGCGTCACTCGTCGACAGGTTGTCGACGGTGCATCGGCCCAGCAGGAGAGGCTGCGCCTGCACCTGTGCTGGCAACACCATCGCCACCACCACCAGGGCCATGGCCCTCCAGATCTTTTGCGACATCGGGATGTCCTTGCTTGTTCATGCCGCGCCATGCGGCGCGGGAAGCCGGTGAGTGTTCGTTACGGAGAGGCGAGCGGAGTGGAGCTGCTCGTCGTGGGCGTGTTGACGAAGACCGCGGCCGCCTGCCGGAGGTCCGGGTTCGCGTCGTGCTGGCTGGCCCAGGCCAACAAGGGCAGGGCCTCAGGCACCAGGGCCCGCTGATCTCCCAGCAGGTGGATCACCTCGTTCCTCACCCCGTCCGCGGGATCCATGCGCAGCGCCTGCGCCAGGGCGGGCAGCAGGGGCGCCAGGGGCCGGAAGTTGCTGGCGAAGACGGCGGCCTGGCGGACCTCCGGGGCCGGATCCTTGAGCAGGTGCCTGGCGAGGAGCTGGTCAGCGCGAGGATCCTGGATGATGCGCAGCGCGTTGAGCGCGGCCTGGCGCACCCGGGGATCCTGCGACCGGAGCGCGTCCTCCAGCGTGGCGAGCGCGCTCGGCGAGCGGGTGTTGCCCAGGCTGTTGAGCGCCCCCGCCCGCGCCTCCGCGGTGGAGGCGGAGCGGTAGTCACGGGTGAGCTCGCCGACCAGGTCCTCCGCGCCCTTGGGGTCGGTGTCGGTCAGCTGGGCCGCGGCGTTGCCGAGCGCCAGCCTGGCCGTGTCGCGCAGCATCCCGTCCTCTTCGCCCGCCACGCCGCGAAGGGCCTCGAGGCCCTCCGCCGTGGGAGCCGTCGCCACGCCCAGCGCGGCCACCGAGTCCATGCGGATGTCATGGGGGATGGAGCGATCACCCGTGACCTCCGCCAGGGCCTGGATGGCCTCGCGGGTGCTGGCCGCGGAGAGCGCGCCGAGCATGGGGCTGGCCGCGAGCGGATCCATGCCGGCGCGGATGATGACGGGGACCTTCGCGGCCTCGGAGGGGTGGAGCATGAAGAGCGCGCGCAGCTGCTCCAGGGCAATGGAGCGCACCTCGTCACGAGCCGTGGGCTCCCCCGGGAGCGCGCGCAGCTCCTTGATCAGCGCGTCGAAGTCCTTGCCGCCCAGCACCTGGCGGTACTGATCCATCGGGTCCTGCTCCATGCCCTGGAAGGCGGACATGGCGGCGGAGCTCAGCCAGGCCCGGCGCGCCACGAATGCGCCAATCAACGTCGGGTCCACGCGGCGCTCCAGCAGGCTCAGGCTCAGAGAGGACTCATAGGTGGTGGGGGGCATGGTCTGGCCCGCCTCCACCTCCACCCGCTCCTGGGCATCGAGCGAGCTCGTCCAGAGATCCTGCGCCAGCGCGAAGGTGCTTCGGGCGCTCACGTCGATGCGGACCTGCCCGCCCAGCGGCTCGAGCCCCTGAGGGAAAGCCACATGGGAGTAGGACAGCTTGCGCTTCTCGAAGCGGCCCGGCTCCAGGCGCCGGTACCCGGCGCTGTACCGCCCCGTGGTGTCAAACTCCTCCGCCGTCCAGGTGGCGCCCGGCGCTCCGACCACGACGAACTGGGAGCTCGCCACGATGGACCGGAGGATGCCTCGCACGAGCGGGTCGGCCGCCTGCTCGAAGTGCGTGAGCGTCACCCGGCCGCTCTTGTCGTGCGTGAGGAAGAAGGGGAACTGCAACGCCGTGGCAAGGTTTTGCTGGACGTCGGGGGCGACAGGGCCATTGTCGCCGACCTCCACCGTCAGCGAGGAGAGCTGCAGGCTCACCCGCGCGTCGACGCGCTCGGCCTCCGCGGAGACGATCCCCACGGTCCACTCGCCCCGGAGGATGAACCTCATGCCGGGCAGCGCCTGCGCGCCAGGCTGGGCGGGGCGGAAGGAGATCTTCTGATCAGCGTTCAGGGCGTAGCGGTAGAGCGCCCCGGGGATCCACGCCCGCGTCCCCGCTGAGGGGCTGGGAGACACGCCCTGGGGCTGCGTCGACAGGCCCGCCACCGCGGGAGCGGCCTGGGGGGAGCGCGACGTCTCCGAGGGGGCCACCGCGGCGGACCGGGATGCAACCCCCCAGAGCCCCAGCAGGCTCACGAGGAGGAGGGGGAGCCCCACCCCGAGGACCTTGCTGAAGGGCTTGCCGCCCACGTTCACCGACTTCCCCGACTTCCGCATGGGAAACTCCCGAGTCAGCGGCCCTGGCCGCTTCAGTTCTGGTTGGAAGGGCGGGCCCGGTCTCCTCGGCCGATCGCTCAGCCGAGGAGCCAGCGCCCGGTCATCCCGCCCCGCGCGCGGCCAGCGCCTCCGGGGCGCAGCCGCGCGGTGGCAGGGTCAGCCCGGCTAGCAGCCCGAGGCCGAGATGGAGCCGGAGGCGTTGTAGAGGACGAGGCTCCTCACGATGCCGGACCAGTTCGCGATGGTGACGTTCCAGGTCTTCTTGAAGAACAGGAGCTTGATCTTCACGAACCCCGTCAGCGTGCCCGAGAGCGCGTTCAGGTTGAGGGACGCCTTGAGCTTCCAGGAAGCCATGCAGAGGCTCCAGTCGAGGCTGGCCAGGGCCTCCACCGTGGCGTTGATCAGCCGCAGGGTGCCGGTCACGCCAAAGCTGGCGATGGCGACGTTCACCGCGGCGGAGGCCACCACGTTGGCGAAGCCGCCCGCGGCGCCGGTGAGCGAGGCGACCAGGGGGTTCACCTGGCCATTCACGCGCATCGTCACGCCACCCGTCAGCGAGGCCTTCACGGTGAGCGGGACAGGGCCGACCATGAACGTCTTGGACACGGAGAAGAAGGACCGGCTCCAGTTGATCGGGGTCGGCGCGAAGTTGCCGGCGAGGTTGGTGCTCCAGATCATCGCGCTCATGGCGTACAGCGCCGCGTTGCCGCTGTTGCAGCCGCCCTGCTGCCCGCAAACGGTGGCGCGACCGCGCACCAGCTCCTTCTTGATGTTGAAGGCGGTGCCGTGGACCCGGCCCTCGGTGAGCGCCTCCTGCTTCTTCGCCGTGGTGCTGGTGGCGGGCGTCGCGGTGATGGCCGCGCTGACGTTGTAGCCAGCGCCGAAGATGTTGTTACCGAACAGCTCGGTGCGCTGGTAGCTCTTGGTGACGGGCCCGGTGAGCGCCGCCCCCAGCTCCGAGGAGCGCAGCCCGGACAGGTCCTGCGTCGGCACCGTCTCCGTCGGCGGCGGCACGTTCTGCGTGGCGGCCTCCGGAATGGTGGCCTGGCCGTACTGCAGGTGCCTCATGCCGTCATTCATGTCGAGATAGACGGGCGCGTTGAGCAGCTCCGACTCACCCTGGACGACGGCGTCCTGCTCCGGCGCCGTGTAGATGCTGCTCGGGTTGAACGGGAGGATCGGCGTCTCCCACGGAGTCTTGTCGTCCAGCTGGGTGTTGGACGGATAGAGGGTGTACGGGTACTTCGCCGAGTCGACGACGTACGGCGTGGTGTCCTGGTAATCCTGCGCGGACGCGAAGGTGGACGCAGTGAGCGCCAGCATCGCCAGGGCCTTGGATACTGCCTTCATCATTGTGAGCCTCTCCAGTGAATGGTTACGGCGCGCGGCCTTTGTGCACGCAGCGCGCCACCCTCACTGGGATGGCTCTATTTCCGCAGAGCCCTTTGATTTCCTGGGGTTGGCTTCTTCCAGAGCCCTGGTAACGAGTGTTGTCACTGATAACGCGTGTGCCCAGGGAGGGCCCTCAGCGTGATCACACCCGTTTCCAGCGCCTCGACACTCCAGCGGCCCTGAACGCGGCAGACGCGTGGGTAAGCCCCCGCAAAACGAGCTCCAGGCACGGGTCTCCCGCGTGTCAAAGCCGCGCCCTGGTAACAACGGGTACCACCCGAGCAGCCGGGCGCGTCATCGGTCCCTGCACCTGGATACAGTAGTATCCGCGCCACGCCGCCGACCGGGCTGGAGGTGGCAGCATGTACGGGGAGAGGCGGCAATGAGGAACGAGCATTGGGAGAAGGGCGCTCCCGGCGGGCATGCCGAGGAGGTCCCTTCCCGCGACGGGGAGTCGCTGCCCAGGCTCGAAGACGGGGGGCCCACCACCTGGCCCTATGAAGGGGAGCCCACGAAGGCTCCACCCCTCGAGCCCGGGTACACGCTGCTGGGTCGCTATACGGTGCTGGGCACGCTGGGCCAGGGCAGCATGGGGGTGGTCCTGAGCGTGTATGATGCGCGGCTGGATCGGCGCGTGGCGCTCAAGCTGCTGCGACCCTGGAGCGGAGGAGAGAGCCGCCGCGACGAGGAGCAGGCCCGGTTCGTGCGCGAGGCGCAGGCGATGGCCCGCCTGAGCCACCCCCAGGTGGTGGCGGTGTACGACGCGGGTACCCTGGAGGACGGCGCGCTCTTCATCGCCATGGAGTACGTGGAGGGGCAGACGCTGCACCGCTGGCAGCAGGGGCGCCCGTGGGGCGAGGTGCTGGCGCAGTACCTGGCAGCAGGGCAGGGGCTGGCCGCCGCCCACGAAGCGGGCCTCATCCACCATGACTTCAAGCCGGACAATGTGCTGGTGGGCCAGGACGGGCGGGCACGGGTGACGGACTTCGGCCTGGCCTGGCTCGAGTCCGCCTCGGTGGACGAGCCGCGCGAGGTCCCCGCGCAACTCCTCCCCGCGCAGCCGGCCGTGGCGCTCGCGGCGCTGACCACGCGCTCGAGCCAGTGGATGGGGACGCCGAGCTACATGGCGGACGAGCAGTTCCGAGGCCAACGAGGAGACGCGCGCAGCGACCTGTATGCCTTCTGCGTGTCCCTCTATGAGGGGCTGTACGGCCAGCTCCCCTTCCAGGGCAACACCGTGGCGGAACTGCGCGCGGCTCAGCGCGCGGGCAGGGTGGAGCCGCCGGAGGACTCCCAGGTCCCCGCGTGGGTGACGCGCACGCTCCTCCAGGGGCTGAGCACCGATCCGGCGAAGCGTCCCTCCTCCATGAAGGCGCTGCTGCACGCGCTGGCGGACGACCCGGAGAAGAAGCGGCGGGCGAGGCCCTCGCGCTGGGCCCTGGTCGGCGCGGTGGGGGCGGCGGCGGGGCTGGCCTTGTGGGTGTGGGCTCGCCCGCAGGAGCAGGTGTGCGGTCGAATGGAGCTGCGGCTGAGCGGAGTCTGGGATGCGGCGGTCAGGGCCCGGCTGGAGCAGGGGCTGGTCGCCACGGGGGCACCCTACGCTCGGGCCACCGCCGAGCGGGTGGTTCAGGGGCTGGAGGCCTATGCGGGAGCCTGGGTGAGGCAGCGCACCGCGCTGTGCCTGCGCGCGAGCCAGGAGGGGCGCCCGAAGAACTCGGGGCTGCTGGTGCTGGAGGAGGCCTGCCTGGAGCGCAGGCGCGGCCAGCTGCGCGCGCTCACCGAGCTGTTGTCCCAGAGTCCAGACACACCCCTGGTGAGCAAGGCGGTGGAGGCGGTGCAGGCCCTGCCGCCGCTGGAGTACTGCGAGGACGCCAAGGCGCTCACCGCCGCGGTGCCGCCGCCCGAGGACCCGGTGGTGCGCGGGAAGGTGGAGGCGCTCCAGCAGCAGGTCGACTCCCTGCGGGTGCTGCTGGATACCCACCGCGTCCAGGAGGGGCTCGCGCTGGCGGACTCCCTGCTCCCCCAGGTGAAGGCGGCAGGCCACGCTTCGCTGGAGGCTCAGACCCGCTACCTCATGGCATGGATGAGAGAAGGGGCAGGCGACTACCGAGCCACCGTGGAAGGCCTGCGCGAGTCCATGGCGGTGGCGGCCCGTGGCAGGGACGCCTATACGCTGGCCCAGGCCTCGAACTCCCTGGTCTGGGTGACGGGCAACCGCCTGAGGCGGCCGCACGACGCGCTGCACATGGTGCCCATGGCGCAGAGCATGGTGGAGCTGGCGGACGATGACCGCATCCGCGCCTTTGCCTCCAACAGCGAGGGCACCATCCTCATGGCCGTTGGCAAGCACGAGCAGGCACGGCAGGCGTTCGAGCACGCCCTGGCGCTGAGGAAGAAGGTGTGGGGCCCCGAGCACTGGGAGGTGGCCTCCACGCTCCACAACCTGGGCCTGCTGTTCCAGAGCATGGGCCGGGTGGACGAGGCGCTCGAGGCCCATACCCTCTCGCTGGAGCTGCGGAAGAAGGTGTTGGGCCCGGAGCACCCACGGGTGGCCGAGTCCCTCAGAGACCTCGGCACCACGCTCCAGGAGATGGGCCGGTTCGAGGAGGCGCTCGAGGCCCAGGCGCGCGCCCTGGCGCTGAAGCAGAAGGTGCTGGGCTCCGAGCATCCGTCCGTGGCCGACTCGATCGGCGCGCGAGGCCACGTGCTCCGCGACATGGGGAGGGCCGAGGAGGCGCTCGAGGCCTACGCGCGCGTGCTGGAGCTGAACCTGAAGCTGCTGGGCCCCGAGAGCCCGCTCGTCGCCTGGGCGCTCACTGACCAAGGCGAGGCGCTGGTGGAACTGGGTCGCCACGCGGAGGCGCGGGAGAAGTTCACGCGCGCCATGGCCTTTCAGGACAAGGTACTGGCGCCGGACGATCTGGGGCGCCTGGGGCCCCTGCTGGGGATGGGCCGGCTCTGTCTGGCCGAGGGCAAGCCCGCCGAGGCCGTGCCTTTCCTCGAGGGCGCCCTGAAGCTGACCTTGATCAATGAGAGGGCGCGGGTTCAATTCCCGCTGGCACGCGCGCTCTGGGACTCCCACGGAGACAGGGCGCGCGCCATCGAGCTGGCCACCCAGGCCCGCGACTACTGGAGCCGCGTGGGCCGAAAGGCGGACGCAGAGCGGGCCTCCCAGTGGCTGAAGCAGCACGCCACGTCCAGGCCCTGAGCGACGGAGCCTGTCGCGAGCCAGAGCGCACACAGGTAGCCTCCCGGCAGGAGACGACATGACGCGTGAGTACCCCCAGGAGCAGTTACTGGCGTTCGTCCAGGCCATGGCCAACGTAGCGGCGAGCGATGGCCGCATCACCGAGGACGAGCGTCAGCACCTCGATGACGTGGTGTCGGGCCTCGGCCTGTCGCCCCGCGACGCGCAGGTCGCCGCGCTCATCGAGCGGGAGTTCCAGAAGCCTGGCCGCCTCACCGACATCGTCAGCCAGATCGAAATCCGCGAGCTGCGCGTCTCCCTGCTGCGGATGCTCGTCGAGGTGGCGTGCGCTGACGGCGCGATCTCGAACGAGGAGCGCGCGTCGGTGAAGGAGGCCGCCAGCGCCTTCGGTTTCGACATGTCGGCCGCCGACGAGCTCATCGACTGGACGCTCGCGTCGATCAAGCTCGAGCAGCGCGAGCGCGAGATCATGGCGAAGCTGCTCTAGGAGCGCGTCGGAGAACCTTATGGGTAGTGCCTCCCCCGTAGGACGTGGTGTGGTTGAAGGGGGGAATGAGCCGAGGCTCGACGAGGAAGCCAGCCGAGCAGAGCGCCCTGATGGAAGTGTCCGCCAGCCAGAAGCCAGCGGGAGCTGAGGAGGGAGCCCGGGCGCCCGGGCGCTTCGTGTCGCCGCGGCCGTTCCGACCGTGGCAGCCGGAGCAGGGGCGGTTGCTGCCGCAGTACACGAGAGAATCGCTGGGAGAGAGGCACCTGGCCTGCTTCTTCGCGGACTTGTCTGGCGCCACACCACGGCAACGCTGCTGCTCAAGGCGCGGGTGTCGCTAGCGGTGGTGCAGCGCATCCTCGGGCACTCCTCGCCCACCGTTACGTCAGGCGTCTACGGCCACCTCGATGTCGAGGACATGCGCGCGGGCCTGGAGCAGCTCAGCTTCCAGCCAACCGAGGAGCCTCTTGCAGTGGTGCTCCCGCTGGCCGTAGGCGGCCCGCATGGTGCGCCGGTGGTGCGGAACTCGGCGGAGGTGGCTCAACGCGCAGGCGTCTTCGGAGAGATTCCCGAGGCGCCAGGCGGGGTTAGGGGGAGTGGGCCCTCCTGGATTCGAACCAGGGACCAATCGGTTATGAGCCGACAGCTCTAACCGCTGAGCTAAGGGCCCCCATGTGCAACCAACCGCCTGGGCCGGTTGCATATCCCCGGGCGCGCGCCGCTGGCAAGTGGGTCGCTTCCCCCGATGCCGGCCGCCGCACTCCGCTCACCCCTTCTTCCGCCCCTGGGGCAGGGCAGGGGGCTCCTCCCGCTCCACCTTCACGCGGAACACCTCCCCACGCTGCTGCACCCCCACGCCTTCCGCGCGCAGGCGCTTCGCCTGCTCGTGTGCCACGAGGGGCGCCAGCGTCCCGTTCGAGCGGATGACCCGCCACCAGGGCACGTCCCGCTGCCGCGCGGGAGGCAGCCCCGTCAGCTCGTGCCCCACGCCCCGCGCCGCGCCCGGCCTGCCCGCGTAGAGCGCCACCTGCGCGTACGAGCGCACCTGCCCGCGCGGAATCGAGCGCACCGCCTTGAACACCGTCTCCGTGAAGGACGGTGGTGCGTCGGACTTCGACTCGGGCTTCATCGTCTTCACAGCGCGTCGGAGGAGGGCCACGACCCCGGACTCTAGAAACACGAAGGCCCCCGGTCCATGAAAGGAACCGGAGGCCCAGGTGCTGCACCGCTGGAGCCTGCCTGCGGTCGCTCAAGCGCCGCGGGCCGTCACTCCAGCCTTAGCTCTCCACGAAGGAGCGCAGGCGCTTGGAGCGGCTCGGGTGGCGCAGCTTGCGAAGCGCCTTGGCCTCAATCTGGCGGATGCGCTCGCGCGTCACCTCGAAGTCCTGGCCGACCTCTTCCAGCGTGTGGTCGCTCTTCTCGCCGATGCCGAAGCGCATGCGGAGCACCTTCTCCTCACGCGGCGTCAGGGTGGCGAGCACCTTGCGGGTCTGCTCCGCCAGGTTCATGTTGATGACCGCGTCCGCCGGCGACACGAGGCTCTTGTCCTCGATGAAGTCGCCCAGGTGGCTGTCCTCTTCCTCGCCAATCGGCGTCTCGAGGGAGATGGGCTCCTTGGCAATCTTCAGGACCTTGCGGACCTTGTCGAGCGGCAGCTCCATCTTCTCGGCAATCTCCTCCGGCGTCGGCTCGCGGCCAATCTCCTGCACGAGGTAGCGGCTGGTGCGGATGAGCTTGTTGATGGTCTCGATCATGTGCACCGGGATGCGGATGGTGCGGGCCTGATCGGCGATGGCGCGGGTGATGGCCTGGCGGATCCACCACGTGGCGTACGTGGAGAACTTGTAGCCGCGCTTGTACTCGAACTTGTCCACGGCCTTCATCAGGCCGATGTTGCCCTCCTGGATGAGGTCCAGGAACTGGAGGCCGCGGTTCGTGTACTTCTTCGCGATGGAGACCACGAGGCGGAGGTTGGCCTCCACCAGCTCGCTCTTGGCGCGCTCGGCGCGGCGCTCACCCAGGCGGATGGCGTCGTAGTTGCGGCGCAGGGACTCGACGGGGAGGTTGGCCTCCTCCTCGACCTTCTTGATCTTCCGCACCGCCGTGCGCACGTCGCGGTCGAGGACCTCGAGCTGTTCGGGAGTGAGGTTGAGCTGCTTCTGCAGCTTCTTGCCGATGTTGGGGTTCTCCCGCGACTCCTTCAGCTGCGGGCGAAGCTCCTTCATGGAGATGCCGTAGCGGCGCTCCAGCTCGCGAAGCTCGTCCTCGGCCTTGTCGACGCGCTCGATGAGGGCCTTCAGGTTGATGACGATGCGGTCCACCTGCTTCTTGTTGAGCCGCATCTCCTCCAGGACCTCCATCATCTTGGTCCGGAGGTCCTTCATCTCCTGCTTGAGCTCCTTCTTGCGCACCTCGGTCAGCTTCTTCTTCGAGGCGAGCTCCTCCTCGAGGACGTCGCAGTCCTTGGCGAACTTGCGGAAGCGCTCGATCTGCTTGCAGATCTGCTCGATCTTGTTGAGCTCGCTCTGCGCCAGCTGCGCCGGGGCGTCACCCTCGCCGACTTCCTCGGGAGCCTCGTCGGCGCCCTCGGCCTGGGCCTCCTCGGGCGCGTCCTTGATGACGTCGCGCACGCGCAGCTTGGCCGTCTTCAGCTTGTTGCCGATGTCGAGGATCTCCTCGACGGCCACCTTGCAGGCGAGCAGCGCGCGGAGGACTTCCTTCTCGCCCTCTTCAATCCGCTTGGCGATTTCGACCTCGCCCTCGCGGGTGAGGAGGCTGACGCTGCCCATCTTGCGCAGGTACAGACGGACGGGGTCGTTCGACTTGCCACCCGGCTCGTCGTCCTCGTCCTTCTCGTCCTCGTCCGCGTCTTCCTTCTCCTCCTCGACGGTGACGGTGGGCTTGATCTCGTTGTTCTGGGCGGCCTTCTGCGCGTCGACAATCTCGATGTCGTTGTCGCCGAACATGCTCATCACGTCGTCGATCTGATCGGACGACACGATGTCGGCGGGGAGCGCGTCATTGACCTCGTCGTAGGTCAGGAAGCCCTTCTCACGGCCCGCGGCGAGCAGGTCCTTGACCTCCTTGCGCTCGGCGACCGGATCCTCCTCGACGTCGTCTTCCACGGCGTCCGGGTCCACCTGGACGGCGGCGGCGGCTTCTTCCGCGGCCTCCTCGGGGTCCACGTCATCACCCATGGCGGGCGCGACACCCTTCTTCTTCTTCAGCTTCTCCGTGGCCTCGGCGACGACGTCGCTCTTCGCGGCAATCGCCTCCTTCTCCTCGGCTCCTGCCTTGGTCCCCTTCGCCACGGACGCGGAGCTTTCCGGCGCCTTCTTCTTGCGGATCACCGGATCCACCTTCTTCTTGGTGGGCTTCACGGACGCCTTCGAGGGCTTCTGCGTCGGCATTCGGGTACTTCTCCTTAGGAAATTCAGGGGCTTGAGGCCAGGGGCGAGCCGGCCGATCTACCGCAAAGTCAGGGTTTCTTACAAACGCGAACTCAAACCGGTTGCATGGGCGCCTTTGTTCCCGAGGAGGCGGGCTTGAGCTCTTCCAGGACACGCTTCTTGAGGGCCAACAGTTCCACGCGCTCCGTCAGGAGCTCGCGCGTCTCCTCCGTGAGGTCAAACGCCCCCGGCGTCTGCTCCGTCGCACGTCTTATATAAGCGAGCCTCTCGTCGATGCGCCGCACCATGATTTCCCTGCAGATGTTGGAGAAATCGTGGTCCAGCGTCATTCCCCGCTCGGGGAGCTGACGCCAGGCTTCCTCGACGGCGCGCTTCACCGCGTCTGACGCCTCGTAGAGGGCGTCCTCGGTGCCGTGCCCGGACGTGGCATGGGCGAGCGCCATGCGCAGCCCCATGTGGGACAGCTCATCACAGACGCGGAAGGTGTCGCGGGCAAGCAGCCGTGAATCCCGGAGTATGGAGGCCACATAGAGCGTCTCCAGCCAGGGGGGCGGCTTCTCCGAGGGCTTTTCCGGCTGCTGCGCCGGGGCCCCTTGGGCGCCCTGGGGTGGGGGCTTGGGGCGCAGGTTGCGCAGGGAGTCTTCAACCACCCGTACCGTCCATCCAAAGCACGCGGCTATGGCCTTGAGGAACTCGTTGCGCTCCAGGCCTGGCACAAATTGACCTACCATGGGCTTGAGCCGATCCAGCGCCGCCATCTTCTCCTCGTAAGGCGACGCCGTGCCATGAGGGAGGACGGTCGAGAACAGGTGGGTGGTGAGCGGCTGCGCGCTCTCGAGCAGACGCTCCACACCTTCCAACCCCTGGCGACGCGCGAAGGTGTCCGGGTCGTCGCCCTGGGGCAGCAGCGCCACCCGGGCGTCCGCCCCCGCGGCAAGCAGGGGACCGGCGAGCCGCTCGACAGCAGCGAGGCCGGCCTTGTCCCCATCCAGCAGCAGGAAGAGCTTCTTCGCGTCCGCGCGCTTCAGCACCTGGAGGTGCCCGGCCGTGAGGTTGGTGGAGCACAGCGCCACCGAGTGGCGCACGCCCACCTGGTACAGGCCGATGCAGTCGAAGTAGCCCTCGACCAGGATGGCGGCCTTGCGCTTGTGGATTTCCTCCCGCGCCTGGTTCATCCCGAAGAGCGTCTCGCTCTTGTTGTAGATGCGCGACTCGCGCGAGTTGAGATACTTGGGGCCGTCCTCCCTGCCCACCAGGCGGCCACCGAAGGCGATGGCGCGGCCCTCGGGGGAGCGGATGGGGATGACGAGCCGGCCCCGGAAGAAGTCGATGTAGCCCTCGCCGGAGGAGCGCGGCGTCACCAGGCCCGCCTGCTGTCCCCACTCCAGCATGCCCTGCTTCTGGAAGCGGTCCGCCAGCAGGCTCCACGCGTCGGGCGCCCAGCCCAGCCCGAAGGCCATGGCCGTCTCTTCCGAGATGCCCCGGCTGGCGACGTAGGCGCGCGCCGCGCGGCCCTCGTCCTGCTGCCACAGCAGCGCGCGGAAGTGCTCGGCGGCGAAGTCCGTGGCGTCCTTGATGCGCTGGCGCTCCCGGACGCCGGGGTCCTCCTCGCCCTGCACGTCGATGCCCAGCTCCTGCGCCAGGTCCTTCACCGCGTCGACGAACGTCTTGCCCAGGTAGCGCTGGACGAAGGACACCGCGTCGCCGCTCGCCCGGCAGCCATGGCAGAAGTAGAAGCGCTTCTCCGGCACCACGTAGAATGACGGCGTCTTCTCCTGGTGGAACGGACAGCACGCCTTCCACTCGCGCCCGGCCTTCTTCAGCTCCACGTGGCGCGAGATGAGCGACACGAGGTCCACCCGGTCGAGGATTTCCTGGATTTTGTGTTCCGGAATCACGGTTGCCACCCCCAGGCCCACGCGTAGGTAGGCGTAGGCATGACATCCTCGCATACGGGGCTGACGTCCCCCGGCGCCCGGGCGACCTGGCGGATCCTTCCCACAGGCAGGGAGGAGGGACGGCGGGGCAGGCGCGGGGAGGGGAGGGGCACGGCGTGACTCCTGGAGCCCGGTGGGGGCTGGCCCAGGCACTTAATGACGGGGGGGCGAGGGGGCAAGTTTCCGCCTCCCTGGCTGCCCGTGAAAAGCAACGGCGCCGCCGGTTTCCCGACAGCGCCGCGGCGTCACTGGAGCTTCAGGCTTCCGGACGGCTCAGGGCGACAGCTTCGCGAGCTGGGCCTTCACGGCCTCGGAGATGGCGCGGCCCTCGGCCTTGCCCTGGAGCTTGGGGTTGAGGTTCTTCATCACCGCGCCCATGTCCTTGGGGCCCTTGGCGCCGACCTCGGCGATGGCGGCCTGGACCTCGGCGGTGAGCTCGTCGGCGGACAGCTGCTTGGGGAGGTAGTTCTGGAGGACGGTGATTTCCGCCTCCTCCTTCTCCGCCAGCTCCGGGCGACCGCCGGACTTGAACTGGTCGATGGAGTCACGGCGCTGCTTGATGAGGCCGGTGATGACGGTCTGGATGCCCGCGTCATCGAGCGCGGAGGCACCGGGCTCCACTTCCTTGTACTTCACGGCGCTCTTGAGCATCCGCAGGACGCTGAGGGTGAGCTCGTTCTTGGACCGCATCGCGTCCTTCAGGTCCGCGTCGATCCGCTCCTTCAGGGTGGCCATGTCGCGACTCCTCAGGGGGAAGTGTGTTCGGGGACTGGACGACGGGAGCCAGGGCACCTGACAGCTTCAGGGGTGCCCCGGCTCGCGCGCGAGGCTCGCTCTAGAACGACTTGCGGGCCTTCTTCACAGCGCGCTTCTTGGCGGCGAGGGCCTTCTTCTTCCTCTTCACGGAAGGCTTCTCGTAGTGCTCGCGCTTGCGGATCTCGGAGAGGATTCCGGCCTTCTCGGTGGCCTTCTTGAAACGCTTGAGGGCGCTCTCGATGGACTCGCCTTCCTTGACTCGGATACCGGGCATGCTGTCACCTCCTTCCGCCGTGCGTAGATGTGGGTGTGAATCGTAAGGGGCAGCGGGTATGTCCCAGCGCCCGGGAAAACGCAAGGGCGCAGGACGAAAACGCTACTGCCGTTGGACTAGAGTGTCTGCCCTGTGAGCCCTGCCCTCCTCCTGGTGGTGCTCCTGGCGACCGGCCAGCAGGGCGGCACCGGGACGAAGGACTGTTGGATGTCCTGCCAGCGGCATGTGCAGGATTCCGCCACGCGTGCGCGGGCTTGTGCCGCGTGTCTGCCGGCCGGCCGGGTGGATGCCTGGGTGGCGGCCGTGGGCAGCATGCGGCCCGTCCCCCGCGAGCCGCTCGTCTCCGCCCGGAAGGACGCGGACTGGAGGGTGCGGTGGGCCGCGGTGCGGGCGGAGGCTCGCGCTCGCGGCGTCTCCGAGCGCCAGCAGCTGGCGGAGTGGGTGGTGGGGACGCCCTCGGCCTCGGCCTCGGAGCTGACCGCGTGTCTCACCGCCGCCCGAGCTGCCGCGGAGGCGGGCCAGTCCTCGGCGGACTTCCTCAAGGCGGCGGGCCCCCGGGGGCTGGAGGCCGCGGGCCGGGTGTGGGCGCGCCGCAACGCCATCCGCGAGGCGCTGGAGCTGGAGGTGTATGCGGAGGAGCTGTCCGTCCGGGGCGCGGCGCTCGCGCACCTGTCCGGCTTCCTGGGCCGGCGGCCGGCGCGGCTGGTGCTGGAGGCCCTCGAGTCCCGGCCGGAGAGCACGGACACCATCCCGGCCACCGCGCTGAAGGTCGTGGCCGAGCGCAAGCGGACCTCGGTGGGGCGCCTTTTGCTGGAGGAGGCGAAGCCGGCGGACGAGGCCCGCATCAACCGGCTCTTCGCCGTGTACTCGCGCGAGCTGGAGGCGCTGCAGCCGGAGCTGGCGGCGCCCGTCGCGCTCCAGCGCCGCAAGGCGGTGCAGGCCCTGCGGCTGTACGGGCCGCTGGCGCGCAAGGAGCTGGAGCGCGCGCTGGAGGACGCGGACCGGTGGGTGCGCATGGATGCCGCCCGGTGGCTGGCGGAGACGGACGGGCTGACGCTGGGCGCCGCCGCCGAGCGCCGGCTGGAGACGAAGGACGCCGCCGTGGCCCGGCCCTGGCTGGAGGCGATGGTGCGCGAGAAGGGCTGCGCGGCCTTCTTCCTGGGCGTGGCGCGGGACACCCAGCAGCCACCGGCCCTGCGCGGCGACGCGCTGACGTACCTGGCGGAGTGTGACGAGGGCGCCCGCGAGCGCGCCGTCCGGCTCGCGCCCTTGCTCCACGACTCGCAGGCGCTGGTGCGGGCCGGGGCCGTCCGCGCGCTGGGGACACTGTCCTCCCGGCGCACGGAGGTGGCGGAGGCCACCACGCGTGCGCTCGAGGACCCGGCGCCGGAGGTGGTGGCCGCGGCGCTGGAGGTGGTGGCCGGGCAGCGCCAGTCGACGCGCGGGGACGAGGCCGCGGGGTTGCTCGGCTCGGAGCACCCGGCGGTGCGTGCCGCCGCCGCCCGGGCGCTGGAGCACATCGGCCGCCCGCCGCACGTGAAGGAGCTGGCCGTGTGCCTGCGCGAGGACCCGGTGGCCGCCGTGCGCGTGGCCGCCGCGCAGGCGCTGGGCTACATCGGCGGGCCCCACGCCGCCGCCGCCCTGTCCGACGCGGCCACCCGCGACACGGACACCCACGTGCAGCACGTGTCGCGCGAGAGCCTGAAGCGGCTGGGCTTCGGGCCGGGCTCCAGGCTCTAGGAAGAGGGCGGGGAGGGAGGCGTCAGAGGCCGCTGACGGCCTTGGCGTCCACGCGGTTGCGGCCCGCGCGCTTGGCCCGGTACAGGTACTTGTCCGCCGCGGCGATGAGGTCCTCGGGCTGGGAGAAGTCCGAGTCCAGCAGCGTGGCCACGCCCAGGCTGATGGTGACCTTGATGGGCGTGCCGCCGAAGACGAAGTCGGCCTTGTCCACCGCGTACCGGCAGCGCTCGGCGCATGCCAGCGCCTGCTCCTCGGCGGACTCGCGCAGCATCAGCGCGAACTCCTCGCCGCCGTAGCGGGCGAGCAGGTCCTCGGTGCGCACCGTGTCCGCCACGCGCTGGGCGATGCGCGTGAGCACGTAGTCGCCCGCCGGGTGCCCGTACGCGTCGTTGATCTTCTTGAAGTGGTCCACGTCGAACAGCACGAGCGACAGCGGCACCCGGTGGCGCAGGCAGTAGCTGAACTCCTTGCGCACCGTCTCCAGGAAGTACTTCTTGTTGTAGACGCGGGTGAGGCCGTCGCGGGTGGCGGACTCGTAGATGCTGCGCTGGTACTGCTCCTCCAGCGCGTCCTGGATGGAGAACTTGAGGACGGTGTTGGAGCCGATCTGGATCTTGTCGCCGTCGTAGAGCGGCGCGGCGTTGACCTTCAGGCCGTTGAGGTACGTCCCGTTGGTGCTGGCCAGGTCCACCAACTGGAAGCGGCCGTCCCCCAGCGCCACCACCTTGGCGTGCTTGCGGGAGATGCCGTCATCCTCCACCTGGAACTGCGCCTCGGAGCTGCGCCCCAGGACGACTTCCGAGCGGTCCAGCTTGAACATCCGTCCGATGCCCGCCGCGGACTTGGCGCTGATGACGATCAGATACGCGCTCTGCTGCTGGGCGCTGCCCAGCAGGTCCGAAATGGAATGGACGGAAGTTTTCTCCTCGGACATCGCGCTTCCCATCTTACGGGCCGCCTTTTCGCGTCGGCAAGCATGCATCCCTTCTCTTCATGACAGTCCGTCACTCCGCCCGTACCCGGCGCGTGGGCCGGCGGCGTCCGGGGCGGGCAGGGGGGACTGTCGGCCGTCCGACGGTCAGCTCGCCTGCCACCGGGGTCTGGATGAACCGGGCCAGGGCCTCCGGAGAGCGGGGGTGGTACGCCAGCCCCTGCATCAGCTTCACCAGGGCGGCGGAGGGGGTCAGGTCCGCGCCGCCCATGGCCCCTACGGCCAGCGCCTCCGCTCCGGATTCATAGAGGCTCAGGTCCACGCCGTTGCGGTACGCCTGGCTCACCACGACGATGGGGACCCCCCGCTCCCGGGCCTGGAGGAAGAGGGGCTTGAGGGAGCGCCCCAGCTCGGGGTCGATGGGGAAGTTGCCCGCCCCGTAGGCCTCCAGCACCAGGCCGTGGACGTGGGGCAGCAGCTGCAGCGGCAGGGCGGGGTCCAGCCCGGGGAACACCTTCAAGAGGAAGACGCGCGGGTCCAGCTTCTCGAAGAGGCGGAAGGCGCCGCGCGGCTTGAGGCCCGGCTCGAAGGTGGCATCCACGCCCAGCGTGCCCAGCACGGGGCAGTTGGGGCTCTCGAAGGCGTCGTACTCCGCCACCTTCACCTTGCGGGTGCGGTTGCCCCGGTACAGGTGCGAGTCGAAGCAGATGGTGACCTCGCGCGGACCCTGGAGCGCGGACAGCACCGCGTCGATGAGGTTGAGCCGCGCGTCCGAGCGGATTTCGCCCAGCGGCCGCTGCGAGCCCGTCAGCACCACCGGGCAGGGCGGGTTGCGCAACATGAAGGAGAGGGCGCTGGCCGTGTAGGCGAGCGTGTCCGTCCCATGGGTCACCACGGCCCCGTCGAAGTGGGGGAGGCGGTGGTGGAGGTGGGTGGCCATCCGGCTCCACAGCTCCGGCTGCATCTCCGAGGAGTCGAGGTTGCTGAACAGCTCCAGCTCGATGTCGGCGAGCTGGAAGAGCTCCGGCACCCGGGACTTGAGCGTCTTGAAGAAGGCCGAGGGGCGCAGGGCGGACGGGCGACCGCCGGCCATCCCGAGCGTGCCCCCGGTGTGCAGCAGCAGGACTCTGGGCATGATGGGCAAGGGGGCTTCCCTGCCAAGGCTGGCGTTCCTTTACAAGCCCCGCGAGCGTGGCTAAGACCCGCGCCGTGCTCCTTTCCTGCTGGAAGCGTGTCTTTCCCCTGCTGGCGGCCGCCGCCGTCCTGACGGGTCCGGGCTGCAAGAGCCCCGAGGGTGCCACTCCCGCCGGCTCCCAGGCCGCCGGCTCCCAGGCTCCCGCCTCGCCAGCCCCGAAGCCCTCGGCGCCGCCCGCCGCCTCGCCTCCGCCGGCCGCGCCCGCCGCGGCGCCCGCGGACCCGACGGCCGCCATCAGCGGGATTCCGGGCATGGACTTCTCGTCGCTGCCGCCCACGGCGAAGCGCGAGCTGGCCACCGTGATGACGGACGAGTTCTGCTACTGCGGCTGCCCCCACACGCTGGGCGCCTGCCTGAAGCAGCACACCGGCTGCCGCCACGCCAGGCGGATGGCCCGGCTGGCCGCGCGCATGGTGTCCGACGGCAGCCCCGCCACCGAGGTCATCGTCTCGCTGTCCCAGTACTACGCCGCCTTCCGGGACACGCGCGCGCAGTTCAAGGTGGACGAGCGGATGTGCATGGGCTCCGCGAGCGCCCCGGTGACGGTGGTGGAGTTCTCCGACTTCGAGTGCCCCTTCTGCGCCCGGGCCCGCCCGGTGCTGGAGGCCTTCGCGAAGAAGAACGCGCAGCAGGTGCGCTTCTGCTACCTGCCCTTCCCGCTGTCCAACCACGTCAACGCGGTGCCCGCCGCGACGGCGGCGCTGTGGGCCCGGGACCAGGGGAAGTTCTGGGAGATGCACGACGGCCTCTTCGAGCAGCAGGAGAACCTCAAGCCGGAGGCGCTGCCCGCGCTGGCCACGAAGCTGGGGCTGGACGGCAGCAAGCTGGCGGCGGCGCTCAAGTCGGACGCCTACAAGCAGGAGCTGGAGGGCTTCCGCAACCAGGGCCGCGCCGCCGGACTCAGCGGCACGCCCTCCGTGTTCTTCAACGGGCGCCCGGTCGACCTCGGCTTCATCCAGGAAGAGATGCTCACGCACAGCCTGGAGGACGAGCTGGAGTGGCGCACCAACAACAACGCCTGGGGCGCTGACTGACCGCGGGAATGACACCACGCTTCCGCATCGACGGGACGGCGCAGCTCGTCCCCGAGGACCGACAGGCCCCCTCGCCGCTGGCGGGGCGGACGGGGACGTACGCGCTGATGCCGACGGCGCCCGACCTGCTGGTCTTCTCGCGCACCCCGGCGGCGGGGGGCTCCATCCCGGTGCCGCGCGTGGTGCTGTCCGGGGACGCCGGCGGCTTCCCGCTGTCGGACCTCATCGCCTTCCTCAGCCAGTCCCGGTGGAGCGGCGTCATCCGCGTCAGCTCGCCCGGCGGCGAGCGCTCCGTCACCTTCCGCGAGGGCGAGGTGCGTGGCGCCTCGTCCGATGACCCGGCGGACCGGCTGGGCGAGGTGCTGGTGCGCCTGGGCTACGTGGAGCGCCCCCAGGTGGAGACGGTGCTGCGCGAGCACCCGCCGTCCAAGGTGGGCCGCGCGCTGGTGGAGAAGGGGCTCCTGCAGGCGCACGACCTCTTCAAGTGCGTCACCCACCAGGTGAGCGAGATCTTCCACGCCATCGTCCTGTGCCGCGAGGGCAGCTTCTTCCTCGTGGACCAGCCGGTGGACGAGAAGACGGGCCACATCATCCAGCTGTCCACGCAGAGCCTGCTGATGGACAGCATCCGGAAGATCGACGAGATGGCGCACTTCCGGAAGCGCATCCCCCACGGCCGCCTGTACGTGACGCGCAAGCGCCCGTCGGACGGCAAGCTGGAGGAGGACGAGGACCGGGTGCTGGCCCTGCTCGACGGCCGGCGCACCATCCTGGAGCTGGGCCACGCGGCCCGGCTGTCCGAGTTCGACATCACGAAGGTCGTCTTCCGGCTGTTGGAGGGCGGCTTCGCGTCGGTGACGGACAAGCCGCTGATGGTGCCCGGGAGCGCCACCGCGCCCACGCCGCTGCCTCAGGAGAAGGCCCCGGTGGTCGCCGCGGCAGCCCCCGTGGCGCCCAAGCCGCCCGCGCGCGCCGTCCCCGTGGTGGACCCGCGCCCGGTGGCGCGCGTCTTCAACTTCATCTTCCGGGAGATTCGCGACGAGGTGGCCAAGCAGCGCATGGACCGCGAGTTCATTGCCGCGGCCAACGCCGCGCTGACGGGCCAGGCCCTGTCGTCCTCGCCGGTGCTGGAGGGGCTGGCCTTCGCGGCCGACGGCAGCCTGCCGGAGCCCAAGCTCATCGAGGGCTTCGAGCGGCACCGTGCGCAGCTGGGCAGCGAGCCGCTGGCGTCCTTCAAGCAGGCCCTCAGCGACGTGATGTTCTTCCTGCTCTTCCAGGCCGGTGAGCTGCTGGAGTCGCGCGCGGACGAGGACCTGGCCCGGCGCGTGAAGGAACTGCTGGCCACGCTCGAGGCGCCGTGACGGACACCGAGTTGCCGCGGCTGACCGCGGACGTTCCTGGGTGCGGCGGCGCCTTCAAGCTGGTGCCCGACGACTTCGAGGTGGAGGAGGTCCCCGCGTACCTGCCTTCCGGCGAGGGAGAGCACCTCTACCTCTGGCTGGAGAAGCGCGGCCGGGACACCCGCGAGGTGGTGCGGGCGCTGGCCGCGGCGCTGGGCGTGTCCGAGGACGACATCGGCGTGGCGGGGATGAAGGACCGGCAGGCCGTCACCCGGCAGCTGCTCTCCGTGCCCGCGCGCGCCGAGCCGAAGGTGGCCGACTTCGCGCTGGACGGGGTGCGCGTCCTGTGGACGAAGCGGCACGGCAACAAGCTCCGCACCGGGCACCTGCGCGGAAACCGCTTCCGCCTGCGCCTGCGGGACGTGCGCGACGTGGGCGCCGCGCGGGAGACGTTCTCCCGGCTGGTGGAGCGGGGCCTGCCCAACTACTTCGGGGAGCAGCGCTTCGGCCGCGCGGGTGACAACGCGGACCTGGGCCGGCTGCTCGTGCTGGGGCAGCGGCTGCCGAAGCGGCCGGACCGCTTCCAGCGCAAGCTGTACCTGTCCGCCTTCCAGTCCCGCCTGTTCAACCGGGCGCTGGTGGAGCGGCTGCGCGCGGGCACGCTGGCCACCGCGCTGCGCGGGGACGTGCTGCGCAAGGAGGAGACGGGCGGCCTCTTCGTCTGCGAGGCGCCCGAGGTGGACGGCCCGCGCGTGGCCGCCTTCGAGGTGAGCCCGGCGGGGCCGCTGTTCGGCCCGAAGATGCCGGCCTCCGCCGCGGAGGTGGCCGAGGCCGAGGCGCGACTGCTGGTGGCCGAGGGCGTCACCCTGGAGGACTTCAAGCGCGGCGGCGGGGAGACGGAAGGGGGCCGCAGGGCCTACCGCGTCCGCCTGGGCTCGCCGGAGCTGACGCCCGAGCCGGGCGAGGTGGGCACGGACGTGTGGCTCTCCTTCGAGCTGCCCCGGGGCTCCTACGCGACGGAAGTCCTCCACGAGCTGCTGAAGGACGGCTGAAAACGCCAGCGCCTCCGCGGGCTCGAATCCCGGGAGGCGCCGTCTCACGTCAGGGCCCCGGCCATGAGGCCGGGGCGGAGTGACTCACTTCACTGCTCGACGACGTTGAACTCCGTGCGCCGGTTCTGCGCGCGGCCGGCCTTGGTGTTGTTGGGGCCGATGGGCTTCGTCTCGCCGAAGCCCACCGCCTGCATGCGGCCCGGGTCGATGCCACGACGGAGGAGCTGCGCCATGACGGCGTCCGCCCGCTTCTGCGACAGCCGCAGGTTGGCCGCGTCCTTGCCCAGCGAGTCGGTGTGCCCCTCGATGCGGATCTTCTTGATCCACGGGGCATCCCGCAGGGCCTGGGCCACGTCATCGAGGATGGCGAAGCTCTGCTTGCCGACGACCTTCGCCGAGCCGGCACCGAACGTGATCTGCTTCTTGATCTCGATGCGGTCCTTCTTGATGACGACCATCTTGTACTGCTTGGCGCAGCCGCGCTCCTCCTTCACACCGGGCTGGTCCGGGCACGCATCCAGCCGGTCGACGACGCCGTCACCGTCCTGGTCCTTGTCCGCGCAGCCCCCGTTCTCCGCGGGGCCGGCCTCCAGCGGGCACTTGTCCTGACCGTCCGGCATGCCGTCGGCGTCGTTGTCCAGGTCCGGGCAGCCGTCCTCGTCCTGGAAGCCGTCCTTGTCCTCGGGCTCGTCCGGGCACTTGTCCTGCGGGTCGTTCAGCCCGTCGGAGTCCTTGTCGACGATGGGGCAGCCCAGGTTCTGCAGCGGGCCCGACTCGGTGGGGCACTTGTCCGCGCTGTCGACGATGCCGTCGGTGTCGTTGTCCAGCTCGGGGCAGCCGTCCTCGTCCTGGAAGCCGTCCTTGTCCTCGGCCTGGTCGCCGCACTTGTCCTGGCCGTCGAAGATGCCGTCGCCGTCGCGGTCCTTCGGCGCCTCCTGCGGGCAGCCCTGGTTGTCCTGCACGCCGGGGTTGAGCGGGCACTTGTCGTTGCCGTCCAGCACGCCGTCGCTGTCGTTGTCGGGCTCGGGGCAGCCATCCTCGTCCTGGAAGCCGTCCTTGTCCTCGGCCTGGTCGGGGCAGGGGTCGTCCTTGTCCAGGGCGCCGTCCCCGTCGTTGTCCGTCTCCTCGATGCGGACCACGACCTGGGGCGGCTGCGGCTGCTGGGGCTGTTGCGGTTGCCGGGGCTGCTGGGCCTCGGGCCGCTCGCGGACGAGCACCTGGCGCGGTCCGCAGTTCTTGGACAGCTCCAGCGCGCGGTCCACCGCGGTGTCCGCGGTGCGCACGTGGTTGGCGGCGCGGCCGCTGTTGCCCTGGCTCAGCTCGCCCTTGGCGAAGTCGAGGTGGGCCTCGGCGGTGGCCAGCTCCACGGGGGCACAGCGGAGGGCGCCGCTGCGGCGGGCGCGCTCCACGTCCGCGGCGAGCACCTCCGTGTCCGCGCGAATCTTGCTGCCGCTGACACAGGCGAGGGAGAGGAGCAGGGGGAGCAGCGCGACATGGGAGGGACGCTTCATCGGGGAGCGCTCGGGCGTCACGGGTTCGGCCGGTTGCCGGACTCGGTGTCCGGGCTCAGAGCCCGGACACCAGACTCGGGGGTACTGCCTGCAACCGACATGGCCTTCTCGCGGGCCTCGTTGGCGAAGCGGGACGCCTTCACGGCGAAGTCCACGCCCGCCTGATAGTCCGAATAGCCCACCTCCTCGCGTGCCTTGGCCAGATACAGATTGGCGGCGGTCCACTCGAACGGGGCGAGCTTGTCGGCCCCGGCCGTGCGGGCGGCCTGGATCTGCACCTCGGCGTCGAGGATGTTCGCGGTGGACTTCACGGGGCCGCATGCGGCAAGCGCCCCCGACACCGCCACCAGCACCATCAGCTTCTTCATAGGGTGGCGCCTCTAGAGAGGGGAATGACCATCCGGTCGTATCAATCACCCCTTGGGGGGTCAAGAATCGGGCAGACCGTGCCGGCCGGGGGACCGGGCGTGGAGGCGGGACTTTGACGGCTGGCGCCGCGCTTGCCATCGTTCCGCCCCCGTGCGCCCGCCCGTCCGCCCAGCCCTCCTCCTCGCGCTGCTGCTCCCGCTGCTCGCCCTGTCCGCGTCCTCCTCCGCCCAGAAGCGGGGCGAGCGGCGCAACCAGGCCTCGCAGGTCGTGGACGGCGTCGTCGCCGGGGGCGCGGTGCCCGCGGCCATCTCCCGCCTGCGCTACCTGCGCGAGGAGGCCCACGCCGCGGATGCCATCTCCCTCGCGCTGCGCAAGGCGGTGGACGAGCGGGTGCGCCGCAACCTCGTCGCGGTGCTGGCCGCGCTGGAGACGCGCAACGCCGAGGGCACCCTGACGCGCCTGGCGTCCGACGACGACAGCGCGGTGCGCATGTACGCCGCGCAGGGCCTGGCCCGGCTGAAGAGCCGCAACACCCAGGTGCTGCTGCCCCTGCTGACGGACAAGAGCAGCGGGGTGCGCAAGGAGGCGGCGCGGGCCCTGGGCGCGTCCCGCAACCCGAAGATGGGCGGGACGCTGGTGAAGGCGGCGAAGGCGGAGAAGGAACTGGAGGTGCGCGCCGTCATGCTGGCCGCGGTGGGCGACGCCGGGGACGCGAAGCAGGCACCCGCCCTCAAGGAGTTCCTCGCGAGCGACTCGGAGAGCACCCGCTTCGCGGCGGCGCGGGGGCTGTGCCGGCTGGGCTCGCAGGACGGCTTCGCCTTCGCCGGCAAGCTGCTGGGCTCCGAGGACCGCTTCGTGCGCCGGCAGGGGCTGGAGCTGTACGAGGGCGTCGCCGCCAAGAAGGCCGCCCCCGCGCTCAAGCCGCTGCTGGAGGACAAGGACCGCGCCCTGGCCGCCGGGGCCGCGCGCATCCTCTACCAGGGCGGAGAGGCGGCCATGCTGGACTGGCTCGTGCTGGCCTCGTGGAACGCGAAGGCGGACGAGAAGCTCACGTACGAGAAGGAGCTGGAGACGCTCCAGCTGCAGGATGACCGGCGCAAGGCCATCCTCCGCAAGGCGGGTGTCGCCCCATGAAGGCCGCCGTGCTGGCCGCGGCGCTGCTGTCCCAGGCGCCCTCGGCCCCGAAGCCTCCCTCTCCCGCCTCGCAGCCTCCGGTGACGGAGGGGGACGCCCGTCCCGGCGCCGAGGCCGTGCTCGAGTCCCCCGCCGCGTCCGCGCAGGCCGCCACCTCCACCCCCACGCACCCCAACGGCTGGGTGGGCCTGTCCGCGGAGCAGCGCGCCGCGCTGGTGGCCGAGTCCGCCGACGCCCCCCTTCCGGACCGCCTGCTGCGGATGAGCGAGCGCTTCATCAACACGCCCTACGTGCTGTCCCCGCTGGGCGAGGGCGGCGGCGTGGACCCCGACCCGACCTTCCGGCTGGACGCGGTGGACTGCCTCACCTTCGTGGAGCAGTCCCTGGCGCTGGGGCTGGCGCGCTCCGAGGCGGACGTGGGGCCGCTGCTGGACACCCTCCGCTACGCCAGCACGCCCTCCTACGAGGACCGCAACCACCTCATGGAGGCGCAGTGGCTGCCCAACAACATCCGCAAGGGCTTCCTGGCCGACGTCACGCGCCGCTACGGCGGTGAGGACGCGGTGCCCGTCACCAAGACGCTCACCCCGCTCACCTGGCAGTCGCGCTCCTCGGCGGCGCTGGGGCTCCCGAAGGAGCGGCGGCCGGTGGGCACGTACACGCTGAACATGCTCCCGCTGGAGCGGGTGATGGCGCACGCGCGCGCCATCCCCTCCGGCACCATCCTCGTGGTGCTGCGCGAGGACCTGCCGCTGAAGGCCACCCGGGTGACGCACCTGGGCTTCGTGGTGCAGCGCAAGAAGCGCACGTTCCTCCGCCACGCCTCGCGCGGCGGCTACAACCGCGTGGTGGACGAGGACCTGGAGACGTTCCTCGCCCGCAACGCGCGCTATGCGAAGTGGAAGGTGACCGGCGTCAGCCTCTTCGAGGTGCGCCGGCCGGACTCCGATAGCACCGGCGCGGTGGTGCGCTCGCCCTGAGGCGGGGCCCGCCTGCCCGCCTGCTCAGTGGGCGGGCGGAGGGGCGGACGACGTGAGCTCCATCTCCCGCTCCTCCTCCTCGGCGGCGGCGACGGCCTCGTCGGCGGTGGCCTCCTCCTGCACCCGCTCCTGCTCCAGCAGGGGGATGGCGCGGGCGGCCTGGTCCTCGGGCACGAGGATTTCCCACCAGGGCAGCAGGTTGCCCGTGGTGAGCGTGTCCACCAGGCCGGAGCGGCCGGCTCGCACGAGCACGGGGATGTTGGCCTCGGAGAGCAATTCCACGAAGGCCTCCGCGGTGAACGGGTCCTCCGCGCTCGCCGCGCGCACGAAGACGCGCTTGTCCATCTCGTGGGGCAGCGGCAGGCCCCGGGCCCGCATCTCCGCCTCGCTCACGAGGAGTGGATTGCCTGGACAGTCAGCGCAGTCGTTCACGCTGTCCTGATACTCGGAGCCGCACCTGGCGCAGTATTTCATTCCGGTCCCTCCTGCCCGTGTGGTGTCTGGAGGGACATAGTAGGTCCGGCCCCCGCGAGCGGCACCCGCGGCCGGGCGCTTCGTTCAATGGCGAGCTTCATCGGCCGGCCAATGGCGGGCCTCGTCGCCCAGCCGGCCCACCGCGGCGCTGAGCCGCTCCACGTCGATGGGCTTGCGCAGCACCACGTCGCAGTACTCGGCTCCCTGGACCTGTGTGTAGCCGGACACGAGGATGACGCGGGCGCGCGGTTCGCGCTCCTTCACCCGCTGGGCGAGCTCCGTGCCGCAGATGCCCGGCAGGGACTCGTCCGTCACCACCACGTCCGGATGCCAGGTCTCGAAGGCGCGCAGCCCGGCGAGCCCGTCCGGAGCAGTGCTCACGTCGAACTCCGCCTCCAGCAACTCCGCCAGCAGCTCCCGGCTGTCCCCGTCATCCTCCACCAGCAGGACCTTGATTCGCTCGGCGCCCATGTGCCTGGGAAACCCACGTGTCGGCCTGAATCGTTCCTCGCCTCCCTGAAGCGCCCCTCTGCTCGCATGCCGGAGGAGCAGGGGAGCAATGGGGCCCCCTCTCACCGGCGGGCGGAGGGCTGTCCATCTTTGCTCCCGGAGGTGATGCCATGAAGGTGTTGCTGCGTGGAGTGCACCTGGACCTGTCGGACAACATCAGGGCGTACGTCGACGAGCATCTGGTCGCCCATATCGAACGCTTCGCGGACGATGAGGCGGCGGAAATCGACATCTCGCTCGTGGATACCAACGGGCCCAAGGGAGGCGTGGACAAGGAGTGCCGGGTGACGGTGCGGCTGCCCGGCTTCTCCGCGGTGCATGTGACGGAGACGGCCGACTCGCTGTTCCCGGCCATCGACGCATCGCGTGATAGGCTGGAGCGGAGCCTGAAGCGCTCGCTGGAGAAGCGGCGCGACGTCCAGACCAATGGTCTGCCGCAGGATTTGTCGGCCGACGTGCCTACCTACTAGTCGGGATGAGCAGCAGGAGGGGCCCGGTCTTCCAGGTCGTCCACCTGGCGGCCGGGCCTCGTCGTGTCCCCTGCCCGAATCTTGCTGGGGCTGAATGGTGAACGCTATAAGCGGAACCCTTCACCCTCGGGCTAAAGGATGGCGATGGTCCGCCTCAAGTTCCTCGTCTTCGCATTCCTGGTCATCGGACTGGGCCTTGCTCATCTGCCGATGCTGTCGGGACCGCTGCGCGAGCGCGCCGTGGCGGGAGCCGCCACCCAGGCGGGCGCTGGCGCCGCCGAGGTGGCGCGCCGCGTGGACGCACGTCGTGCGCAGGTGCAGTCGTTGACCCTGAAGCTGGCCGCCACGCCGGAGGTCGTCTCCGCGGTGGCCGCGCTGCAGCCGGCCCGCTCGGCCGCGCCGCGCAACCCGCGAGAGCGCGACGAGGACGATTCCGGTCCGCAGCCGCTGACGCCGGAGCGCTTCGCCGCGGTGCGCACCGCCGTGGAGGCCGCGCTGCCCAAGGAGCTCCAGGGCGCGGTGGTGGCGCTGGTGGCGCAGGACGTCCAGTTCCACGCCGTCGCGGGCGGCGAGCCGTCGCAGGACACCGCGAAGCTGGACGTGGCGGCGGTGGCGAAGGCCGGCACGACGGTGGTGGAGGCCCTCGGCGCTCCGCACGCGTTCGCGGCCGTGCCCCTGCTGTCCAACGGCGGGTCGCGCGGGCAGCCGCTGGCGACGCTGGTGCTGGGCGCGCCGCTGGTGGACGCGTCCGTGCTGGAGGCCGCGGTGCAGGCGTCCGGCGCCTCCGCGCTCGCGCTGGTGAAGGGTGACGCGGTGGTGGCCGCCGCCGGCCCGGAGAAGGTGCTGGCGGAGGGCTCGCTGGCCCAGGTGCAGCTCAACGGCAGTCCCGTGGTGCTGCGCAGCGGTCACCTCCAGGCCCTGGGCCCGGTGCTGCTGCCCGTCTTCACGAATGGCGACTTCATGGGCGGCAAGGCGCCGCTGATGGTGGGCTCTCGCCGCGCGCTGGAGGGCACCCCGCTGGAGGTGCTCGCCGTGGCGGACACCGGCGCGGTGCTGGGCGCGCTGGCCGCGTATCAGCAGACCGCGGTGATGGGCCTGGGCGGCCTGCTGGGGCTCACGCTCCTGTGGACGCTGCTGATGGGCTCCGGCCGTCGCGGTGACGAGGTCCAGGGCAACTCCGACACGCTGAGCCTGTCGGCCGCCATGGCCGCCGCGGCGCCCCCCGCGCCGCAGCACGCCTCGGCGCCGCAGCCCGCCGCCCCCCTGGGTGATGCGTTCGCCATGCCTCCGCCGGCCCATGCGCCCGCGGCGGACCCGTTCGCCCTGTCCGCGTCGACGCCCGCGCCCATGGCCGACCCGTTCGCCATGTCCGCGCCGACGCCCGGGCCCATGGCCGACCCGTTCGCCATGTCGCCTCCGGCCCAGTCGCCGATGGGCGACCCGTTCGCGCTGCCGCCTCCCGCGCCGGCGCCCGCGGCGTCCCCGTTCTCAGCGGCGGACCCGTTCGGCTCGGCTGACGCGTTCCCGTTCCCCGCCCCGCCGCCGACGCCCGCTCCGTACACCCCGCCGCCTCCGGCGCCCGCGCCGTTCTCCGCGGCGGCCATGCCCTTCGAGCCCGACCCCGCGTCCTTCGGCGGCGAGCCGCTGGCCCCGGCGTCCCCGCGCCGTGGCGCGTTCGCCTTCGAGGACCAGCCCACGGCGGCGTACTCGCTGCAGCAGGCGGCGGACCCGTTCTCCCTCGCGGCCGCCCAGGCGGTGCCGGAGAACCCGGAGACGACGCGCGTGGCCGCGATTCCGCGCGAGCTGCTCCAGGCCAGCGCCCGTCCGGCCGAGGTCGCCATCCCCATGCCGCCGCCGCGCTCCGTGGCGCCGCCGCCGGCCGCGATTCCGCTGCCCGGCCTGGGCAACTCCGCGGTGGCGCTCTCCGAGGAGCAGCACTTCCAGGAGGTCTTCCGCGAGTTCGTCACCACGCGTGAGCGCTGTGGCGAGGCGGCCGACGGCCTGACATACGACAAGTTCGTGCAGAAGCTGCGCAAGAACAAGGAGCAGCTCGTCCAGAAGTACGCGTGCAAGACGGTGCGCTTCCAGGTCTACGTGAAGGAGGGCAAGGCCGCCCTCAAGGCCACGCCCGTCAAGGATTGACCTGACGCACCCGTGGCGCCCCGAAGGCCCGTGACCTCCTGGCGAGGTCGCGGGCCTTCCTGCTTCGGGCCCGTGCGCCGCCTGCCCACCTGTGAGTCCGGAACTTCGCGGCCTGTCTGGATTTGGTGGAGGGGGAAGCCTGACGGGGTGGAGGAGGACTCCGCCGAGGTGGTAGCGTTCGGGTCCATTCAATGACTGCTCAGATGAACAGGGCCGCCCACCTGCTATGGGCTCTCGCGGGACTGGCGCTGGTGGCCGGGCTTGCTTCGTGGCTCCACCGCCATGCGTCGCTCGGCGCGGGCTCCTCCCTGGAGCTGGGCAAGCTCTACCTCCAGTCCGCGATGAGCCCGCTGCTGGTGGGGACGGTGAGCGGGGCGCTCGTGCTGGGCCTCGCGTCCGTGGCGGTGGGCGCGCTTCCCAACAAGCCCCGGGCCTTCGTGTCACGCAAGCCGACGCTGTCCCCGCTCGCGGTGGTCAACGAGGACGTGCACACCGCCGCGCGGGAGATGATTCTGGAGCTGGGGCGGCACCTGCGCGTCATGGCCCGGCGGCCGGAGCCGGACATCATCGCCATCATGGAGCTGCTCATGGAGGGGGCGATGCGCGTGGTCGCCAGCGACGTGCACATCCACCCGCTGGAGGAGGGCACCCGCATCGCCTTCCGGGTGCACGGCATGCTGGAGCAGGTGATTGTCTTTCCGCGCGAGCACCACTCACGGCTCGTCAACCGCGTGAAGGTCCTGGCGAAGCTCCCGCTGTACCAGCTCGACAAGCCCCAGGACGGGCACTTCCCGCTCTCCTCGCAGGACGGCCCCGCGGACATCCGCGTCTCCATCCTCCCCACCAACCACGGTGAGGCGGTGGCGCTGCGCATCGCGCGCAGTGGCATGAAGCTGCCGCAGTTGGCCACGCTCGGCTTCCCCGAGGCCCTGCTGGAGCGGTACCAGCAGATCCTGGCGCTGCCCCAGGGCCTCATCCTGGTGGCGGGCGCCACCGGCAGCGGCAAGACGACGTCGCTGTACGCCTCGCTGGGCCACATCCAGGCGTCGCGCGGGCAGCTCACCCGCATCGCCACCATCGAGGACCCCATCGAGTTCGACGTGCCCCTCTTCGCGCAGACGCAGGTCAACTCCGAGCAGGGCTTCACCTTCGCCCAGGGCCTGCGCGCGGTGCTGCGCCAGGACCCCAACGTCATCATGGTGGGCGAGATTCGCGACCCGGAGACGGCGCGCACGGCCATCCAGGCCGGCCTGAGCGGCCACCTCCTGCTCAGCACCATCCACGCCAACTCGGCCGCGGGCGCGTTCAACCGCCTCATCGAGATGGGCGTGGAGCCCTTCCTCCTCGCGTCCTCGACGGCGGCCACGCTGTCCCAGCGACTGGTGCGGGGGCTCTGCCCGCACTGCCGCACCGAGCAGGCCCTGACGCCCGAGGACGCGGTGCGGCTGGACGCGGCGGGCATCGCGCGGGGCGTCTTCTACGGGCCGGTGGGCTGCGAGCGGTGTGACGGCAGCGGCTACCTGGGACGCACGGCCATCTACGAGATGCTCCCCGTCACCCCGGCCATCCGCGACGCCATCAACGCCAAGGTGCCCAGCGCCCGCATCCAGGAGATTGCCGTCCGCGAGGGCATGGTGCCGCTGCTGGCCGCGGGCGTCGAGCGCGCGCGCACCGGGGCGACGACGCTGCGAGAAGTGTTCCGGGTGGTTGGTGGCTGAGCCCAGCGGGTGGAGTGACGACAGATGAGCAACGCGCAAGAACCCAGGAACGGGATGCCCGCTGGCGACGACTCGGACCGTGACAACTGGTCCTCGTCCCTGATGGGGCGCACCGACGAGCTGCGCCACGTCCAGTCGCAGTCGGACGCGCCGGTGGCCGGGACGCCGTCCCGTGCAGCTGCGCCGGCAGGCCCGGGCGGGGCCGCGCAGGCGCCGTCGCGGAAGGTGAACATGGAGGCCTTCGCGCCTCCGCCGCCTCCGCCGAGGCCCGTGCTGGCGGCGCTGAAGCTCGGCTCCGCGGCCTGTACGCTGGTGGCGGCGCTGGTGCTGGTGCTGCCCGAGCTCCAGCGCTTCGGAGCGGGCCCCGAGGAGCCCGCGCTGCGCATCGAGACGACGCTGGCGCCGAGCTTCGACGCGCCCACGAAGGTGCGTGAGGGGGAGGTGGGGGAGCAGCGGGCCGCCATCGAGGGAGGCATCCTCCTCATGGCCGACTCCGAGCCCTCCGGTGCCTCGGTGAGCGTGGACGGCGTGAAGCAGGGCGTCACGCCCGTGTCGCTGACGCTGGACTGCGCGCCCGGAGCGCCGCTGCGCGTGCAGTTCTCCCGGCGGGGCTACGACACCCTGGAGCACGCCACGCGCTGCCAGGCGGACTCCATGACGAAGCTCTCCGCGCGACTGCGCAAGGCCCGGGGCGGCGCCAAGCCCTGAGGTGGACTTTCCGGCGCGGCCCGGTCTGTCTTCAGGACGGGTTGCGCAGCCACCCGGCGCTGAGGCTCAGGGCGCGGCACAGCGCGACGAGGGTGGGCATGCTGGGCAGCAGCTTGCCCCGCTCGATGCGCACGTACGCCTCCGGCGCAAGTCCGGCCGCGTCCGCCACCTGCGCCAGGGTGAGCCCGGCCCGCAGCCGTGCGCCTCGCAAGCCGACTCCCACCTGACACGCCACTGCTTCGTCCATGGGACCTCCCGCCTCCAGGCAGGAGTGACATACCTCAGGGGTTGGACTGGCGGAAGTGGGCCAGGCCCTCGGCGCGGGGCAGCACCACGCTGAAGCGGGCGCCCTGGCCGGGCTCGCCGCCCACGTCCAGCTTGCCGCCGTGCTCCTGGAGGATGCGCGCGGCAATGGCCAGCCCCAGCCCGGTGCCGCCGTCCTTGGTGGTGAAGTAGGGCTCGAAGATGCGGGCGCGGTGCTCGGGGGGAATGCCCGGGCCGCTGTCCTCCACCTCGATGATGGCGTCCGCGTCGGTGCCCTTCACCCGCACGCGCAGCGCGCCGCCCTTGTCCTTCATCGCCTCCTCGGCGTTCTTCACCAGGTTGACCAGCACCTGCGTGAGCTGGTCCCTGTCCACCTTCGCCACCACCCCCGTCTGGAGGGCGGGGAGAATCTGGATGCCCTCCGGCGGCGTGGCGTACAGCGCCAGCACGCTCTGCGCGAGCTCGCCCAGGTCCACCGGCGCGAGCTGCGGCTTGGGCATCCGCGCGAAGCGGCTGAACTCGTCGACGATGCGCCGCAGCCGGTCCACCTCTTCCAGCACCACGCCCGCGCTCTCCTTGAACATGTCCGGGAAGCGCGGGTGGCGCGCGTCCTGCGCGGCCAGCAGCGTCTCCAGCGACATGCGGATGGGCGTGAGCGGGTTCTTGATTTCATGCGCCAGCCGCCGCGCCACCTCCTGCCACGCGGCGATGCGCTCGCTGGCCACCAGTCGCTCCGTGGTGGCTCGCAGCTCTCCCGTCATGCGGTTGAACGTCCGCACCAGCTCGCCCACCTCTCCGCTGGCTTCCACCGCCACCTGCGCGTCCAGCGCGCCCTCCGCCACGCGCCGGGCGCCCTCGGTGAGCGCCTCCACCGGCCGCGTCATCCACCGAGAGACCAGCAGGCCGAGCAGCACCGCGAAGGTGCCGCCCAGGCCGGCCAGCAGAAGGAAGGCGCGCATCACGCCCTGCTCGGCCTCGCGCGCGGCGGCGCGGCTGAACACGAGCTTCACCGTGACGGCTTCTCCCAGCGGCAGTGCGCGCTCCACCGTTGGCGGCTCGGCGGCGCCGGCCCGGGCGAGCTCGGAGTCTCCGGACACCACGGACACCTGGGCCTGCGTCAGCCGCGACAGGTGCTGCGCCAGGCCCTCGTCCAGCAGCACGCCGCCCACCGCCCACAGGCGCAGGTCCCCGTAGTCCACCGGACGCGCGGTGACGAGCGCGGGCAGCTGACGGAGGCCGGAGGGGGTGCGCACATCCACGCGCACCGGCACGGGCTTCGGAGATTTCTCGCGCGTCACCGCGAAGAGGACGGGGTCCGGGTCTCCGCGCCGTGCCGGCAGGTGGCCGGAGGACAGCACCGTGCCATTCCGGTCGAAGAGGGCGAGCACGGACAGGCCGCGGCTGCGCATCAGCGCCTCGGCGGTGCCGGCCTGGATGGCGCGGGTGGGGCGCTCGCGGGCCTCACGTGCCAGGTCCTCCATGGCGGGGCTGTCCACCAGCTCCTCCACCGCGCGGCGGGCGGTGGCGGCGGAGCGCTCCAGTGACTCCTGCGCGGAGGTGGTGGCCGCCTCCATGCGCGCGTCCAGCTCGCGCGACAGCGTGTCGCGCAGCCGGGTGAGGGTGGTGGGCACCACCACCGCGAGTGGCACCAGGGCCAGCAGGGCGAAGGCGAGCGCCAGCCGCGTCCTCAGGCGCATGGGGGCCTCCTCACGGACGTCCTCCAGGCACCGCGCCCTCGGGCGGCAGCAGGAAGAGGCCATCCAGCGCGGGCAGGCCCTGCGCGTCCAGCTTGAGGCCGCCCACTTCCGGGGCCAGGCGCAGACCCATCGCCTGCGCGTACAGCGGCACCAGCGGCAGCGTCGGCGCCAGCGCCAGCGCCCGCTCCCGCGCGCGGGCATCCCGGGCCCCCGCGTCCGCAATCGCGCCGATGGCGGGCAGCTCCACGCCGAGCAAATCCCTCCGCCCGGCCGCGTCCAGCACCACGCCCAGCGCGGGGCCGGGAACGCCGGGCAGCAGCAGTGCGTGCAGCATCAGCTCGAAGTCTCCCGAGGCCCACCGGGCGCGCAGCGCCGCGCGGGACATCGGCTCCAGCGCCACGGTGTAGCCCCGCTCGTGCAGCTTCACCTGGATGCGCTCGGCCACCGCGCGCTGGTCATCCAGGGCGGCGTCATAAAGGAGCGTCACCGAGCGCGGCGGCCCGGCGGGCGCCGTGGGCCGGGGCCGGGGCCCCTGCTGCAGCAGCGAGGGCGGCAGCAGGTGCGGCATGGGCACCGCTGGCGCACGGACGAAGAGGCGGGTGAGGTCCTCCCGGTCGATGGCGCTCTCCACCGCCTGCCGGAAGTCCGCGGGCAGCCGCCGGGGCGAGAAGGCCAGGTACGTGGCGTAGAAGGCCGCGCCCGCCACGGCGTCCGTCTCCGTCCCGACGTCCAGCTCCACCTGCACCTGCCGCGAGGACCACAGCCGCGCCAGGCCCCGGTCATCCGTGGCGGTGAGCAGCAGCCGATCCAGGTACGGACGGCCCTGGGGCCACGCCGTCTGGGCCCCGAGCGCGCCACGGCCCGCGGCGCTGAAGGGGCCGAAGGCCGCTGAAGACACGGGCGCCGCCAGCGCCGGGTGGCACAGCGCGCGCTCCAGGTCCGGCCAGGGGAAGGCGAGCATCAGGTCCAGCGTGGCGCCGCTGGCGGCCACCTGCCGGCCCTCGCCCCGCAGCGGGAAGAGCAGGGCGCGGTAGGGCGACGCACCCTCGGTGCTGGACAGCCGCATCCACGCGCGAGCCATCGCGCTCGCGGCCGTCGGGCTGGGCAGGACGATTCGCACCGCCTGCGACGTGGGGCGGGACAGCTCCCGGGCCAGCTCGGGCCGCACGGCCCCCTCGGGCGAGACGCGGCACACCGGGCGCGACAGCAGGCCCAGCAGGGTGGCCTCCAGGGGCGTGTCGGCGAGCGCGGGCTCACCCACCTCGGGCGGGCCCGCGTGGGCCACGCGCAGCTCCCCTCCATAACGGGGCCGGCCGGCCGCCAGCGCGGACATGGAGGAGAGGAGGACGACACACGCGAGGGCGGAGCGGAGCATCATGGCGTCCCCTGGCGCAGGAGGAACAGCTCACCGGTGCCATCCGGCTTCGTCAGGCCCACCACCACCTCGCGGCGCTTGTCGCCGTCCAGGTCGGCCGTCACCACGTACAGCGCGCGGCCCGGAGGCAGTGCCCCCTGCCACAGCGGCTCGTGCGCGGTGGGGTCCTCCCTCGTGGCCGCGAACACGCGCAGCACGTCCGGCGAAGGCTGGAGCTGGGGCGACGTGGTGAGCAGCTCCGCCGCGCCGTCGTTGTCCAGGTCGCCCAGCGCGCTGCCCGCGCCCAGTCCACTCAGCCGCGTGGGCGCGGCGCCCGCGCGCGGGTAGAGGGACGCGGCTCCCTCCGGGTGCACGAAGAGCAGCTGCGGCGGGACGAGGCTCGCGGTGGTGAAGGGCGCGGGCACCACCTGCGAGCGCCCGTCCGCCAGCCGCACCTCCGGCGCGAAGGCCGTCTGCCCGGGAACGAAGGCCCCGCGCTCGGCTGGCCCCAGCGGCGCCGCCTCCAGCGTCCCCAGGGGCCGCAGCGCGCCACGTGCCTTCTCCAGCGCCAGCACCTCCCCATGCGCATGCCGGGTGCTCCACGCGGCCAGCCTCGGCGGCCCCGGCAGCACGGCCAGCGCGCCGAAGGGCTCGCGGGTGGTGGTGGCGGAGAAGGGCAGTGCGTCCAGCTCCCGGCGTGCCAGCAGCTTGCCGTCCGCGGCGAACACGGACACGTCGTGCTCCGTGAGGGCGGCGACCTCGTCCCGGCCGTCCCCATCCAGGTCTCCGGCGGCCAGCGCCGCCAGCGGGAACTCCAGCCGCGCCATCACCGCGCCCACCAGGCGCATGCCCCGGGCGGTGGTGCCCGGCGTGGCGGGCGTCGACGTGGCGCCCACCGACGCCAGCGCCAGCACGGCCGCGTCCGCCTCCACGGCCCGCACCAGCGCGGCGGCGGGCTTCGGCGGACGCGTGGGCGTGCGGCCGGACCAGAAGTTGACCCAGGTGCCCACCACGTCGCCACGGGCGCGCAGCTCGCCGCCGTCCACGTCCAGCGTGAGGCGCACCAGCGTGCGGGCCCCCTGCGCGCGGGCGGCCGCCTCGGCGGCCTCGGCGGTGGGCGCGTCCACCACCACTGGCGCCAGCCCCGCGGCGGACAGCCGCGCCGCCAGCACGGTGGCCACGGCGCGCCGCAGCTCGGCCGAGCCTCCCGACAGGTGCAGCGCCACGGGGGCCTCGGCGGGCACCGCGCGCACCTCGTCCGCCAGCGACTTCGCGAGGCGGTCGACGGCGGAGGCGTCCTGTGTGGGGGTGGGGGCGGGCGTCTGGGGCGCGGCGCCGGCCGCGAGCGCGGCCAGCAGTGGGGCGAGGAGCAGGGCTCGGCTCACAAACCCTTCCTGGTGCCGTTGTCGAGGAAGAAGTCCTCGGCGGTCACCTGGCCCGGCGGAGGCGCCTCGGCGGTGGGCTGGGTGCCCTCGAGGAACGGCTCCAGCCGCCCCGGCACGGAGGCGCCGGCCAGCAGCCCGCTGACCGGGTCGATGCGCACCTGGACGACGCCGGGCGGCACCTCGAACTCGCGCGAGGGCAGGCCCTCGTGCGCCACGCGCATGAACTGGAGCCAGATGGGCAGCGCGGCGCGGCCACCCGTCTCGCTGCCCCCCAGCGGCGAGTTGTCGTCGAAGCCCACCCACGCGCTGGCCACCCAGTCCGCCGTGTAGCCGGAGAACCACGTGTCCATGGAGTTCTGCGTGGTGCCCGTCTTGCCGGCGGCGGGCCGGTTCAGCTCGCGCACCGCCTTGGCCGTGCCCTCCTCCACCACGCTGCGCATCAGCGACGTGGTGAGGTAGGCCACCGGCGGGGGCAGCGTCTCCTCGAAGGCGGGCTGGTGCTCTTCCAGCAGCTTGCCGCGCACGTCGCGCACGCGCAGCAGCAGCAGCGGCTCCGCGTAGCGGCCGTTGGCCTGGAGCGTCGCGTACGCGTTGACGGCCTCCAGCATCGTCACCTCGCCGGTGCCCAGCGCCAGCGTCAGGTTCTCCGGCATGGCCGAGTGGATGCCGGCGCGGCGCGCGAAGTCGATGACGCTCGCCGGCGTGAGCGACTCGATGAGCCGCACGGACACCGTGTTCTTCGACTTGGTGAGCGCCTCGCGCAGCGTCATCGGCCCCTCGAACTGGCGGTCGTAGTTCTGCGGCTTCCACGTCTTGCCCGTGTACGTGTCGCGGATGGCCTCGGGCGCGTCGTTCACCTTGGACAGCGGCGTGTAGCGCCCGCTGCCCATGGCCGCCGCGTAGAGGAAGGGCTTGAAGGACGAGCCCGGCTGCCGCTTGGCCTGCGTGGCCCGGTTGAACGACGAGCGCTCCGCGTCATAGCCGCCCACCAGCGCCACCACGTTGCGGTTCTCCGGGTTGATGACCACCAGGCCGCCCTGTACCACCGGCACCTGGTCCAGCGCGGCCTCCACGAAGGCCGGCGCGGGCGGCGCCTTCAGCACGCGCACGTAGACGAGCTGCCCCTTCTCGAAGACGTCCGAAATCTTCTTCGGCGTCCCCTTCTTCTGCTGGCGCGCCCACGCCGCGGTGGAGAAGGGCACCTCGGCGACGCGGCCCACCAGGTCCACGCGCGCCACGTTGCGCTTCTCGTCCACCTCGGTGACGTAGCCGGTGAGGCGCAGCCCCTCCTCCAGCGGCTTCAGCAGCACGGAGCGCGCCAGCACCTCTTCCTGGGACGGGGGGGCCTCCCCCTCGGGCGTCAGCTCCGGCCGCAGCTCCTCGGCGCCGTCCTCCTCCAGCTCCGCCGCGCGCGGCTTCTGCTCGGGCTTCGCCTCTTCCTTCTCCGCCTGGGCCAGCGGCGCCAGGTCCGCCACGTAGCCCTGGTCCTTCTGCCGGCGCCCGGCCTCCTCGATGCGCGTGGCGATGAGCCCGCGGAAGCGCGTCCACTGCGCGTCTCCCAGCGTGCCCCGGGGGCCGCGGTAGCCCTGGCGCCGGTCCACCGCCTCCAGGCCCTCGCGCACCGCCTGCTCCGCCGCGGCCTGCAGCTTCGGCACCATGGCGATGTCCACGCGCAGGCCGCCCTGCATCACCGCCTGCTCACCGTAGCGCTCGATGAGGGTGCGGCGAATCTCCTCCGCGTAGAACAGCCCCACCTGCTTCTCCTTGCGCGGCGCCAGGACGATGGGCTTGTCCAGCTCCGCCTCGGTGAGGTGGCTGGGCACGAAGCCGTGCCGCGCCATCTGCCCCAGCACGTAGCGCTGGCGCGACTTCGCCCGCGTCATGTTCGTCACCGGGTTGATGCGGTGGGGAATCTGCACGGTGCCCGCGAGCACCGCCGCCTCGCCCACGCTCAGGTCCTTCGCGTGCTTGCCGAAGTAGAAGAGCGCGGCCTCCTCCAGGCCGTAGCGGCGCTGCCCGTAGTAGGACTGGTTGATGTAGAGCGAGAGAATCTGGTCCTTGGTGAACGCCTGCTCCACACGCGGGGTGAGGATCCACTCGCGGGCCTTGCGCGTGAAGCTGCGCTCGGGCGTGAGCAGCAGGTTCTTGACCACCTGCTGCGTAATCGTGGACGCGCCGGACTTGCGGCTGCCCGGGATGAGGTTCTTCACGGCCGCGCGGGCCATGCCGAACGGGTCCAGCCCCTCGTGCTTGTAGAAGTCCGCGTCCTCGGCGGCGAGGAAGGCGTTGCGCACGTGGGGCGGCAGGTCCTCCACCCGCACCAGGGTGCGCCGCTCCACGGCGAACTCGGCGCAGAGGCTGCCATCCGCGCACGTCACCTTGGTGACCTGCGGCGGCTGGTAGTTGCGCAGCGCCTCCACCGACGGCAGGTCCTGGCTGTAATAGAAGTAGCCGCCCACGATGGCGAGGAGCGCGAGCACCAGGCCCACCGCGCCGGTGATGAGCAGCCGCTTCGTCCAGCGCCACAGCCGGGCACCGAAGCCGGGGCGCGCGGGAGGCGGAGTCGCCCCCGGGGTGGGCGTGGAGGAATCGGACGGAGGGGGCATCACGGGAGCCGAGGTCATGGCGCTTTCGAAGAGGGCTGCACGTTAGACCGGGGGGACGGGAACGGGAACCGGCCCGGAGTCCGCCCCCCCGGGGGATTCCGGGGGCGACACTCTCTATGGCGTGGAGGGCACGAGCGGCTCCCCCGGCGCCCCGAAGTCGGAGCCCGGGGGCCCACCCGCCCGGGCCCCGGGCAGGGGGACGTCCGCCCGGGCCAGCCGATTCACCCGGTCCTCGTTAAGGCGGGCCTGGACGTAGCGCGGGGACAGGCGGGTGGCGGCCGCGTAGGCGGCGCGGGCCTCCTCCAGCCGGCCCAGCCGCTCGCAGGCCACCCCGAGGTTGTTGTGCACGTAGGCCACGTGGGGGAGCAGGGAGGCCGCCTGGGTGAGCACGTCCACGGCCTTCCGGTCCTCGCCCGCGCGCAGGTACGCGAAGCCCAGGTTGTTGAGCGCATGGCCATGCTCCGGGTCCAGGTGGACGGCCTGCTGGAAGCGGAGGATGGCAGCGGACAGCTCCCCCGCGCTCAGGTGCGCGCGGCCGAGCACCTGGTACACCTCCGCGTCCTCCGGGTTCCTCAGCAGCGCCTCCTCTCCCACGCGCACAGCCTCCGCATGGCGGCCCAGGGACACCAGCAGCCGCGCCTGCTGCACCAGCGCGCCAGTCTCCTCGGAGTGCAGTCGGCCCAGCCGCTCGTACGCCAGCACCGCCACCTCCGTCTGCCCGGTGAGGCGGGCGAGCCGCGCGGCCAGCGTCAGGGCGTCCGTGTCGGTCGGGTCGTCATGGAGGGCGCGGCGGCACTCGGTGAGGGCACCGGACAGGTCCCCCAGCTCGCGCAGGGTGCGCGCCCGGGCCAGGTGGTCCACGCGCCGGCCGTGCGTGTGCGCCACGGCGAGCACCGCGTCCGACGGCGCTTCCGAGGCCGTCACCTCGCGCGGCTCGTGGGGCTCTGGGGGCAGCGCTTCCGCCAGGGCCGGAGCGGCGGCTGGCGTACCGGCTTCGACGGGCGCCGTCTCCGGCCGCACGTGTTGCTGGGCCACGGCCACCCACGGGCGCCACGCCGCGGGCAGGGGCACGTCGTCCCAGGCGGCGACGCCGAGCGCGGCGAGGCAGGCGGGCAGCAGCGACTTCCTCAGCGCGGCGGGCAGGGTGAAACCGGCGGTGGGAGTGGCCTTCCTCGACCTCGTGCTCATGGCGGCGACCTCGGCTTCCGTCGGTGCGCCGGAAAGGGGCGCGCCGGGGAGCCGTGTGCGGGACTCCCACCTGGAGGCATTGCGACGGCCGTGCCAGGGGCCCGCCCCGGGAGCGCCAGAGGGGGTGTGTCCCCCTGGCCACAGGCGAGGGGAAAAGCGTGGCGGGGGCGCGGGTGTCATGCGACGGTCCGCGCGATGAAGATCGTCACCTGGAACGTGAACTCGGTGCGGGCCCGGCAGGAGCGGGTGCTCGACTGGTTGAGGACCACGCAGCCGGACATCGTCTGTCTGCAGGAGCTCAAGTGCACGGACGCCGACTTCCCCACCGACGCAGTGCGCGAGGTGGGCTACCACGCGGCCGTCCATGGGCAGAAGACCTACAACGGCGTCGCCATCCTCGCGAAGGAGGAGCCCCAGGACGTGGTGAGGGGCCTGTCGGACGGCGTGGACGACTCGCACGCGCGCCTCATCGCCGCCACGGTGCACGGCATCCGCGTGGTGAGCGCCTATGCGCCCAACGGGCAGTCCGTGGACTCCGAGCAGTACCACTACAAGCTCCAGTGGTACGAGCGCCTGCGCCGCTACCTGGACACCCGCCACAAGCCCGGCGAGCCGCTGGTCCTCGGTGGTGACTGGAACGTGGCGCCCACCGACCTGGACGTCTACGACCCGAAGGAGTGGGAAGGCCAGACGCTCTGCACGCCGCGGGAGCGGGACGCGCTCGAGCGCCTGCGCGCCTTCGGGCTGAAGGATGGCTTCCGCGCGCTCTACCCGGACGTGCAGAAGTTCTCCTGGTGGGACTACCGCATGCTGGCCTTCCCGAAGAACCGGGGCCTGCGCATCGACCACCTCTACGTGACGGAGCCCCTGGCCGCCCGCCTGAAGGGCTCGGACGTGGACCGCGAGGCGCGCAAGGGGAAGCAGCCCTCCGACCACGCTCCCGTGTGGATAGAGCTGCGCGAATGAGCCTCTGACGGGGCTGTGTTCAAGCCCCGTGGAGGGTGCGTTCAGGGACGGTGCGGCACGGCCCGCCCTTCCCGGAAGTGCGGGTGTCGTCCGCCCACCTGAATGCACGGGAGGCGCTTCGCCTGGAGGTGAAACCGCGCCTGCCCCTGCTCCATATTGTGTCTCCTTGCCCGTGGCCCCCAGGCGAGGGCATGCGCTGGGACACCAGCGGAGACGGGAGCAGCGTGGCTTCGAGTGAGTCTTTCAGCGGTTCCGAGCTGTCGTCCCGGCCCGAGCCTGCCAGCCAGGAGGGCGCGGGTCGGGACTTCGCGGACCCGGTGCGGGGGGCCACCGCCACCGAGTTCGCGGCGATGCTGGATGGCATGAGCAGCGGCGTGGTGGCGGTGGACCGCCAGTGGCGCCTCTCCTTCGTCAACGCCTGGATGGAGCGCGTCCTCGGCCGCTCCCGCGAGAAGCTGCTGGGCCGGGACCTCTGGGCGGAGTTCCCCTCGCTCGCGACGAGCTCCTTCGGGGCCGCCTACCGCCGCGCGATGCGCGAGGGCATCGAGGTCATCCACGAGGACTTCGTCCCGCAGTCCAATGCCTGGTTCGAGGGGCGTGCCTGTCCATCGTCCACCGGCCTGCTCATCTTCATCCGCGACGTGACGGAGCGGCGGCGCGTCGCGCGGGAGCTGAAGGAGCGGGAGGACCGGCTGCGCTTCGTCCTGGAGGCGGGCGGGCTGGGCTACTGGCGGCATGAGCGGGCCACCGGGAGGGTGGAGCTGTCCGAGGGCGCCAGGGCCAACTTCGGCCTGGCACCGGACGCAAACCTGTCCTCCTTCGAAGCGCTGAGCGCGCTCGTCCACCCGGACGACCGCCCCGCGATGACGGAGGCCGTGGAGCGGGCCCTCACCACCTCCTCGGACTACTCGGCCGAGTACCGTGTCCTCCTACCGGGAGGCGGGGTGCGCCAGCTGGTGGCCCGCGGGCGCAAGGTGTACGCGCCGGATGGCACGCTCCAGGGGCTGGCTGGCATCAGCCTCGACGTGACGGAGCGCACGGCGGTGGAGCAGGCCCTGCGCGAGAGCGAGGCGCGCTTCCGCAACATGGCGGACAACGCCCCCGTCATGCTGTGGATGACCGACGTGTCGGGGGCCTGCATCTGGCTCAACCGCCAGTGGCACGACTTCACGGGGCAGACGGAGGCAGAGGGCAGGGGCCTGGGATGGCTGGACGCCGTCCACCCCGATGACCGCGGGCGGGCCGGCGACGCCTTCCTCTCGTCGCATGGCAGCCAGGCCCCGTTCCGCGTGGAGTACCGCATCCGCTCTCGCGACGGCGAGTACCGCTGGGCCATCGACTCCGCGAGCCCCCGGCTCGGGGCCTCCGGCGAGTTCCTGGGCTACATCGGCTCCGTCATCGACATCCACGACCTCAAGCGCGGCGAGGAGCGCCTGGCCTTCGTGTCCGAGGCGAGCCGCATCCTGTCCGAGTCGCTCGACTACGAGGCCACGCTGGCGCGCGCCACGCAGCTCGCCGTGCCCACCCTGGGGGACTGGTGCATGCTCGACATGCTCCAGGAGGGCGGGGGCATCAAGCGGGTGAAGGTGTCCTGCTCATCGATTTCCGGACTGGAGACCCTCGTCACGGACACGGTGCGCTTCCCGCCCCTGCTGGAAGGGCACCCCTGGCACTCACCCAGCCAGGCCCTGCGGGAAGGGCGGGCCATCCTCGTCGAGGACGCGGGCGACGCGTACAAGGAGAAGGCGGCCTTCGGTCCGGAGCACCTGGCGCACATGAAGGCCATCGGCTTCCAGTCGGTGATGGCCGTGCCGCTGGTGGCGCGCGGCCGGACGCTGGGCGTCATCACCTTCCTGGCCATTGGCCCCGGCCGGCGCTTCACCCAGGCCGACCTGGAGACGGCCGAGGACCTGGCCCGCCGCGCCGCCCTGGCCGTGGACAACGGGCGGCTCTACCGCGAGGCCCAGCGCGCCGTGCGCGTGCGCGAGGAGTTCCTCCAGGTGGCCAGCCACGAGCTGAAGACGCCCCTCACCCCGCTGTCCCTCAAGCTCCAGATGCTGGCCCGCATGGTGGGCGCCTTCCCCCAGGAGCGCTTCCCGCGCCTGGCGAGCGACGTGGAGATGATGCGGCAGCAGGTCCAGCGCCTGTCGTCGCTGATGGACGAGCTGCTGGACATCTCGCGCATCACCTCCGGCCGCTTCTCGCTCACCCTGGAGTTCATGGACCTGGCCGTCCTGGTGCGTGACACGGCCGCTCGCTTCGAGCCCGAGGTCCTCCGCCAGGGAGGCCGGCTCGACGTGGAGACCCCCGACGCCGTCGAGGGCATCTGGGACCGGCAGCGGCTGGAGCAGGTGCTGACGAACCTCCTGTCCAACGCCCTCAAGTATGGCGGGGGCAAGCCCGTCCACGTGCGGCTGTCGCGCGACGGGGAGCGGGCGCGGCTGGTGGTGCGCGACGAGGGCATCGGCATCGCCCCGGAGTCGCTGCCCCGCATCTTCGAGAAGTTCGAGCGCGCGGTGAGCGACAAGCACTACGGCGGGCTGGGGCTGGGGCTCTACATCACCCGGCAGATAGTCCAGGCCCTGGGCGGCACCATCCACGCGCAGAGCGAGCCGGCGCGGGGCTCCACCTTCGTGGTGGAGCTGCCCCTCATCCCGCCCACGGCCAGCTGAGACGGCCCACGGGCCCCGGCGCCTGCTCCACCGGGGCCCGCGAGCAGGGCACTACGGCAGCAGCGACTTGTCCAGCCGCAGCGGCTTCTGGGTGCGCGTCAGCTGCTCGGCGCCCAGCCACGCCACGGTGATTTCGTTCATGTCCCGCAGCTTCTCGAGGTCGCCCTCGGGGACGATGACGACCAGCCGGTCCTGCCCCAGGGCCCAGGTGTCACCCAGCCGCTCGCCGTTGACGTAGATCTCCGGCGAGGCCGTGCGCTCCAGGTTGCCCAGGGGCTCGGCCGTCCGGACCTCGATGGCGACCGGCTCGGCGTTGCCCGCGAGCAGGCGCTCGCCCGCCAGCCGCGACAGCTCGGTGTCGCTGCGCACGCGGCGCACCTCCACCGAGCGCAGCTCCACCGGCTTCGGTGGCGCCACGCTCGGGGCCGCGGGCGTGGGGGCCGTCAGCCCGGCCGGCGTGGCCGTGGCGGGCGGGTTGCCTTGGGACTTGTCGGCCATGGCGCCTGCCTCCTCCGTGCAGCCGGTCAGCGCGACGCAGGTGAAGGCCAGGGCCAGCAGCCGGCTAGCGCGAGAACTCGACGTCGTCGACATAGATGTCTCCAGAGGTAGGGCTGGTGAAGAGGAACCGCACGGTGTCCACGTTGTTCAGCGGCAGGCCCGAGTTGTTCATGATGAAGGTATGCAGCGGCACGCGCACGGACGTCATCACCGTGTGGAAGAAGCCGTAGGGGTGCGGATACGGCTTGGGGATGGTGTCGAACTTCGCCACGGTGGTGCCGCGGGTGATGCCCCCGCCCACCAGCTCGATGCGGAAGTCCTGCGTGCCGGTGGCCGGGTTGGACGCCGACGTGGTCTGCGCCACGCGGAAGGCGACCACCTCGTGGCCCGTGGTGTCGCGCTTGGCCAGCGGCACCGTGTGCGTCGCCGTGGCCGTGCCCGCCGTCCAGCCGACGCGCATGGCCGCCGTCTGGTGGGGCGCCGGGTTCGTCGCGTTGGCCAGGGTGATGGCACCCCCGCCGACGAAGTCCGCCGCGCTGCCGCTCGACAGCCGGATGTGCGAGTTCTCGTGGTGCGTCGGGTAGATCTTGAACCCGGCGAACGACGGGAACACCAGGCGGCCGCGGAACATGTCGCCGTACACCGCCTCGCCCTTCAGGTGCAGCCGGGCGAAGGCCGCCAGCCATGCCTCGCCGATGCGCTGCTGGTTGGCGGCGGTGATGAAGTCCTGGCGGGTGGACGGTGAGTCGTCCCCGTCCGTGGCCCACACGGTGTTGAAGTAGTTGTGGCTGGCACCGTAGACGTCGATGCTCGACTTCGTGCCCAGGGCCCGGTCGTAGATGCGCGCGCCGGCCAGGTTGGACACGTCGCCGTCCGCCGAGGGCAGGATGACGAAGTAGGGCACTGCGGCCGGCAGCACGTAGCTCTGCCCGTCCACCGGGGCGATGGACGACACCGAGCCGATGTTGAACGTCGTGTTGAGCATGTACGCCGAGACGGACGCCTCACCGCCGCGCGAGTGCCCGGACACGTGGATCTTCGTCATGTCCACCTTCCCGGCGAAGCGGCCCGCGAAGTAGTTCGGGTACGAGGGGAAGGTGGCCGCGTTGTTCAGGTGCGACCACAGCTCCAGGTGCTTGAGGATGAGCGTGCCGCGCTCGGGAATCCACTGCGGCACCGGGCCCGACAAGTCGTACGCGTCGATGGAGACCGCGATGATGCCGTGGCTCGCCAGGTTGTCGAGCAGCCGCATGTAGCCCTGGTGGTTGGGCACGCGGCTGGTGCACGTGGCGTGGTTCTGCCCGGCGTTGTAGCAGATGCGGTGGTTGCCATGCTGCATGATGAAGATGGGGTGCGTGCCCGCCGCCACCGGCGTGCCGACGCCCGCCACCGTCGCCGGGTAGCGGACCACCGCGCGCAGGTCCACGTTGGCCGCGGCGCCCATCGTCGGGAAGTAGTTGTCGGCGCTGTAGCTGTCCTGGCCGATGGGGAAGGTGCCCATGGTGTACGGGTCCTTGCCCACCTCGAAGCCGATCTGATCCGAGCCGTCCAGGAAGTCGAGCGTGCTGCTGTAGTTGCCGTCCGTGGAGTAGTCCGATGGGGTGTTGGCCACCGTGGAGCCGAAGTCCACCACCACGTCGTACTTGCCCACGTTGAGCGGCGAGTTCCAGATGATGGTGTCCGTGCCGTTGATGCAGCCGGCCTTCACCGGATGGATTTCGATTCCGCCGGACACGTCCACCAGGGTGGTGTTGGCGGCCCACTGCAGCGGGGTGCGGTGGTTGACGACGTAGTACGCGGCCCACGTGCCGCCGGGGTGGCCCGCGGGGACGTAGGTCGGGTCTACCGCGCCCCAGACGGGGTCGGCGGTGTCGGCGAACGCGTCGGCGAACTCGAAGTACGGGAAGCCGCCGACGGGGCGGCCGGCGATGTCCATGGTGGGACCGCCGATGGGGTAGATGAGGTACAGCACGTAGCCGGTGTCGATGCCGTAGGACACCACGTCCATGCGGCCCAGCCGGCCCTGCGGCGGCTCGTACTGGAGCCGGCGCACGACGATGTCGTAGACGCCGCGGCGCTGGAGCGTCGACTTCCAGGTGGCCACCGTGAAGCGGCCGCTGCTGTCGACGAAGACGCGCTCGGTGGCCTGGGCGAAGTTCTCGCCGGTGACGTCGGTGAGGGTGTCGCCCTCGCGCCAGGCACGCTGGTTGGACACCACCGCCACCTCCAGGGCCTCACCGGGCAGGAAGCCACGGCCGGAGACGTACATCTCGTCGGTGCCCGTCTCGCCCGCGTTGAGCAGGCAGCCGGCGCTGTTGGACGCGAAGACCAGCGGCGCGTCCGGGACGCGCTTCATGGGGAGGCGGAAGCCGCCCTCGGCCGCGCCCACCGGCAGCTTCATCGGCGGGATGGTGCCCTTCGGGTCCTCCGCCACCGGGTGGACGGTGACGGTGAGCGTGCGTCCTTCGAGGAACTCGTTGGCCTGGTCGAAGTCACGGAAGCGGAACGGCGCCTCGCGGAACTTCGGCCGGTCGTTGCAGCCCACGACGCCGGACTGGTACCAGAGGATGTGCGGTTCGATGGTGCCGCGAGCGTTCGTCCTCGCGCGGCCGAAGGACACCGCGGTGCGCAGGTCCGGCATCTCCGATACGTCCACGCCCATGCGGAACTCATAGACGGTGTTCGGCTTCAGCCCCACCACGCCCACGTGCAGGGACTGGCCGATGGTCAGCGCGTCGATGGGGTTTCCAAGCGTATCGACGGGGTAGACACCCGGTTCCTTCGGGAGCACGTTGAAAGTCGCTCCTGGGTGACTGCTGTTCTCGCGGATGACGCCACCGGCGACAGCCGCGGACAGCAGGACAAAGAGCCATGTGATACGTCTCACGGGACCTCCTGACCTGTTAGGGGTGAGATTCTGGATTCTCTGGTACAGCGTTGGTTTGAACGTGGTCCGCGCGATTTCTTCCTGACAACTCTGTGTTTCCCTCGATGACGCGAGGCGTAGATTCAGCCCCATGGCCTTGATTCGTTTGGACTGCACGAAGTGCGATGTGACTTATGCGCCGGGCAGAGTCCTGAACCTGTGCGGCACCTGTGGTGCGCCGCTGTTCGCGAGGTACGACCTGGAGCGCGCGGCGCGGACGCTGCGGCCGGAGGCGCTGCCCACGCGGGAGCGCTCCATGTGGCGCTACCACGAGGTGATGCCGGTGGAGGACCCGGCGCACCGGCTGAGCCTGGGGGAGGGCTTCACGCCGTTGCTACCGGCGCCGCGGCTGGGTGCGCGGCTGGGCATGAAGCGGGTGTGGGTGAAGGACGAGGGCGGCAACCCGACGGGCTCGTTCAAGGCGCGCGGGCTGTCCGCGGCGGTGTCCATGGCGAAGGCGCTGGGCGCGAAGGCGGTGTGCCTGCCGTCGGCGGGCAATGCGGGCAGCGCGCTGGCGGCCTACGCGGCGCGCGGCGGGCTGGAGGCGCACGTCTTCGTGCCCAAGGACATCGCCAGCCTGTTCCTCATGGAGACGCGCGCGTACGGCGCGCACGTGGAGACGGTGGACGGGCTGATTACGGACGCGGGCCGCATCTGCGCCGGGCTGGCGAAGGAGCACGGCTGGTACGAGTGCGCGACGCTGAAGGAGCCCTACCGCGTGGAGGGCAAGAAGACGATGGGCTACGAGCTGGCGGAGCAGCTCGGGTGGACGCTGCCGGACGTCATCCTCTACCCGACGGGGGGCGGCACCGGGCTCATCGGCATGTGGAAGGCGTTCGAGGAGATGGAGACCATGGGCCTCATCGGCTCGAAGCGGCCGCGCATGGTGGCGGTGCAGGCGGAGGGGTGCGCGCCCATCGTGAAGGCGCACGAGGAGGGCAGGCCGGACGCGCCGATGTGGCAGGGCGCGACGACGCACGCGCACGGCCTGCGGGTGCCCAAGGCGCTGGGTGACTTCCTCATCCTGCGAGCGGTGAAGGAGAGCCGGGGCACGGCGGTGGCCGTCACCGAGGCGGAGATCATCCAGGGCGTGAAGGACGCCTCCGCCGCGGAGGGCCTGTTCGTGGCGCCGGAGGGCGGCGCGTGCGTGGCGGCGCTGCGCAAGCTCCAGACGGCAGGGCAGGTGACGCCCGACGAGTCCGTGGTGGTGTTCAACACCGGCACGGGCTTCAAGTACGTGGAGAACATGGCCCCGCTGTGGTGAGCGGGGCCGTGGCCAAGGCCGGGCCTACTGCGTGAGGTAGAAGGCGCCGAGGCACATCTCGTCGTCGGTGCCTTCTCCCCACTGCCGGTCGGTGGCGCCTGGGGCGCTGTTGTCCCAGTGGCACTCCACGTTCAGCCGGTCCCCGTTCCACAGCTGCACGGGCTTCTGGAGGCTGTAGCCGCCCTGCCAGTGGAAGTCCCACCGGGGGATGTCCAGCAGGCACTCGCGGGTGCCGGACTGGCGCACGATTTCCGCGCGGGCGCGGGTGCCCCGGGTGTGCATGTGCAGGGCGGCGGTGTGGATGGTGAGGGGGACGTTGTTCACGAAGGTGCCGCTGGTGATGGAGGAGACGAAGGGCGTCAGCTCCTGGGACCAGGTGTGGGTGGCGTCCGCGGCGCCCGCGGGGATGCGCATGGTGGCGGGGGAGTTGAGCCAGTCGGGATTCGCCCAGGGCTGGAGGATGGCGACCTTCTGCACGGAGTCCTCCAGCATGAGGGCGACGGAGGACTTGTCCGCGACGGCGCGCGCGCCATGGTCGTTGTAGTGGACCTGGAGGATGACCTTGGAGCCCGGGTCGACGCGGATGCCGGAGCCCGCGGGGAAGGTGAGGCCCTGCGTGCCGGGAACCCAGGCGCCAATCCATGACGCGCGGGTGAGGTCACCGCCGGGGCCGCCGAAGCAGGTGTAGCCGGGGCCCGGCTCCTGGTCGTCGAGCTGCTGGTACAGGGGCACCAGGTCCGGCTTCGCGTGATAGGCGATGACGTGGTGGACGGTGGCGCGGTTGCCCGGGTCGACGCGGAAGCCGGTGACGTAGCGCGTGCGCGTCTCGGGCCAGTCGATGAGGAAGCAGCGGTAGTCGTCCGGGGAGCGCCGGGCCAGGTAGGGGTCCTGCATCTCCAGCCGGAGGTCCACGCGGGCCAGCCCGCCCGTGGGAGGCGGGGCGGCGACGGCGTCCGCGGGGTTGCCCTCGGCGGCGCCCTCGTCCACCCAGCGGGTGATGAGGGCCACCTGGTCCGCGGTGAGCGAGCGGTCATGCTGGTACGTGTTGCAGTCGGCGGACGGTGGCCAGGGCGGCATGGTGCCGGACTGGATGGACTCCTTGATGGCAGCGCGGTGGGTCTGCGCGTCGGCGTACGTCTGGAGCGCGAAGGGGCCGATGCCTCCCTCGGTGTGACAGCCTCCGCACTTCTGCTGCATCAGCGGCGCGACGTCCTTGTGCCAGGTGGCCGGGGGCACCGGCTCGGTGGGAGGGGGCTTGGGGTCGCCTTCGCTGCATGCGGTGAGAATGGCGAGGAGCGCGCCAAAGAGCGCGCGGACGAGAAGGGGGCGGGGCATGGGGAGACCTCGACTGCGGGGAGCCCGGGAGGCCGCGGGCTCCCGCATCATGCCTCAACCTGTTCTCCGGGTTCAGGTGTCCACCGTCAGCTCCGACCAGCCCGCGGCCACGCGCATCTCCAGCACACCGCGCTCGAACTTGAAGGACAGCGCGCCCGTCACCCCGCTCGCGTAGGGCAGCCCGTACACGCGAATCGTCTCCTCCGAGCGCGACAGCGGCAGCCGGCCCTCCACCCGCCGCTCCAGCTTGAGGACGCCCGCGCCCAGCCCACCGCTCACGCGCGTGAGGCGCGAGTCCCCGTACCCGTCCCCCGCGTCCTCGTAGAGCCGGCCGTGGATTTCCGCTGCCGCGTGCAGGTGCCACTCCAGGTGGTCCCAGTTGGCCGTGGTGGTGTGCTTCGCCGCCCGCGTCAGCGTCACCGCGCCGCCCGCGCGCAGCCACACCGGCACCGTGTCCAGCGGCCCCTCCGCGATGACGTGCCGGCCGCCCTCGACAATCGAGCCCGCTCGCTCCAGCCCCGGCCAGTCCAGCCAGAGCCCCTCCGGCAGGTACGCCAGCCGCTTCGTGTGCCCGGGGCGCACCACCGGCGCCACCAGCAAGTCCTTGCCGAAGAGGAACTGGTCGAACGCCGCCACCGCCTCGGTGTCACCGGGCGCGTGCAGCGCCAGCGGACGCAGCGGGGGCAGGCCCGTCTCTGAAGCCTCGTGCATCAGCGTGTAGAGCGTGGGCAGCAGCCGGTAGCGGCGCTTCAGCGCGTCGCGCGCCAGGGACAGGTAGGGCTCGCCGAAGCGCCACGGCTCCTGCGGCTGGGTGCCCTTGCCTGCGTGGTTGCGCATCAGCGGATAGAACGTCCCCGTCTGCATCCAGCGGATGAGCAGCTCGCCGCTGGGCATGCCGATGAAGCCGGGGATGTCCACGCCCGTGAAGGGCACGCCCGACAGGCCCAGCCCCAGCAGCATGGGAATGGACGTCTCCAACTGCGTCCAGTGGCTGGAGTTGTCCCCCGTCCACACCGCCGCGTAGCGCTGGATGCCCGCCGAGCCCGCGCGCGTCAGCAGGAAGGGGCGCGCCTCCGGCCGCAGCTCCCGCAGCGCCTCCCACGCGCCCTTCGCCATGCCCAGGGCATAGACGTTGTGCACCTCCAGGTGTCGCTTGTCGCCGTGCCGGGCGTCGTACGGCAGCGTCTTGCCCTCCACCCGGCCGATGCCGTCGGCGCGCTCGTTGGAGATGGTGAGGATGCCCACGTCCGGCTGCACCGCGAAGCAGGACGGCTCGTTCATGTCGTTCCAGAAGCCCGCCACGCCCAGCGCCACGAAGTCGCGGTGCAGGCCGCCCCACCAGCGCTGCACCTCCTCGCGCGTCAGGTCCGGGAAGACGGCGGGGCGCGGCCATACCTCGCCCACCAGCACGTCGCCCCGGTCATACCGCACCAGGTAGTCGCGCTTGCGCGCCTCCTCGTACACGGACCACCCGGGCTCCTGCTTCAGCGCCGGGTCGATGATGGGCACCAGCCGCACGCCCTCGGCCGCCGCGTCGCGCACGAGCGCGGCCGGGTCCGGGAAGCGCGTCCGGTCCCACGTCCAGACCTTGTAGGTGTCCATGTAGTCGATGTCGAGGTACACGCAGTCCAGCGGCAAATCCCTGGCGCGATAGCCGCGGATGACGCTTCGCACCTCCTGCGCGTTCTCGTAGCCCCAGCGGCTCTGCTGCGCGCCCAGGCTCCACAGCGGCGGCAGCGGCATGCGGCCGGTGAGCGTGGTGTAGCGCCGCACCACGTCCGCCGGCTGGGGCCCGGTGAAGAGGTAGCAGTCCAGCTCCGGCCCCCAGGACTCCCAGGCCACCTGGCCCGCGTCCTCCAGCGCCACGTCCACCTCGGAGCGCCACGTCTCGTCCAGCAGCAGCCCCCACGCCACGCCGCCGCGCAGGCCCACGAAGAAGGGGATGGACTGGTACAGCGGGTCGGTGTCCGGGTGGTGCGGCATCACGTCCGTGTTCCAGAACGTGAAGTGCATGCCGCGCTTGTCCAGCGGGCCCACCTTCTCGCCGAAGCCCAGGTAGGCCTCGCCCGGCGGCGCGTGCAGCGTCAGCCACGAGCGGTACGTGCTCATCGGGTAGCCGGCCTTCACCTCGCCCGCCACGCGCGTGCTGCGCGCCAGCTCGCGCCCTTCACCGTCCCGGAAGCTCCACGTGCCGGTGTCCGTCGCCAGCTCCAGCGCCACGTCCTCGGCGCGCACCCGCACGCGGCCCTCCTCGCGCGTCACCTCCAGGGGCCTCAGGCCCGAAGCGCCCACCACGGCCCACGAGCGCTTGGACGGAAGCTGGGGGTGCAGGAAGCCGACGGTGGCGGAGGTCGGCGCGTGGCGCAGTCGCAGCACGCCGGGCAGGGGACACGACACTTCCAGGGTGGCCCGCGGGCCCCACAGCCGCAGGCGGGCAGGCTCGACAGCCATCTCATCGATACGCATGCGAGGATACTAAGGAGGGCAGTCGGCCAGGCGTCACACGCAAATGTCAGACGCGCGCGAGATGTTGTCTCCCAACACCCGGGTGTCTCTCGCGCAGCGCGACTCCAGAAGTCAGGCCAGTAGGGGCCTGGAGGAGGCGAGATGAGACAGCGGTCTTCCCGCGGGAGCGGCGGTGGGCGGTGGCCTCGTGCCGGATGGGCGCTGGGGACCGCGGCGGTGCTCCTGGCGGGCGCCGGGTGTGTACACACCCAGGAACCTGGACGCACGACGATGGCATACGACGGAGCGCGGGGCGTGGCCCTGCAGACGCTGAGGAGTGATGGACGGCTGACGGCGCGGCCGAAGCCGGCGGGAGGCGAGGCGGGCCCGCGCGGGCTGCACCCGCTGGGGCTCGGTGGCAGGCGCGACGGGCTGCTGTACGTGCCGGAGGGGTACCGGCCCGAGCAACCGGCGGCGCTGGTGGTGATGCTGCACGGCGCGGGAGGCAACGCGCGGCAGATGCTGGGGGTGCTGCAGGACCTGGCGGACGCGGAGGGCTTCCTCCTGCTGTCCCCCGAGTCGCGAGGCCCCACCTGGGACCTCATCCAGGGCGACTACGGCCAGGACGTGGCCTTCCTGGACCAGGTGCTGGCGGACGTCTTCACGCGCTATGCGGTGGACCCGGAGCGGGTGGTGCTCGGGGGCTTCTCGGACGGGGCGTCGTATGCGCTGTCGCTGGGCCTCATCAACGGCGACCTCTTCCGGCACCTCATCGCCTTCTCGCCGGGCTTCGCGGCCGCACGGGACACGCTGGGCGAGCCTCGCCTGTTCGTCTCCCACGGGGAAAAGGACGCCGTGCTTCCCATCGCGCTGTGCAGCCGGCGCATCGTCCCCCAACTGGAGGCGGTGGGCCTGGAGGTGCGCTACCACGAGTTCAAGGGCGGCCACGTGATTCCCCCCGAGGTGGCGCGCGAGGCCATCGACTGGCTCCGGGCGGGACGGCGATGAAGCGCCAGGCGGGCGTGGGGCATGCGATGCTCCCGCCGCCCAAGCCCATGACGACGCCCCCGCCCGACGCGCTGCCCTTCCCGGAGAGCCTCTGCCACCGCTGCGCGGCGCCCCCGCGCTACGTCCAGTCGCGGACCACCACGTTCATCATGTGCCCGCTGCTGCCCCAGAAGTACCCGCCCCAGCCGGTGCGTGCCTGCGCGCTGTTCCGTCCGGCGGAGGCGCGGGGCCCGGGCGCGTGAGGCATCGCGGGACGGACGGGGAGTGAAGAATCCCGGGAGGAGGCGGGCCCGTCTTCAAGGCAGGCCTGCGAGCGGGCCCTCCACAGGGCGATTGCCGGGCATGGAAGGAGCGGGACGGCTAGAGTCCCACCGCTTTGTCCGAGGAGAAAGACTCCACCACTCCACCCCCGCCTGACGGGAGCGACGCGACGATGCTCACGCCCCGGCCGGCCTCCACGCCGGGGGCGACGGAGCAGGGCGAGCTGTTCGCGGGGCGCTACGAGATGCTGGGCCTGCTGGGGCGCGGCGGGATGGGCGCCGTGTACCGGGCGCGCGACACGCTGGTGGGAGACCTGGTCGCGCTGAAGGTGCTGGAGCTGGGCTCCACGCCCGCCCCGGAGTGGCTGGAGCGCTTCCGCCGCGAGGTCCGCCTCGCCCGGCGCGTCTCGCACCGCCACGTGGCGCGGACGTTCGACCTGGGCGAGCACGCCGGGCGGCTCTTTCTCTCCATGGAGTACGTGGAGGGAGAGACCCTGCAGACCGTGCTGGATCGGGAGCGCGCCCTGGCGCCTGCACGGGCGGCGCGCATCGCGCTGGCCCTCTGCGAGGGCCTGGCCGCGGCGCATGCCGCCGGCGTCGTCCACCGGGACCTCAAGCCCGCCAACGTGCTGGTGGAGGCGGGCGGCCGCGTGGTGCTGACCGACTTCGGCATCGCCCGGGCGACGGCGGGGGACACGGCCTCGAGCACGCAGGGGCTGGTGGGCACGCCGCTGTACATGTCCCCCGAGCAGCTCGAGGGCGGCGAGGTGGACGCGCGCGCGGACCTGTACGCCATGGGGCTGGTGCTCTACCAGTTGCTCACCGGCGAGCCGCCCTTCACCGGCGAGTCGGCCATGGCGGTGGCCGTCGCCCGGCTGCGGCAGCCACCGCCGGACCCACGTCTGCGGGCAGAGGTGCCGGACGCGCTCGCGGAGCTGGTGCTGCGCTGTCTCTCACGAGAGCGGGAGGCGCGGCCCGACGGGGCCCACGCCGTGGCGGTGGCGCTGCGCGAGTGGCTCGTCTCCGTGGGTGAGCTCGTGGAGGCGCCCCTGACGCCGGCACCAGGAGTCTCCACCGGCGGGGACTTCCATCCCACGATGGCGACGGGCACGGACGCCAGGCGCCCGACGCCGCGCACGCCGCTGCGCGTGGGCGAGCATTCGCTGGCGGTGCTGCCGCTGCGCTTCATGGGCGCTCGCGAGCAGGAGTTCCTGGGCGAGGGGGTGACGGAGGCCCTCATCGACCTGCTGTCGCGCACGCGCGGCATGCGGGTGCAGAGCAGCGGGGCCACGGCCCGCTTCCGCCAGGAGCGCGACCCCCGGGTGGCGGCGCGGGAGCTGGGCGTGGCGCTGGTGGTGGACGGGACGGTACAGGGGTCGGGGAAGACGTTGCGTGCCACGCTGCGCGTGGTGGAGGGCGCTTCCGGCACCCAGCTCTGGAGCGGCCGCTTCGACGAGACTGACGAGGACCCGTTCGCGCTCCAGGACCGGCTGGCGCAGCGACTGGCGGAGGCCCTGCGCGGCGAGTTGCTCATCGTGGCGTACCGTGACGCCGTCCCTCCCGACGCGCTGGCGCGCTACCGGCAGGGGGCCGCCCACCTGCGCGCCATGTCCCGGCAGATGGCCGAGGAGGTCGTCACCCCGCTGGAGGAACTCATCGCGGCGTCGCCGGCCTTCCTCCCGGCGGTGGCACTGCATGCCGTGGCCGTCCTGCGAGCCGGGTTCCTGCGCGCCACGGAGGCCGAGCGCGACTGGCACGCCATGGCGCGGGCCAGCCTGGAGCGGGCCCAGCGGCTGGCGCCGGACGTGGTGGAGACGCAGCACGCGCGAGCCATCCTGGCCACCCACGAGGGGCGCTGGCGCGACGCCGTGGTGGCGCTGCGCGGCATCCTCGACGCGGCGCCCACCTATGCGCCGGCGCTGCAGATGCTGGGCAGCCTGCAGTGCGAGGCAGGACGGGCGGGCGAGGGGATGGCGCGGCTGCGGCTCGCGTATGCCCTGGACCCCACGCTGGCCATCGCGTTGATGGAGGTCGCCCGCTGCAGCGCGCTGCACGGGGAGTGGGACGCCTACCACTGGTGTACGGAGCGGCTGGATGCGCAGCCGCTGCTGTCGCTGCCCACGCTCATCGTCCGCATGCGCGTCGCCGCGTGGAACGGGGACCTCGACGAGGTCCGGCGGTGCCGGACCGAGCTGAGCGACGACCCGAGCCCGATTGCCGCCTACGCCGCCAACTACTGCACCGTCGTGCTGGGCGAGCTGGACGTGGCGGAGGCGGCCGCCGCGCTGGATGAGGTGCTCTCCCGGAAGCTGAACTCCCGCTTCGCATCGATGCTGTGCCAGCTCGCCACGGAGCAGATGAGCATCCGGGGCGACACGGAACGTGCGCTCCACTACCTCCAGCGGGCGGCGGACACCTCGCTCATCGACCTGGAGTGGATGGAGCGCTGCTCGGTGCTCGCACCCCTGCGCTCGCTGCCGGGCTTCGCGGAGGCGCGGCGCAAGGTGCGCGCCCGGGTGGAGACCATCTGGTCCGCGTGAGGACACAGTTGTTCTTGCAACCGCCCTTGAAGGTGTCGGCGCGGGTGGTCTAAGCCCGCTCCACCTACGGCGCGCTCCCGGCTTCTCTTTGGCAGCGCTCCTTCCAGGGAGGCCATCATGAGAAGCGCCCTTGCCCGGCTGTCATGGGCCCTGCTCGCCGTGCTCGCTGCCTGTGGTGGCTCGTCTTCGGATGACGCGCCGGATGGCCCGTACGAGGGCCCTCCCGTGGCCTGGGAGGGGGTGAGCAGCTTCACGTACCAGCTGACGAACTACGCGGATGACCGACTGGACCAGATTGCCGGCTCGAAGTTCGACCTGGCCGTCATCGAGCTGGCGAGAGACGGGCACAGCAACTACTTCACCGCCGCGGAAATCGGGGCGCTCAAGGCCAGCGGCAAGCAGGTGCTGGCGTACTTCGAGATTGGCGCCATCGAGGAGTACCGGCCCGAGTGGGCGCAGGTGCCCGCGGACCTGAAGCTGGGGCCGGTGGATGGGTGGCCGGACGAGCAGTACGTGAAGTACTGGGACGAGCGCTGGTGGCCCGTTGTCCAGGGGCGGCTGGACCGGGCGCTCGCGGGGGGCTTCACGGGCTGCTACCTGGACATGGTGGTGACGTACGAGGAGATTCCGGCCAACGCGGCGGGCACCAACCGGGCGGACCTGGCGCGCAAGATGGTGGACCTCATCGCGCGCATCAACCAGTACGTGAAGGCGCGCAACCCGGCCTTCAAGGTGATGCCGCAGAACTCGCCCGAGCTCGTCGACCAGACGGGCTACCTGGCCGCCATCGACGGACTGGGCATGGAGGACATGTACTGGTCCGACGACGAGGCGTGCGACGAGGACTGGTGCGAGGAGAATCGCGCCAACGCCGGGCGAGTCCGGGCGGCGGGCAAGCTGGTGCTGTCCACGGACTACGCGGTGCGGTCCTCGCACGTGGCGGATGCATACACGCGCTCGCGCGCGGCGGGCTTCGTGCCCTACGCCTCCGTGCGTGCGCTGGACCGGATGACCGTCAATGCCGGGTGGGACCCGCAGTAGCGGCCAGGGCCTCGGCTCCCTGCCAGCCTGGCCAGTGGTGGCGCTTGCCAGGGGAGGGGGCCTGTCACCACCTCTTGGCTGGGCTCGAATGCCGGAAGGAGGGCCTTCATGGCCGCCAGGAAGCGCTCACGCACCTCGACCCCTCGCGCGTCCCCGCGGACGAAGCACGCCGCGTCCAGCACTCCGGCGCGTGCGAGGAAGAGCACCCGCAAGAGCGCCACGAAGAGTCGGTACACGCAGCCCGAGCTGCGCGAGCGCATCAAGGCGCGCGTGAAGCGCGGCAGCAAGGGGGGCAAGGCCGGTGAGTGGAGCGCGCGCAAGGCGCAGCTCGTGGCCGCCGAGTACAAGAAGGCCGGCGGTGGCTACAGCGGGGGCAGGAGCGGGGGGCAGAAGTCGCTCCAGTCCTGGACCCGGGAGGAGTGGGGCACGAAGGAAGGGGGCACGCGCGCCCGCAAGGGGAGCACCACCTCCCGCTATCTCCCGAAGAAGGCGTGGGCCCGGCTCAGCCCGGCGCAGAAGCAGGCCACCGAGCGCACCAAGCGCGCGGGCTCGCGGCGCGGCAAGCAGTTCGTGAGGAACACCGCGGCCGCGAGGACCGCGCGCAAGAAGGCGACCCGGCGCTGACGCTCCGGGCTCAGCGCGCGGCCATCAACATCTGCGTGGCGCCATTGGCCGCCGCCAGCAGACCGCCATCCACGATGACGTCCTGGCCGGTGAGGAAGGACGCCTTGTCGCTGAAGAGGAACGAGACGACGCTGGCAATCTCCTCCGGCGCGCCCACCCGGTTCATCGGGTGGAGCGAGGAGGCGAAGGCGCGGGCCCGCGGGTCGTCCAGGCGCCAGCCCGAGGTGCCCATCTCCGACTCGACGACGCCGGGGCTCACCGCATTCACCCGGATGCCGCGCTGCGCATACTCCACGGCGGCGCCCCGCGTGAGCGCGAGGAGGGCCGACTTGGTCGCGCTGTAGACGGAGATGCCCGGCAGCGCGCCCGTGCCGCCCACCGACGCGCAGTTGACGATGGAGCCACCACCGCCCTCGAGCATGGCCTGCAGCTCGTACTTCATGCACCAGAAGGCGCCGCGCAGGTTGACGTCCATCAGCGCGTCGTAGTCCTCGTTGGTCGTCTCATGCAGGGGCTTCATGACGCCCGTGCCCGCGTTGTTGAAGGCGCAGTCGAGCCGCCCGTACTTCGACACGGCGGTGCGCACCATCTCACGCACGTCGCCCTCCACGCGCACGTCCGTGTTCACCCACGTGGCCTCGCCGCCCCGGTCCTTGATGAGCGCGATGAGCTTCTCACCCTGCGCCGCGCGACGCGCGCTCGCCACCACCTTCGCGCCCTCCGCTGCGAGCGCAACCGCCGTCGCGAAGCCGATACCCGAGCTCGCGCCCGTCACGATTGCCACCTTGCCTGTGAGAATTCCCATGTCCCTGTTCCTCATTGGAGAGTGTCTGGAGATGCTTCAAGCTGCCCGGGTAACGGAGCGCGTCGGCAATCTTCCCGACGCCGCGCCTCTATCCAGGGAGCCTCTTCAATGAGAGTCGCCGTCGCCCGGATGTCATGGGTCCTGCTCGCCGTGCTCGCCGCCTGTGGAGGGCCGCCTTCGAGCGAAACGCTGGAGGAGCAGGAGGCACGGGTGCTGGCCAACGCCCAGACGCTCACCTGCTCCAGCCTCCAGGTGCTCCGGGGCTCCATCGGCTCGGGGCAGGGCGTGCAGGGGCTTGCCACGCAGACGCTCAGCGGCACGCAGGACCGCTGGGCGGAGTACGTGGAGTTCAGCCCCAACACCTCGGTGACGTGCACCTATCCGCTGCCCGCGGGCGTGAGCGCCGCGACGGTGACGGCCGCGGAGCTGGGAGTGAACTTCCGAGGGCCCGCGAAGTCGGCGATGCGCTGGGTGTTCGAGGCCTGGGACTACACGACGGGGGCCTGGGTGGTGGTGGGTGACAACGCCTTCGCCACCTCGTGGCGGTGGAGCGCGACGTCGCTGGCGCTGCCCGCACCGGTGGGCCGCTTCCTGAGCGGCGGCCCGGTGAAGCTGCGCTACCGCACCGAGTCCTCTGCGGATGCCTCGCTGCTCGACCTGCTGGTGGTGCGCGTCCAGGTGTCGGGCACCGACGCGGGCTCGCCGGTGGACGCGGGCACGCCCACGGATGCCGGCACGCCGGTGGACGCCGGCACGCCTACGGACGCCGGCACGCCGGGGGATGGCGGGACGCCGCTGCCCTGGACGGGCGTCAGCAGCTTCACGTACCAGCTGACGAACTACGCGGATGACCGGCTGGACCAGATTGCCGGCTCGAAGTTCGACCTGGCCGTCGTCGAGCTGGCGCGAGACGGGCACAGCAACTACTTCACCGCCGCGGAAATCGGGGCGCTCAAGGCCAGCGGCAAGCAGGTGCTGGCGTACTTCGAGATTGGCGCCATCGAGGAGTACCGGCCCGAGTGGGCGCAGGTGCCCGCGGACCTGAAGCTGGGGCCAGTGGATGGGTGGCCGGACGAGCAGTACGTCAAGTACTGGGACGAGCGCTGGTGGCCCGTTGTCCAGGGGCGGCTGGACCGGGCGCTCGCGGGGGGCTTCACCGGGTGCTACCTGGACATGGTGGTGACGTACGAGGAGATTCCGGCCAACGCGGCGGGCACCAACCGGGCGGACCTGGCGCGCAAGATGGTGGACCTCATCGCGCGCATCAACCAGTACGCGAAGGCGCGCAACCCGGCCTTCAAGGTGATGCCGCAGAACTCGCCCGAGCTCGTCGACCAGACGGGCTACCTGGCCGCCATCGACGGACTGGGCATGGAGGACATGTACTGGTCCGACGACGTGGCGTGCAGCGAGTCATGGTGCGCGGAGAACCGCGCGAATGCCGCGCGCGTCCGGGCGGCGGGCAAGCTGGTGCTCTCCGTCGACTACGCGGTGCAGGCCGCGCACGTGGCGGATGCGTACACGCGCGCGCGCGCCGCGGGCTTCGTGCCCTACGTCTCCGTACGCGCGCTGGACCGGATGACGGTCAATGCCGGGTGGGACCCGCAGTAGCGGGCCGAAATAGCTGCCAGGGCCCACGGGCGCGTGCTCCGTGGGCCCCAGGACAGCGGGGCGCGATAGCTTGCTGGAGGCGCTTGCGCGCGTGGTAGCTTCCCTCAGTGTGAACAACGCTCTCACACAGTTTCGCGAAGCTGCGGAGCGCCTTGCCGCCATCTCTCGCTTCGACGCGGTCCGGGTGGGACTGGTTGCAACGGCTTCGGGTTTCAAGCCCAGGACCATCATCGCGCTGAGCGCGAGGTTGGTTCGCGCCAGCACCGTTGCATCGGTCTTGCCCGAGCTTGTCACGACGCGAGTGACGGCACATCAGTTCCTGGTGCCCATTTCAGGGCTCGTGGAACTGCTGGTACAGCTGGACCAGCAATCACTGGAACATCTCGCGCTGGGCAATGGCAGGGCGATTGAGTTTGGCCCCCCACGCTTGCTTCCGCTTCTCCCCGGCGTGGATCCAGGGTGGTACTTCGAGCGCAAGGCCCAAGACGGCGTCGGATTGAGTTGCAGGGTATTCACGCGCGGGCGGCAGATAAGTGACCTCATAGCCCAGGAAGAGCTGGATGACTCGCTCCTGGCTCAGGAAACTGACTATGCCTACGCGTCGTATTCCCGCGTCATCAAGGCTTATACGGGCCTGAAGATGGGGCGGCCAGGACTCAACAACGAGCATGCCACCCTTGAGCTTGTGGCGCCCTGGCCAATTCACACGTTGGCGGCGAACCGACATGGTGACTCACTGCACGTGGAACTTCAGGGGCTTTCCGGCCTTGATACCTCTCGCTTCATCTTGAATGTGGAAGGGGCAGTTCAGGATCGACGCTTTGACGCTTCAAGCCTCCGGTGGCAGTCCGCTTCTTCAACTGACCCGGAGAGTGCATCTTACGTTGCTAAAATGGATAGCCAGGGACTGTTCCCGGCTGCGGTCAATATCTATGTGACGGGAGTGCCCGAACTGCTGCTGCGTACGGATGTTAGTCGTGAGGAACGGCAATATGTAAACACCATTTCGAGTTTGGTGATTGTACCCCGCCTTCGCCCTGCTCCCGAAATCGAAGCGCCACCAGCTGGTACCCGTCTGACGCGACTCCATGTCGCCGGCTTTCGATTGCTTCGTTCAGTTGAGCTCGACTTGACGCATCCCCTCGCCGTTGTCGTCGGCCCAAACCAGAGTGGAAAGAGCTCGATACTGGATGCCTTGCAGCTTCTATCGGAGGCGGCTCGAGGAGAGTTCTCTGATGGGCTTGCGCGGAGGAGGGGTGGACTGGCCTCGCTGCTGACGCGTGGGGCTGGAAGCTCCGCTATGGTCATCGAGGCGGACCTGGCGACTTCTGGCACAACTGCTCTGCGCTATCGCATCTCCGTGGGCCCGCTGGGTTCCTATGACTTCTCCATCACCGACGAGCAACTCGCCTCACGGGAATCGGATGGCCGCTGGACTCCCTTCCTGACGCGACAGGGTTCCCAGGCGATGCTTTCCGGACGGGCTCTGATTGTCCCCAATGAGAGGGAGTCCATCCTTTCGCAGCTAGGCATCGCAGCACCTGTCGTTGAGTCCGTGCGGGCTGCCCTCGCGGCCATTGCTGTCTACCCCTATTTCCGCACGGGGGCCGCATGGGCGGACCCGGACGCCGTGCCCATGCGCCGCCCGGTCCGCTTGGAGCCGGGGGCGAGGCTGGACCGGTCTGGAGGCAACCTGTCCGCGGTTCTCTCCTCCTTGCGAGATGAGCGTCCCGGAGACTGGGAGGAGTTCCTTGGCATCGTCCGTCTGGCCTTCCCGACGTTGAAGGACCTGCGCATGCCCGCAGTCAGTCGTGGCACAGTGCAGCTTTTCTGGGATGACATCCACGGCCAGTCGTACGACGCGTCGGAACTGTCGGACGGGACGCTGAGCTTCCTGGCCATTCTCTGCGCCATGTTCCAGCCTGGGAGCGCGCTCATCGCCGTGGACGAGCCCGAGCAGCACCTGCACCCGGATGCACTGCGGAGGCTTGTGGGCGCCGCCCGCTCTCTTTCGGACCGGCAACCTATCGTCTTCGCTACGCAGTCGGACGCACTCATCGGCCTGCTGGATGAAACGCCCGAGGCCATTGTCGTAGCCAGCCGGGGGGATGCGGGAACAACACTTGTCCGCCCGGACCTCCAGCAGCTTCAGGAGTGGCTCAAGACGTTCAGCCTGCGTGAGATGCGGCGGGACCTGGAAGGATGGAGTCCTGAATCGTGATTCGCGTCAACCTCGTGACGGAGGACCGGACCGGCGGCGGGCTCAGCGAGGTGGTCCAGACCTGTGTCCAGGCCTTGCGCGCTCAGGCTGGACGCGAGCGACTCTGGTTTCCTCCGCAGCGGGCCACCGTAGATGGCGCCGCGCAGCTCTTGAAGGAGTGCGAGAAGTACGAACTCTATCGCTTCAATTACGCACCCAGGTTTCACCATGTCTTCTTCGTGCTCGACGCGCGAAATGTGTGGCGACTTCCTCAGTTGGGCGTCCAGGCGCCGGAGCCTCCTCTGGAAAGGTCGCTGCCGAAGCTCATCGAGGGCGTGAAGGCCGGAATGGAGCTCATTGCCCGTGGCCGAAAGCCCTCTGAAGAGTGGGCGCGCTCTTCAGAGGGCTTTCATCCGCATGTCCTTGTCTGGGAGCGTGAGTCCCTCATCCTTCCAGCATGCGACGTGCTTGGACTCGGTGAGCCGGTCAAGGATGTCTATTCGGTACGGCAAGCTGCGGAGGCTGTGAGCGAGCGCCTTCGCGCCAATGAGAAGCGGAAGTACGACAAGGCGATTCACGGGCCCAGGTTGCTCGGACAGATTGCGCGGAATGCGGACCTGCGTGCCGTCGTGCTTGCCTCCAATCCCAGCCTGAAGTCGCTGGTAGATGAGATGGTTTCTCTATAGCGAGAAGCCGCCGGGCGACAGGAAGGCTGTCTCGTAGTCCGCGAGCAGTTCCGGGAAGACGATGCACTTCTGCGTGTCGGGGTACACGCCTGTCGAATACCGGATGGCCGCGTAGCCGAAGATTTCCGTGAACACCGCCAGTCAGGCCTCGGGTGGCGCGCGCCGGACGTGGTCGTGGAATGCGAGCACCTCGCCCTTCAGCGAGAATGGCCGCAGGTAGAAGGCGTGCGAAATGATGTCGTGGACGATGCGGAAGAGGCAGTTCTCCTCCGGCGTCCACCGCAGGTGCTCGAAGTGCTCGGTGTTGATCTCCAGGCGCCCCCGCTACAGGTCCGCGACGATGTCCTCGGGGACCAAGTACACGGTCCGCGTCGAGAAGGTGATGGCCAGGCTCGGCCGCACGAAGTCGTAGACCTCTCGGGCGTGCTCCAGCAGCGGGCGTCAGGAGGGGGCGAAGGCCGGGTCCAGGACCTGGGAATCCGCGGCAGCGCACCAGGACTGTCTGGCCTGTGTCCTGGGTAGGTGCGTGATTTACTGGCTGGGGGCGTTTATGAGATTTTACCTGGAGATGCGGTTTCCCTCACCTCTCCAGGAGCAGCTCCGGATGAAACGACGTATCGCCCTTGCCCTCGCCGTGTGCGCGACCGCGTGCGCGCCTGACGAAGGCCCACCTGACGTCGCCGCCAGCCCTCCGCTCGGACAAGAGGAGCAGGGCGTCGACACGCTCGCCACACCCTCCGAGCAGAACGCCATCCGCTTCCTGGAGCAGGCGACTTTCGGCCCGCGCCTCGCCCGGGGGGCGAGCCCGCTGCCCCTCGACTCGGTGGAGCAGGTGGTCGCCGTCGGCGTCCCCGCGTCCATCACCGCGCAGTTCAACGCCCCGCGCTCCACGTTCGACCCGGCGGCCGTCCCGGACCTCGGCTCCCAGTTCTTCTCCAACGCCATCCAGGGGCAGGACCAGCTCCGCCAGCGGGTGGCCTTCGCCCTGAGCCAGGTCTTCGTCGTCTCGCAGAACGGCATTCCCAATCCCCCCACGCCGGAGAACGAGCCCCGGCTGGCGATGGCGGGCTACCTCAACCTGCTCTCGCAGCGCGCCTTCGGGAACTTCCGCCAGCTGCTGGAGGCCATCACGCTGGACCCCGCCATGGGGACGTACCTGGACATGGCGAACAACAAGGCCTTCAAGGGCAACGGCCAGCGCGTCGAGCCGAACGAGAACTACGCGCGGGAGATGCTCCAGCTCTTCACGCTGGGCCTCCACCAGCTCGACGAGGATGGCACGCAGAAGCTGGACGCCAACGGCGCGCCCATTCCCGCGTACTCCGAGGCCCACGTGCAGGCCTTCGCCGCCGCCCTCTCCGGGTGGACCTACGCCAGCGCCACGGGCTGCCCGGCGCGGGGCGGCTCGAATCCGGCCAACTACCCGGCGCCGATGATTGGCTGTGACGTGAATCACGATGGGCGCGCGCAGCTGCTCCTCCGGGGGCAGCTGACGACCGCCGGAGCCGGGGCCGCGCAGCACCTGCAGGAAGCGCTCGACAACGTCTTCGCCGACCCCAACGTGCCGCCGTTCATCTGCAAGCAGCTCATCCAGCACCTGGTCACCAGCAACCCGAGCCCCGCCTACGTCCAGCGCGTGGTGAACGCCTTCAAGGATGACGGCACGGGCGTGCGCGGCAACCTGCGCTTCGTGGTCCGTCGGATTATCGAGGACGTCGAGGCGCGCGGGCCGACGCCCTCGTCGGCGCTGCAGGCCTCCTATGGGCACCTGCGCTCTCCGGCGCTGTTCGTCACCACCCTCGTCCGGTGGCTGGGCGGCACGCTCGACACGACGGACGGCAAGGACCCTGGCGCGAGGCTCAGCACCTGGAGCCGCAACCTGGGGCAGTACGTGCCCCGCCCGCCGTCGGTCTTCAGCTACTACCCGCCCAACGCGCCGGCGCCCGGGGCCAACGGCCTGCTCGGCCCCGAGTTCGCCATCCTCGACACGGCGACCATCACCGCGCGTGCCAACTTCGTACACGAGTTCCTCTACACCGGTGCCGCCGCCAACGCCGGCATCGTCATCGACCTGAACGCCGTCCCCGCGCCCCCCACGGACCTGGTGACGTGGCTGGACCGGTACCTGCTCCACGACACGATGTCCGCGGACCTCCAGCTCATCCTCCAGAACGCACTGGCGGACTCGCGCGCGGGCGATGCGCTGCGCACGAAGAAGCTGGCCCTCTACCTCACGACGCTCTCTCCCGAGTTCCAGATCCAGCGGTGAGCCCCATGTCCATCTCACGACGACTCTTCCTGCGTGGCACCTCCGGCGCCCTGGGGCTCCTGGCCGCGTCCTCGACGTTTCCCCGGTGGTTCGGTCAGGCCGAGGCCGCCACCCTCGGTGGCTATGCCGGCTACCGCGCGGCCGTCTGTGTCTTCCTGCTGGGCGGCAATGACGGCAACAACGTCCTCGTCCCGCTGACGAGCGGTCCGCACGGGCTCTATCGCGACGTGCGGCCGAACATCGGGTTCGACACGGGCGAGCTGCTCGCCATCAACCCGGTGGGGCAGGCCGCGGCGTCCTACGGGCTGCACCCGGCGCTCACGAAGCTGCGCACGCACTTCGAGGCGGACCGCGCCGCGCTCGTGTGCAACGTGGGGCCCATGGTGGTCCCCCTGCGCAAGGCCGACTACACCGGCGGCACGGCGGCGCGGCCCGACAACCTGTTCTCCCACAGCGACCAGCAGGACGCCTGGGCGAGCGCCATCGCCAACCCCTCCACCGTGACGCTGCCCCTGCCGCTCATCGGCAAGGCCACAGGCTGGGGCGGCCGGACGGCGGACAAGCTGCATGGGCTCAACCCGGGGGAGTACCCGGAGGTGACCTCGTTCGGCGGCAAGCCGCTCTTCGCCGCGGGCGCGGACCGGCAGCCGATGATGGTGTCGTCGAGCGGCGTGCTCGCCTTCCGCGAGACGGGCGACGCCAACTTCAACGCCCTGCAGGAGGGCGCGCTGGCCCAGGTGGTGGCCCTGGACAACGGTGTGACCCTGGAGGCGTCCTACGGGGGCGTGTTCACCACGGCGCAGACCTTCGCCACGGCGCGCGCCGAGGCGCGGGAGGCAGCCTGGAGCGCGCTGCCCGTGGCGACGCGCAACAGCCTCGACGCGCTGTTCGTCCCTCCGGCGGGCGTGACGAACTGGACGCTGCACACGCAGCTCTACCAGGTGCTCAGGGACCTCATCGCGGGGGCCATGCCCACCGCGGGCGGTGGTCTGGGCGTGCGGCGGCAGGTGTACTCGGTGGGCCTGGGAGGCTTCGACACGCACGCGAACCAGCGGCAGACGCAGGACGAGCTGCTGGCGGAGCTCGACTTCGCGCTGGATGCCTTCCACCAGGCGGTGACGCTGCTCGAGACGGAGACGGCCTTCGGCGCCAGTCCCCCGCAGGCCACGCTCTTCACGATGAGCGACTTCGGCCGCACCCTGCTGGAGAACTCGGAGCGGGGCACCGACCACGGCTGGGGCAACCACTCCATCGTGCTCGGCAAGCGCGTCCAGGGGCGGCGGCTCTACGGTACCTTCCCCAGCCTGGATTTGACGGGGGGTGGGGCGAGCAACCCGGACACCACCGACTCCAAGGGGCGCTGGATTCCCTCGCTGACGGTGGACCAGTACTCCTTCTCCATCGCCTCCTGGCTGGGGCTGTCGACGGCCGCGGAGCGTGACTACGTGTTCCCGAACCTCGCCGGCTACGTCGCCGCGGCGGTGGCGGGAGGCTTCCCGGCATCCGCGCGGGCCTACAAGGTCGCGTTCATGCTGCCGGACCCATAGCCCGGCGAGGGCGGGCCGGGGGCCCTCAGCTCCCGGCCTGTCTCTTGAGCCAGTCCGCCACGGTGCGTGTCGTGGGCCTGACGAGCGAGTACCTGGAGGCCTGAGTGCGACACGGCCGTGCGTCACTTTGACGCACTCCTTCCGTGACGGCCCGGGGTATGAAGGGTGGCGTGTCCAGCCTGCCGACCGACGCCGGGACGGCCCTGCACGGTGCTCCGCCACTGAAGCACGAGCCGCCGCGCGACGTCTTCCATCGCTCCGCCCTGGATGTGGTGGCGCGGCTCTCCTCCAGTGCCATCGCGCTCGGCTGGCTCGTGCGGCTGCGCTGGCACGCCGCGGCGGGGCAGGCGCTCACGGTGCTCATCGCCACGCGGGGCTTCGGGCTGGACCTGCCGGTGCTGCCGCTGCTGGCGCTGGTGGCGACGACGGTGGTGTCCAACCTCCTGCTCGTCATCCGGCTCCGCCATTCCCACCCCGTGCGCCCGGGCCTGCTCGGCGGGGTGCTCGCGTTCGACGTGCTCCTGCTGACGGGGCTGCTCGCGCTCTCCGGCGGGCCCGCCAATCCCTTCAGCGTGCTGTACCTGGTCCACGTGACGCTCGCCGCGCTGGTGCTGGGCCCGCGCTGGACGGTGCTCCTCGCGCTGCTGGCGGTGCTGGGCCATGCGAGCCTCTTCGCCGCCCATGTCCCGTTGCCGGAGGCCGCGCATCCCCGGGATGCCAGCGGCACGGACTCGCTCTACCAGCTGGGCATGTGGGTGGCCTGCATGCTGACGGCGATGGTCATCGCCTTCGTGGTGGCGCGCGTCGCCGCGGCGCTGAAGGACCGGCAGGAGGCGGTGGTGCGGGCCCAGCAGTTCGCGGCGCGCGCGGAGAAGCTCGCATCGCTGAGCACGCTGGCCGCGGGCGCGGCGCACGAGCTGGGCACGCCGCTGGGCACCATCGCCATCGCCGCCAACGAGCTGGAGTCCCTCATCCTGGAGGAGCCCCACGAGGCGCTGGAGGACGCGCGCCTCATCCGCGACGAGGTGGAGCGGTGCCGGGACATCCTGGAGCGCATGAGCGCGCGGGCCGGCCGGACGCTCGGTGAGTCTCCCGAGCGGACCACGGCGGGCGCCGTGCTCGCCGGACTGCGGGAGCAGCTCGTCGCCGCGGAGCTGGCCCGGGTCCACTTCGATGCCGGGGCGGACCTTCACCTGTGGTGCCCCGTGCGGGGCCTGGTGCAGGTGCTGGCGAACCTCGTGCGCAACGGGCTGCAGGCCAGCGACGCCACGCAGGGGCACGTCACCGTGACGGCGCGCGGGGATGCGGACCTCTTGCGCTTCACGGTGGAGGACCAGGGCACCGGCGTACCGCCCGCGCTGCTGGCTCGCCTGGGCGAGCCCTTCTTCACCACCAAGCCCGCGGGGCAGGGGATGGGGCTGGGCCTCTTCCTCACCCAGACGTACGCCGAGCTGTGCGGCGGCCGGCTGGAGCTGGCCTCCGAGGAAGGGAAGGGGACGCGGGTGACGCTGGAGCTGCCCTGCCGGACGGAGGTGGCCCATGCGGCCCGGTGAGACGCAGCCCACGGTGCTCGTCGTGGACGATGACGAGCCCTACCGCGAGCGGCTGGTGCGCGCCTTCGGCCGCAAGGGCTTCGTGGCGCACGGCGCGGCCAGCACGAAGGAGGCGCTCGGGCGCGCCCGGGAGCTGCGCCCCGGCTACGCGGTCATCGACCTGCGCCTGCAGGACGGCTCCGGGCTGGACCTGGTGCGCGAGCTGAAGGCCGTGGACGCGCGCACGACGATGGTGGTCCTCACCGGGTACGGCAGCATCGCCACGGCGGTGGAGGCCGTGCGGCGGGGCGCCACGCACTACCTCGCCAAGCCCGCGGACGTGGACGACATCCTGCTCGCCTTCGCTGGCGCCACGCTGCCGGAGGGGGAGGCGGCGGCGAAGGAGCACGAGGTGCCCTCGCTGGCGCGCGCGGAGTGGGAGCACATCCAGCGCGTGCTCGCGGACTGTGGAGGCAACATCTCCCAGGCCGCGCGCCTGCTGCGCATCCAGCGCCGCAGCCTGCAGCGCAAGCTGGCCAAGCACCCCGTGCTGAAGTGACGCCGTGCCCGCCGGGTGCGTCATCAAGACGCACGAGTGCGCCCGGGCGGCGTCGGTAGGGTGAACGACATGCTCTACACGGTGGTGCTCTTCCTCCACTCCTGGCTGCGCTGGGGCGTCGTGGTGTTCGGCGTGCTGGCGCTGGGCAGCTCCCTGCGGGCCTGGCTGCGGGGCCAGGACTGGCTGCCGTCGCACCGGCGGCTCCAGGTGGCCGTCGTCTCCCTCTTCGACACGCAGATGCTGCTCGGGCTGACGCTCTACTTCGTGCTCAGCCCGCTGACGCCCAGGTCGCTGGAGGCACTCCGGGCGAACCTGTCCGTGTCCTTCCTGCGGTTCTTCAGCGTGGAGCACCCGGCCCTGATGCTCGTCGCGCTCGCCGTCGCCCACGTGGCGTCCGCGCTGAGCCGCAGGGCGGAGGAGCCCACCCGCAAGCACCGGGTGTGGGCGCTGGGGCTGCTGGCCGTCATGCTCCTCGTCGCGCTCGCGATTCCCTGGCCCGGCCTGTCCCACGGACGGCCCCTGGTCCGCGGCTTCTGAAGCGCAATGGGCACCGTGCGTCGATTTGACGCAGGCCGCGCCTCTCCGCCGCGGTTACTCCTCCCCGCCGCACTCCTTCCGCGCCGTGAGGTCCGCACCGATGCTCGACGTCCTGTGGATGATCATGATGATGCCCGAGATGCCCGCGCCGAAGTCCGGAGCCCCTCGGGGCCCCGTCGCTTCGCTCGTTTCCGAGCCTCCCCAGCGGGGGCTCGCGCGTCGTGGGCAGTCGGGCCCGGAGCGGAGGCCGCAGGCCGGGGTCGGCCCCTCGCCCCGGCGGCTCCGTCCGGTAGAGCCGGCCTGAGGCTCCTGCCGGAGGCGGCATGGGCGACCGGGGCCTGCGGCGGGTGCCCCGGTCGCCGTGTGTTCCAGACTCCCGGTTCCTGCTCCACCGGGAGCCAGCTGTGTGACACGACGCCCCGGACGCATGGCGTACACCCGGGGCGCTCACACGGCTACTGCGCGGTGCCCTTGGCGAGCTCCGCTACGTACGAAGCGGCGATGCGCGCGAACTTCAGCGCGTGGTTGGCCGTGCCGCCGGAGTTGGTCAGCGTGTCGCTCGACGTGTGGATGTACCGGTTGCCCGCGCTCACCGTCGCCTCGTGGGGGATGGAGGCGGCGAAGCCCTGGTTGGTCCACGAGGCGTGGTCCGAGCACGCATAACCGCACGTGGAGTTGGTGTGCGTGTACCCGGCGCGGGTGGTGATGATGTTGCGCAGGAACGTGTTCTGCGCGGCGTTGGTGTAGTCGGTGATGATGGCGGCATCCACGCTGGAGCCCTTGTAGTTCGTCATGTCCAGCTGGAGCACGCCCACCACGTTGATGCCGTTGTTCTTGTGCCAGGCGGCAATCTCCTTGGAGCCGCGCAGGCCGACTTCCTCGGCGGCGTAGCCGATGAACTTCACGGTGCGCTGCGGCCGGTAGTTGCGGAGCATGGCCACGCGGATGACCTCGGTGAACGACGCGATGCCCGACGCGTTGTCATCCGCGCCCGGCGCGGTGCTGCCGGAGCTGATGGAGTCCAGGTGCCCGCCCACCACCACCACCTCGTCGGGCAGGGTGCTGCCGCGGATGGTGAAGATGACGGACGGCTGGGCCCAGGCGGCGTGGGTGAACAGCGCCACGCTGGCGTCGGTGCGCCCGGCCGGGATGAAGCCCTGCCACTTGCTGCGCAGCGCGTTGACCGCGTTCACACCCGTGGTCGACGTGTAGTAGCGCGTCGTGTAGCCCGCCAGCAGGGTGATGGTGCTGCGGACGTTGGCCTCCGTCATCGAGCTCATCAGCGCGGTGGCCGTCGCGGCGTTGTCGAGCGTGTAGGTGACGAGGTTCTGCGTCGCCAGCGCGGGCGCGGGCGTCAGCGAGGCGATGGCCTCGTCCCGCGTCTCGTACGTCATGAAGCCCGCGCACCGGTTGAACTTCTCGTGCATGAGCGTCGCCAGCTTCTCCAGCTGCGACTCGCGAACGCGGAACATCGTGGCCTCGCCCTTCACCAACTCCTGCGTGGGCTCCTCCCAGCCCACGCTGCGGAACGACTCGCGGACCGACTCCACTGTGTCGGTGCCGAGGGTGACCCAGAGCTCCGGGTCCTTCTTCAGCGAGGCCGGGGACTTCTCGGCGAGGGCCGGCGTGGTGCTCAGCAACATCAGGGCGGGCAACAGTCTCTTCAAGCGCATCACTCCTCCAAGGGGACCAGGGTGCTGCACGGCAGCCCGCGAGAGCTTGCGAGAGGGGGGACATGGCGGGCGTCCGTATCCTGCTTTCCAGGAATTCCTAAAATAAATGGCTTTAAAGGGAATGTGAAGTAGAGAACAGTCCAGGGGGCCCGGATGGTGTGCGACCTGGGAGGCTGGCGCAGTGCGTGATGGGCCCATCCGGGGGTTGGGAGCGGTACAGTTCGCTCCTCACCGGGGGACATGGATGGGACGAAACAGCGCCAGCGCCTTGGACGAGTACAACGCTCTCCAGGAGCAGCAGAAGCGCCAACCCCTGAGCCCGGAGCAGGAGCAGCGCCTGGAGCTGCTGCGTGACGTGCTGCTGGAGCTGGGCGCGCTGCCGGCGCCCGGGAGCGGGCAGCCCGCCCGGCCCGCGCGCGCGGATGCGGTGCTGGAGCTCACCTTCGCCACGCAGGACGACGTGGTGCGCGCGTACAGCAAGAACATCGGCGCGGGCGGCCTGGCCATCCGGACGTCGCGGCCGCTGCCGGTGGGCAGCACGCTGGAGCTGCGAATCACGCTTCCGGACGCGCCCCAGCCACTTCAAGCGTTCGGCCAGGTGGCCTGGTCGCGCGAGGACGGGATGGGCGTGGCCTTCACCCAGCTTCCCGCCGAGGGCGAGCGGCGGCTGAAGGCGTTCCTCACGGCGGACGCCTCGCTGCTCAAGCGGGTGCGCAGCGTCCTGAAGACGGACGTGGTGGCGCTGCTGAAGACGGACGTGCGCGAGCTGGGTAAGGCGCCCGCGCCCCAGGCCGCGGAGGCGCAGGAGGTGGACACGCGGCCGATGGTGCTGGTGCGGCTGACGGACACGCGGCTGATGACGCTCGTCACGGAGCTCTTCACCCAGCAGGGCGTCCGGGTGGTGACGGAGACGGACAAGCCGGCGCCCATCATCGTCGTGGATACGGGCTCGGCCCTGGACGTGCTCCGGGCCGCGGGCCGGCTGGGGGCGCGGGTCGTCATGGTCAACGTGAGCGGGCCGGATTCCCTGGTGGGCCGGCTGACGAACCTCAACCCCGCGGCGTACGTGAAGAGCCCGGCCACCGCGGCCTCGGTGCTCCACGCCGTGGCCCGCCTGCTGGGCCCCGCCGAGGCCCGCTGAGCCCGGAGGGCGTGAAGGGCAGGGGACGTCCGTACACCGGGGGTGGGGGCAGGCGACCCGGCACCAGGCTGGCCTCTGCCGTCACCTCCGGACAGGCTCGGACTCTGACGTAGAGTGGGGCCCGCCTGGCGCCGAACGCGCGGTGCCGGCATGGGTTGGGAGGACGGACGGTCATGGACTTCGACTGGCTCATCATCGGCTCGGGGTTTGGCGGCAGCGTGAGCGCGCTGCGGCTGACGGAGAAGGGCTACCGCGTGGCGGTGCTCGAGAAGGGGCGCCGCCTGCGCGCGCCGGACTTCCCGAAGACGAACTGGGACCTCAGGCGCTGGCTGTGGATGCCGCAGCTCGGCTGGCGGGGCCTGTTCAAGATGACCTTCTTCCGCCACGTCACCGTGATGTCCGGGGTGGGCGTGGGCGGCGGCTCGCTCGTCTACGCCAACACGCTGCCCATCCCGAAGGACGACTTCTTCCAGTCCTCCTCCTGGGGCCATCTCGCCGGGTGGAAGGAGGAGCTGGCGCCGCACTACGCCACCGCGCGGCGGATGCTGGGCGCCACCGTCAACCCGCTCAACACCTTCCCGGACAAGGTGCTCAAGGAGGTGGGCGAGGACCTGGGACGCACCGACTTCCAGCCCACCACCGTGGCCGTCTACTTCGGCGAGCCCGGCGTCACCGTGAAGGACCCCTACTTCAACGGCCAGGGCCCCGAGCGCACCGGCTGCAACTCGTGCGGCGGCTGCATGCTCGGCTGCCGGCACAACGCCAAGAACACGCTCGACAAGAACTACCTGTACCTGGCGGAGCAGCGCGGCCTCACGCTCCACGCGGACACGGAAGTCACCTGGGTGCGCCCGCTGCCCGACGGCGGCTACGAGGTGGAGGCGCTGCGCGGCGCCCGGCGCTTCTTCCGCGAGAAGCTGCGCTTCACCGCGCGCAACGTCATCTTCGCCGGCGGCGTGCTGGGGACGATGGACCTCTTGCTGAAGCTGAAGGAGCACCCGGACGGGCTGCCGCGGCTGTCCGAGCGGCTGGGTGACGGCGTGCGCACCAACTCGGAGGCGCTCGTCGGCGTCGTCAGCGGGCGCAAGGAGCTGGACCTGTCCAAGGGCATCGCCATCGGCTCCATCCTGCACACCGACGCGCGCTCCCACCTGGAGCCGGTGCGCTACTCGGAGGGCTCGGGCTTCTTCCGGCTGCTGATGGCGCCGCAGGTGTCCGGGGCGACGATGTTCGCCCGGCTGGCGCGGCTGTTCGGCATGCTGGCGCGCCATCCGGTGCGCTTCCTCAAGGCGTGGTTCGTCCCGGACTTTGCGAAGCGGACCATGATTCTGCTCTACATGCGCACGCTGGAAGGCCACCTGCGCATGCGGCGCGGGCGCGGCTTGACGACGGGGCTGCGCAAGGGCGTGACGACGGGGCTGCAGGAGGGGCCCGCGCCCACGTCCAACATGCCCGAGGCGTTCGACCTGGCGAAGCGCGTGTCGGACAAGCTGGACGGCTACCCGATGACGATGGTGAGCGAGACGCTGCTGGGCATCCCCACCACCGCGCACATCCTGGGCGGGTGCTGCATGGGGGACTCGGCCGGGACGGGCGTCATCGACCACCGCCACCGCGTCTTCGGCTACGACGGGCTGTACGTGGTGGACGGCTCGGCCATCTCCGCCAACCCCGGCGTCAACCCGTCGCTCACGATTACGGCGCTGGCCGAGCGCGCGATGACCTTCATCCCGGCGGCGAAGGAGCTGCCGCGCGGCGACACGGACGCGGTGCTGGAGCCCGCGGCCAGGGGCGGGGTAGGCCCCGTGGCCGCGGTGGGACGCTGAGGGCTACAGGCGGACCTGGAGCTCGTAGCGGCGGTTCTTCGCCTTCTTGGCCGCCGTGTCGTCCGGCTTCACCAGGGGCTTCTCGGAGCCGTGGCCCACGGCGATGATCTCCGAGCGGGGCACGCCGCGCGACGCGAGCTCCTTGACGATGGTCTCCGCGCGCTGCTCGCTGAGCTTCTTGTTCTTCGCGGCATCACCGGAGGAGTCGGTGTGGCCGGAGACCTCGAACTTGTAGCTCTTGATGCCCGCGCCATCGAGCTGCTTCTTGGCGTCGATGAGGGCATTGGCCAGCTTCTTGAGCTTGGCGTCGCAGCCGGGGTCCAGCTCGGCGGTGCCCGTCTTGAAGCTGCACTGGTTCTTCTTGCCCTCGTCCATCAGCTTGGTGTTGACGCGCTTCTCGACGGCGCCCTTGCCGGCGTCACCGGCGGTCTTCTTGATGGTATCAAACGGGCTCTGCGCGGCGGCCACCCCGGGGATGGCCAGCAGCGACACGGCGAGGCACAGGGCCTTGAGCTTCATATGGAGAACTCCTCGGGTTCGAAGTGGAACGGCGCACTAGGCTGCCCAGGGGCGCCCTCCACGTCCAGCGCGGTGAAGTCCCCGGAGCATGCGGCGCGGGGCCCGGCTGTTCGTCCGGTGGACGGTGCGCCCGGGCAGGTGCCCGGGAAAACTTGCCTCGGCCGGGGGCGGGAGCAGCATGGGCGGTCGGGTCGGTCCGCACAGTGAGGTCGTCGTGGTCAGCAGCAATCGAACGGACAGGTGGCGGCAGCTCCTCTCTCCTCACCGGGTGGGCACGCCCACACCGAAGGAGGGCGCACCGGAGAGGGCCGCGCCACCGCCGGACGAGCGCATCCTCCCGGACGAGCGCACGCCGTATGACCAGGACTACGACCGCATCGTCTTCTCCAGCGAGTTCCGCTGCCTGCACGACAAGACGCAGGTCTTCCCGCTGTCCACGAGCGACTACACGCGCACGCGGCTGACCCACAGCATCGAGGCCTCCTGCGTGGGGCGCTCGCTGGGTCAGCTGGCCGGGCGCCACCTGTCGCGTGAGCAGGGCGTGGAGGTGGACCCCTCGCACCTGGGCACCATCGTCGCGGCGGCATGCCTGGCGCACGACATCGGCAACCCGCCCTTCGGCCACTCGGGTGAGGCGGCGATTCAACACTGGGTGGAGCAGCGGCTGGCGCCGCCGGGGACGGAGCGCCCGAGCCCCTTCCGCGAGCCGGCGGAGTGGAAGGACCTGCAGAGCTTCGAGGGCAACGCGCAGGGCCTGCGCATCCTCACGAGGCTCCAGTCGCGGGAGCGGTGGGGAGGGCTGCGCTACACGGCGGCGACGCTGGGGGCGATGAGCAAGTACCCGCGTCCCTCGGTGCTGCCCGACGGGCGGACGCCGGTGAAGGGGCGCGTGTCGGAGAAGAAGTTCGGTTACTTCCAGGACGACCAGAAGCTGGCGGTGGAGGCGTTCCAGAAGCTGGGGCTGCGGGAGCGCGAGCCTGGCGTGTTCTCCCGCCACCCGCTGGCCTTCCTCGTCGAGGCGGCGGACGACATCTGCTACGCGGTCATCGACCTGGAGGACTCTGCGAAGCTGGGCCTGGTGCCGCTGAAGCAGGCGTGTGAGCTGCTGGAGGCGGTGCTGCCGCCACCCCCGGCGCCCGCGGGCAAGCCGGTCCGGCCTCCGCCCTCGCACCTGGAGACGCGCATGGCGCAGGCGCGAGCGCGGGCCATCGGCATGCTGATTCCGGCCTGCGTGAAGGTGTTCCTGGAGCACGCGGAGGAGATGGAGCAGGGCGAGTGGGAGACGCCGCTGGTGTCGGCGCATCCGGACGTGCGCGGGCAGCTCGACGAAATCAAGCGCATCACCCGGCGCCAGGGCTACGAGAGCGAGCGGGTGCTGCAAATCGAGAGCGCGGGCTTCAAGACGCTGGGCGGCCTGCTGGACATGTTCGCCTCGGCGGTGGTGACGGACCGGCCCAACCGCGAGGAGCGCAAGCTGCGCCAGCTGCTGCCCATGGAGTCCTTCCAGCGGCCGGAGTTCGCCGAGGAGGACCAGAAGAAGCCGCCCGAGCGCGACGTGGCGATTGAGCGGCTGTCGAAGTACCAGCGGCTGCTGTGCGTCACGGACTACATCTCCGGGATGACGGACGGCTTCGCGGTGGAGTTGTTCCAGCGCCTGTCCGGAATCAAGCTGCCGACGTAGGCAGCTCCGTCTTCACAGGCTGGAATGGCGCTACCTGTCAGAGCTCTCCGGCAGCCAGTTCTTGGTTCGTGGGGATACGGGTCAGCACACGCCGTCTTCCGCGGCGATTGTAACCCACGGCGTAGAGCTCATTCCCGACGGCGACCACCACCGAAGGTGGAGGCTCGGGTTGGGCGTCCAGCCAGGTGTCTGCGTCCTCCTGCCTCGCGAAGGACCTGAAGGGGGGGGCGGCTCTGGCGGAGCGGATGCTCCCCACGTAGTCCTCGAAGCCATGCTCCTCCCCCATTCGCATCACGAAATCGAATGCGAGCCTGGCGGTCCTGATGGCCTCGAGGTGCTGGGGTGAGGACAGCCGCTTCTCCAATGCAGAGAGGTAGTAGCAGGCCCACTTGTAGTGGTCGAAGAGGCTGAACCTCGCTCCGGGACGTGGCGCTGGAGGGGGAGCCTCCTCCCTGACTTCTTGCTCCTCTTCAGAGCCATCCAGACCTGTGGCCTCGTCTGTTGAGGGAAGGTGGAGCAGTGTCCGCTGATTCAGGGCACGTGCATCGACGACGGTGTAGAGGTCATTCGCCGCCCGGATGATGGCGCCGTGAGGCGGGGCGGGGTGATTGAGCAGCCAGTCGTCTGCTTCTGTCCGGGTGGAGAAGGAGAGCAGGGCAGTCAGGGGCGCGGTGTCGAAATGCTCGATGAACGCTGCGAACTCACCTGACTCGCCTCTCTCCAAGATGAAGTGCAGGAGGGGCTTGGTTGCTTGAATTGCATCGAGCTGCTCTGCGGTGGATGCATGCCGCTCCACCTCGCGGAGCATGGCCAGGGTGCTCTGGATGAGATTGGGAGTCATGCGGGAGCTCCATCGCGCCGTGAAGTGGCCATCCTTGTTCAACCGGCAACGAGCACGACAGGGGCCAGGACAACCAGTCCCGCGCCAGCCGAGAGGGTCACGAAAGCAACACCCGCGATGACGATGACCGTTCCGACGAGGAGCTCCGTGCGGTGTTGTTTCAGCCAGTCGACCGCCTCGTTCGTACCGTTGAACTCCAGCGCTCGTGTTTGCTGCAGCTTGAGGCAGTCCTGGTATTGCGACAGGCACTCTCCGGCGCAGTAGCCATTCTTGCTGCCGTCTCCGCGCTTGACGTGGTTCAGATAGGACGGAAGCCTGCGCTTCATGCAGCTCCGGAAGCAGTCGATATGTTCCTGGTCGCAGTCCCGCGGGCGGGATGAAGCCAACAGGATGCCTCCACCCGCACCATGAATGCTGGAGTGGAGGTCGTACCGCGACAGGTCGAACTCGGAGGCGCGGTGCCAAGCGTGGCGGATTCGACCATCTGGTGCTTCTCAATGATGAGCACGAAGCCGGCGAGCTCATCGGCGCGTGAAGGTGCGGCATGGCGAGTGCCGCCGCATGAGCTCAACAGCAATGCGAGCCCTGCCGCGAGCAGCCTGTTGATGCAACGGATGTTGATGAGTTCCATGGTGGAGCTTCACTCGACTGTTCGGGGGGGCGGGCGCCGTATCTGCCACAGCCTGGCCTCGGAACCAAGGTTCGCGCTGGAGTAGGCTCCAGGGCATCGTGTCCCCAATGCAGAAAGCACCGGCTGCTCCCTGGCGACGGTGGGCGTGGCTGGGCGCGGTGTGGACCGTGCCCGCGACGCTCGCCGCGCTGGAGACGTACTTCTTCAGCCGCTCCGGGCCCCAGCCGCTGGCGCTGTGGCGCGCGTTCGTCTCGCAGTTGCCCGCCTGGTACGTGTGGGTGCCCGCCACGCCCGCCGTCGTGCACCTCTCCCGCCGGCTGCGCCTGGGTCGCCCGCTGGAGGCCCGCGCCGTGGGGGCGCACCTGGCCATGTGTCTTGGCGTGGGGGCGCTGTTCGGGGGCGTGTACACGCTGTCCCATGTGGCATTCCAGCCGTCGGCGTCCGCCACGCCGCTGGCCCTGCTGATGCTGCGCTTCTGGCTGGGGTGGCTGCCCATGACGGCCATGACGTATGCCGCGGTGCTGGGCGTGGCGCACGCGGTGGACTCGCAGCGGCGCGCGCGGGAGAACGAGCGTCAGGCCGCCGCGCTCGCCGTGCAGCTCGCCGAGGCCCGGCTGCAGGCGCTGCAGACGCAGCTCCACCCGCACTTCCTCTTCAACACCCTCAACGCCATCGTCGTGCTGGTGCGTGAGAAGGAGACGGACACCGCGGCCCGCATGCTCGTGCTGCTCAGCGACATCCTCCGTCAGCTGCTCCAGCAGGGCGCCACGCAGGAAGTCCCCCTGCGTGAAGAAGTGGCCGTGCTGTCGCGCTACCTCGAAATCCAGCAGCTCCGGTTCCAGGACCGGCTGCGCGTGGTGTGGGACGTGGACGCGGGCGTGCTGGACGCGCGCGTGCCCCACCTGGTGCTCCAGCCGCTGGTGGAGAACGCCATCCGCCACGGGATATCCCAGCGCTCGGCGGCGGGGGACCTGCTCATCCGCGCCCGGCGTCAGGGGGATATGTTGGTGCTGGTGGTGGAGGACGATGGACCGGGGCTGCCGGCGGGCTTCGAGCTGGAGCGCGGGCCAGGCATCGGCCTGTCCAACACGCGGGCCCGGCTGGGCCAGCTCTATGGGGATGCCGGGCGCGTCAGCGTGGCCAATCGGTCTGGGAGCACCGGCACCGTTGCCACCGTCCTGCTGCCGCTGCGCATGATGGCCCCAGATGCGGCGGAGGTGCTCGCGCATGGCTGAGCTGAATGCCCTGCTGCCGCTGTGCCTGGCAGCCATGGGTGCACCAGAGGTGCTCGCGCATGGCTGAGCTGTGCGCACTGCCGTCCCTGCGCCTGACAGCCCCGGACGCACCGGAGGTGCTCACGCATGGCTGAGCTGCGCGTCCTGCTGGTGGATGACGAGCCGCTGGCCCGACGGGGCCTGCGAAGCGCCCTGGCGCGTCACGCGGACGTGGGGGTGTGCGGGGAGTGCCGCGATGGGCGCGAGGCGGTGGCCGCCATCCGCGAGCTGCGGCCGCACCTGGTGCTGCTCGACGTGCAGATGCCGGAGCTGGACGGCTTCGGCGTCATCCGCGAAGTCGGCGTGGCCGACATGCCCGCCGTCATCTTCATCACCGCGTACGACACCTTCGCGGTGCGCGCCTTCGACGCGCACGCGGTGGACTACCTGGTGAAGCCCTTCGCGGACGAGCGCTTCGACGAGGCCCTGCACCGCGCGCGGCAACGTCTTCGCCAGGGTGAGGCGGTGGAGCTGGGCCGGCGGCTCGCGGACCTGCTCGCCGACACCGGGAGCCCCCGTGCGCCGGGGGCCGCTCCCGCCGCCGACGTGCCGGCCCGGCCCGCGCCCACGGTGGAGCGCGGAGAGCGGCTGCTGGTGAAGGTGGGCGCCCGCTCGGTGCTCGTACCGGTGGCGGACATCGACTGGATTGAAGCCGAGGACTACTGCGTCACGCTGCACGTGGGAGGCGAGGAGCACCTCATGCGTGAAAGCCTGGCGGCGCTGGAGGCCCGGCTGGACCCGGAGCGCTTCGTGCGCATCCACCGCTCGGCCATCGTCAACGTGGAGCGCATCCGTGAGCTGCACCAGGCTTCGCCCACGGAGCTGGTGGTCGTGCTGGGCACGGGACAGCGGCTCCGGGTGAGCCGGAGCCGCCGCGAGCACCTGGAGCGCCGGCTGGGCCGGGCCCGGTAGCCCCGCTCAGGGCGTGGCCTTCGTGACGGGAGCGCGAGCCTTCTCGACAGCCGTGGTGAGCGCCGTCCACTCCGTGGCATCCAGGTGCATGCCGAACACTCGCGCCACGTCCAGCTTCTCCCGCGTGGCCACCTCCAGCACCTCGGCCACCTGCTGCACGTTGAAGAACGCGCCGCCCGGCACTGGCTGCACCAGGTCGCTGGTGTAGAGCAGGCGTTGCTCCGGCAGCCACGCGAAGAGCATGCGCTCGCCCGTCTCGGTGCGCACCGGTATCAGCTCCACCCGGTTCTTCCCGGTGCCGAGCAACGTGCGCCGGCCCACGGCCTGGAGCTTCGCGGCGCGGGGCGCCTTCGCGAGCGCATCCGGCACCCGCGTCCGGGGCGCCTTCAGCAGCCGCTCCACCAGCGGGCGGTTGAGGTCCAGCACCTGGAGCGGGATGCCCCGTGCCGCGTACTCACGCAGGCCCCCCACGTGCGGCCAGGCATCACTCGTGGACACCACCGCCTTCACCTTCACACCGGGAAAGCGCTTCGAGGCCTCCTCCAGCACACGCGCCGAGTAGCCCGAGGCGATGGGCGCCTCCAGCACCACCAGCCCGTCGTCCTGCTTCACCAGCGCCACGTCCCAGCGGCCCGGCAGGTGCACCACGCCGGGAGCGAGCTCGGCGGCGGGGCGACTCGGGTGGCCCAGCGGCAGGTCATCCGCCGTGGCGGTGCGCCGCGCGTCGAAGGCCTTCCGCACGTCCTCCGGGATGGCGAGGTCCGCGTCGGACACCGGCACGTCCAGCTCCAGCTTCGTCACGGTGAAGGAGTGGTAGGAGTGGCCGTTGCGCTCCCACTCCCAGTGCCGCGGGTAGCGCAGCCCGCCGGGCTCCAGCGACCAGGACTGGAAGAAGAGCCGCGTCTTCACGTCGCCCCAGATGTTCCAGAAGAGGTCGGCCGGATGCGCGTCCTCCGACTCCACCAGGGTGGGCAGCCGGGTGTGCGCATTGAGGAAGAGGCGCACCGTCGCGCTCCCATGCCGGAAGGTCACCACGTGGTGCGGCACGTCCTGGAGCACCGTGTCCGGCGCGGCGCGCAGGTCGGCCGCATCCAGGGCGATGAGCAGCACGCGCTCGGGTGCGAAGTCGAGCCGCTCGCGCATGTCCTGGAGCTGCGCGCCGCTGGCGGGACGCATCTGCCCCTCGCGCTCCATGGCCACCACGTCCCCGTCCATCCCCATGACCATCGGCTTCCAGGCCTCCATCCCCGCGGAGCCCCGGCCCTCGGTCTTCTGTCGCAGGCGGTGGCGGGCCGGGACCCTCAGCTCCTCCACCTGCTCGTAGACGACGAGCCAGGGCGGGGAAGGGCGCTCGGACTGCTCCATCAGGTTCCAGTGGCCGATGCCCTGGATGCGCAGGCTGGAGAGCGCCCGGAGCCGGGCCTCGCCGCCCATCGCCTCCGTCGCCGCGCGGACGCGCTCGCGGGCCGGGTCTCCGGCGGAGAAGGAGGGCAGGGCGAGCAGCACGAGGACGACGAGCGGAAGCAGGGCGGTTCTTCGCATGGCCGCAGGATGGGGCGGTGCGAAGGCCCTCCGCCGTGCCATGCCGCCAGTGGTGGGCCGCGTGCTGCGAATGGGAGTCCTGGCGCGGCCAGTGGTGGCGCCGCGTCAGTCCCCCGCCACGGCGAGCTGCCAGTCTCCCTTGGGAGAGATGCCCAGGCGCAGGCCGAGGTAGCCCGAGCCGCCCTCCTGCATCGCCTCGAGCTGCTCCGCCGGGTAGAGGCCCTGCAGCGCCTGCCAGTCCTTCTTCGCGCCCGTGACGTGGACCGCGGGCCAGTAGTAGAGCCCCTCCTGCCGCGCGTACGGGCGCTGGAGCACCCCGACCATCCGCGCCAGCACGGGCTCTCCCTGCTGCTCCGCCTCGCGCCAGTACGCCGCCGCGTCGGTGGCGTCGCCGAAGCTGAAGCGCACCGACTTGCCCTGCTCGTCCGCCAGCGTGGCCAGCGCCGCGTAGTCACACGCGACGGCGGCGGCGATGATGCGGCTGCGCATGGACTCCACGGGCGCCGGCAGCGGAGGCCGGGCCGGCTCGGCGCGGGGCGTCAGCGTGGAGGCCGAGCACGCGCCGCTCCCCGCATCCGCCGGGTACATCCCCACCGCCGACGCTCCCGCGTCCCCCGGGCCCGCGTCCATGACGGCCTCGGAGCCGGGCGCCGGGGCACCTGCGTCAGTCACCACGGCGCTGGCGGGCGGCGCACCGGCATCGGCTGTGGCGGAGCGCTCCGTGCAGGCGAGGAGCGGAGCGGCGAGACACAGGGACAGCAGCGTGGACCGGGTCATGGCGCGCGGCTTGTAGTCCACGACGCGCGGGCCGGGCACCCGGTTTCGGGCCCGGGTGTCCGGTGTTCAGCCTCCGCCCTTCGGGGACTCGATGACGACGGCGAACGGGTCGAACGGCTTGTCGTCGCGCTTCTTCTTGCCGTCGGGCATGCCGAACTCCCCGGTGGGGTGGTCCGGCCGCACGGAGGAGTACGGGTCTATCTTCACCGGCACCCCGAAGACCTTCGGGTTCTTCTTCACCTCCGCCGGCTTGCCGAAGTTCGACTGGCTGTCGTCGCTCATACCGCCAGTCTACCGCGACGCCCGTCCGCCTGCTTCCTGGCACTCCCCGAACTCGCGGCTTGGGCTCCATGCCGGACGGCGCGATACTCCGCCCCATGTGTGGCCGTGTCACCGTCCGAACCTCTCCTGATCAGCTCGTAGCGGAGCTGGGCCTCGCCGGCATCCGTGCCGCCGTGGAGCGCCCCCGCTACAACCTCTGTCCCACCCAGCAGATGCCCGTCGTCATCAACGACGGCGCACGCATGCTGGACACCTTCCGCTGGGGGCTCATCCCCTCGTGGGCGAAGGACCCGAGCATCGGCAGCAAGCTCATCAACGCCCGCGGCGAGACGGTGGCGGAGAAGCCCAGCTTCCGCACCGCCCTCAAGAAGCGGCGCTGCCTGGTACTGGTGGACGGCTGGTACGAGTGGAAGCAGTCCACGAAGCCGAAGACGCCGTACCACTTCCACCGCAAGGACGGTCAGGCGCTGGCCCTGGCCGGGCTGTGGGAGGAGTGGACGGCGCCGGACACCGGCGAGGTGCTCAACACCTGCACCATCATCACCACCGGCCCCAATGCGCTGATGTCGCCCATCCATGACCGGATGCCCGTCATCCTCGCGCCCGAGGCCCGTGAGCTGTGGCTGCGCCCCGAGCCCCAGGACCCGGCGGTGCTCCTGCCCCTGCTGGTGCCCTTCTCCGGGGACTCGCTGGAGGCCTACGAGGTGGCGCGGGTGGTCAACTCCCCCACCAACGACGTCCCCGCCTGCGTGGAGCGTGTGGCCGCCTGAGCGAGATGTTCAGTATTTCGGGAAAAAGGAGCCTCGGGCAGAAAACCTTGGATACCAATTATGCGATAATGGTTTCCAGCGGCGGGCCGTGGAGGCCCATCGCCTTCTGCCTTGGAGGCGTAAGAAATGAAGAGTCTCTCCCGATTCGGTGTGCTGAGCGCGTGCGTGCTGGCGACTGCCTGTGTCTCGAAGGAGGAGCCCGCGCCGACGGAGCCCACCGCCCAGGAGGCCACGCAGACCAAGGTGAAGCCCGGTGCGGGTGAGCGCTGCGGCACGCGCCCGCTGACGGACGCGGAGGAGCTGGAGGTCAAGGCCCACCTGTCGAAGTTCTCGGAGCGGGTGGCGCAGAAGAAGCCGGGTGGCGGAGGCGGCGGCGCGAGCGTGACGGGCGGCGCCATCAACGTCTACTTCCACGTCATCAACCAGGGGACCGGCGTCTCCAACGGTGACCTGACGGCGCAGATGATCAACGACCAGATGACCGTCCTCAACGACGCCTACCGGGCGTGGGGCTGGACGTTCAACCTGGTGCAGACGACGCGCACCACCAACAGCAGCTGGTTCAACAGCTGCGACAACACCACGGTGGAGACGCAGATGAAGACGGCGCTCCGCCAGGGCACGGCGGACGACCTCAACATCTACAGCTGCAACCCCGCGGGCGGCCTGCTGGGCTGGGCGACCTTCCCCAACTGGTACGCCGGCGCGCCCAAGGATGACGGCGTGGTCATCCTCTTCTCCTCGGTGCCGGGCGGCTCGGCGGCCCCGTACAACCTGGGTGACACGGGCACGCACGAGGTCGGTCACTGGATGGGCCTGTACCACACGTTCCAGGGCGGCTGCGCCAAGACGGGCGACTCCGTGAGCGACACCCCGGCCGAGCGCAGCGCCGCCTTCGGCTGCCCCACGGGCCGCGACACCTGCAGCGGCACGGGCCTGGACCCCATCCAGAACTTCATGGACTACACCGACGACGCCTGCATGGACCGCTTCACGGCGGGCCAGGACACGCGCATGGACCAGATGTTCAGCGCGTACCGCTACAACAAGTAGCCTGACGCGACGGACGTGACGCCGAGCGCCCCCGTGCCCCTCGTGGCCCGGGTGGCGCTCGTTGTCTTTGCGGGGTGCTGCGTGTCGGGTGTGGCCCCCGTGTTCAGGGGGACGTCCGGGCGGCGTTCGCCTTCTGCCAGGCCAGCGGCGTGAGGCCGCTCCAGCGGCGGAAGGCGCGGGTGAAGGCGCTGGGGTCGCTGAATCCGAGCAGGAAGGCAATCTCGAACTGGGCGAGCTGCCCGTCGCGCAGGAGCTGGAAGGCGCGCTCGCGGCGCACGGCGTCCTCGAGCGCGGCGAAGGAGGCGCCCTCCTCGCGCAGGCGGCGTTGGAGGGTGCGCTCGCTCACCGCGAGGTGGGCGGCGGCTTCGGCGGGGCCCAGCTCCCCGGTGCGAGGCTGGGCCGCGAGCGCCGCGGTGACGCGCTCGCTCCAGGTGCGCTGCTCGGCGGACTTCGCGTCGGCGAGCGCGGCCTCGGCACGGGCATGGAGGAGGTTGCCCAGGTCGATGTCCGCATGGCGGATGGGCAGCGAGAGGATGGACGCGTCCGCCTCCATGACGTAGGCCCCGGCGTCGTACTCGACGGGAGCGCCGAGGAAGTCCTCCACGGCGGCGGAGGCCGCGTGGCGCGGGTGCGCGAGGCGGACCCGCTGGGGGCTCCAGTGCGTGCCGGTGAGGGCGCGGCCGGTGGCCACGAGGCTGAGCAGCAACCCTTCGGTGGGGTGTCGCAGCGTCACCGCCCACGCGTCGTCGGGGTGCAGGTGCAACTGGGCGCGCATCCCCGCGGGCGTGTCGTGCGTGCGCCACGCGGTGCGCGGGTCCAGCAGCGCGTAGACGCGGCAGTGCCGCAGCAGGGCCGTACGCAGGTCGGGGCTGTTGACGAGCACGTACCCCACGAGGCCGAAGTGGGTGGGCTCCAGGAACTGCGCCAGCCGCACGCCGAGCGGCTGGTCGCCCCCGACGGAGACGAGCAGCTCCCAGACCCGGCGCAGCGCCTCGTAGGGCACACGGGTGTCCGGGGCCGCCAGCCGCTCCTCGCTCTCACCGGTGGCCTCCAGCAGGCGCTCGCGGGCGATGCCGAGCGACTCGCCGACGCGGAACAGCGTGCGGAAGATGGAGGACTGGAGCGCCTGGGGACGCATGGGGCGGGGGAGCATGGCTCCAAGGCCCTCGGGGTCGCAATCCAGGGTGGCGGCGGCGGACAACGGGTTGGCGCTGCCGGTCAATGCGGCGTGCGTCCAGGCGCGGCATGTGTAGGGGCGCAAGGAGACCTACGATGACGACCACCGTGATGGGTACCCCGGACACCGCCGCTCCCCGTATCGCTCCCGGCCCCCGAGGCCACCTGCTGCTGGGCGTGATTCCCCAGGTCCGCCGCGACACGCTCGGCTTCCTGCTCGGGGCGGCGCGCCAGCACGGGGACGTGGTCCGCTACCGGTTCGGCCCGGTGACGGGACACCTCATCGTCCACCCCGATGGGGTCCGCCACGTGCTGCAGGAGCACGTGGGCAACTACACGAAGGACCACTTCTCCTACCGGCTGGTGAGCCGCATCGCCGGCAACGGGCTGCTGACGAGCCAGGGCTCCTTCTGGCTGCGGCAGCGGCGCCTGGCGCAGCCGGCCTTCCACCGGCAGCGCATCTCCGCCATGGCCCAGGGAATGGCGCGGACGACGGCGGCCATGCTGGAGCGCTGGGAGGCGCCCGCCGCGCGCGGGGCGCCGGTGGTGATGGTGGAGGAGATGATGCGGCTGACGCTGACCATCGTCGGCGAGGCACTCTTCGGCGCGGCGCTGGGCGACAAGGCGGAGGTGGTGGGCCGAGCGTTCAACGTGCTCAGCGAGCAGACCACGCAGCGGTTCCGCGGCCTGCACCTGCTGCCCCCGGTGCTGCCCACGCGCTACGACCGGGAGTACCGCGAGGCCTCGCGCACGCTCCGGGGCACGGTGATGGAGCTCATCACCGAGCGGCGCCGGAGCGGCGCGGACTCGGGCGACCTGCTCTCCATGTTCATGCTGGCGCGGGACGAGGAGACCGGGGAGGCGATGACAGACGAGCAGCTTCGCGACGAGGTGCTCACCATGCTCGTTGCCGGCCACGAGACGACGGCCACGGCGATGAGCTGGGTGTGGGCGCTGCTGGACCAGCACCCGGAGGTGGAGGCGAAGCTGCACGGCGAGCTGGACGCGGTGCTGGGCGGGCGCTTGCCCACGGCCGAGGACGTGCCGCGACTGGGCTACACGCGCATGGTGGTGGAGGAGGCGATGCGGCTCTATCCGCCCGCGTACGTCTACAGCCGCGCGGTGAAGGAGGACGACGTCATCGGCGGCTTCCGGATTCCGAAGGGGAGCTGGGTGGACGTCAGCCCCTACGTCACCCACCGCCACCCGGACTTCTGGGAGCGGCCGGAGGAGTTCGTCCCGGAGCGCTTCTCGCCGGAGGCCTCCGCGAAGCGGCCCCGGTATGCGTACTTCCCGTTCAGCGGTGGGCCGCGCCAGTGCATCGGCAACGGCTTCGCGATGATGGAGGCCCAGCTCATCCTCGCCACCGTGGCCCAGCGCTTCCGGCCGAGGCGGCTGCCCGGCCACGTGCTGGCACCCGAGCCGCTCATCACCCTGCGACCGAAGGGCGGCCTGCCCATGCACCTGGAGCGGCGGACTCCCGGAAGGAACGCTCATTCCGGAGTGGCCACCGAGGGGTGAGCCAGGGCGCGACGGGCGCGGAAGGAACGCTCATTCCGGAGTGAGCTCGGCAGGGGCGGGGGCGGCATGCTCCTGGAAGGAACGCTCATTCCAGATGACCCTCGACGGGGGCGACATGTCCCTGGAAGGAACGCTCATTCCGGCGGGACGCTCCGTCCGAAGGGGGACGCCGGGCGGCATGCTCGCGGAAGGAACGCTCATTCCGGGACGATGCCCGCGGGTGACAGCCGGGCTGCCCTCCTCCCGGAAGGAACGCTCCTTCCGGAGAGGAGGTGGGACCGCGCTCCGCCCTGGCTCATTCCTCCAGGAGCTTCAGTCCGATGACCCCGGAGAGAATCAGCGCCACGCAGGACAGCCGGGGCAGCGACGCGCTCTCCCCGAGCATGACGATTCCGGCGAGCGCCACCCCCGCCGCGCCGATGCCCACCCAGACCGCATAGGCAGTGCCCACGGGCAGGTGCTTCAGCGCGGCAGAGAGCATCACGAAGCTCACCGCCGCGGTGCTGATGCCCAGCACGCTGGGCCCGAGCCGGGTGAGCCCCTGCGCATGCTTCAGCGCGAGCGCCCACACAATCTCCAGCAGTCCGGCGACGACGAGGAGGAGCCATGCCATGGCCGTGCGCCCTTCAGGCCGAGAAGCCGCCGTCGACGGCGATGGACGCGCCGGTGATGAAGCGCCCGCTCTCTCCGGCGAGGTGGGCCACGGTGGCGGCGATGTCCTCCCCTTCACCGAACTGCTTCACCGCGAGATGCGTCAGTCCCGCCTCCGCTCCCGGAGCGCTGGCCGGGTTCATGTCCGTGTCGATGGGACCAGGGTTGATGACGTTGGCGGTGATGCCTCGTGTACCGAGGTCTCGGGCCAGTCCCCGGGTGAGGCCGGTGAGCGCCGACTTGCTCATCGTGTAGAGGGTGACGCCCGGCTCCGGCACCCGGTCCGAGAAGCACGTACCGATGCTGATGATGCGCCCGCCCTTGCCCATGTGCCGTGCCGCCGCCTGCGCCGCGACGAACACCGCGCGCACGTGGATGGCCAGCGTCCGGTCCACCTCCTCGAGCGTCACCTCCTCCAGGGGCCCATTGGGGAAGATGCCCGCGTTGTTGACGAGGATGTCGAGCCGCCCCAACTCCGCCACCGTCCCCTCCACCGCCCGGATGACCGCCTCCGGGCTCGCGCTGTCGGCGGCGATGGCGATTCCCCGCCGGCCCGCCGCCTGGATGTCCCGGATGACCGCCTGCGCCTTCTCCGGAGCGCTCACGTAGGTCAGCGCCACGTCGGCCCCCTCCCGGGCCAGCCGCCGCGCGATGGCCGCGCCGATTCCCCGACTGCCTCCCGTCACCAGGGCCACCCTGCCCGACAGTCCCGACATGTCCGCTCCATTTGTGTATCGATTGATACAGAATGGGTAATGGCGTTGTCTGGGGCCCGCAACCAAATTATTTAACGAGCGATATAGAAAGGAGCGGGTGATGGCGACGCGAGGCCGCCCGCGCGACTTCGACAGGGAGGTCGCCCTGCGGCAGGCGATGCAGGTCTTCTGGGAGCGTGGCTACGAGGGCACGTCCCTGAGCGAGCTCACTGCGGCGATGGGCATCAAGGCGCCCAGCCTGTATGCCGCGTTCGGCTCGAAGGAGGAGCTGTTTCGCGAGGCCGTGCGGTTCTACGACTTGCTCGAAGGTGGAGCGACGAACCGGGCCCTGAGGGAGGCGCCCACGGCGCGCGCGGCCGTGGAGGCCATGCTGCGCGACAACGTGAAGGAGTACGCCAGCCCCAGCACTCCGCCGGGCTGCATGATCGTGCTCGCCGCGGTGGCCGGCTCGACGGAGAGCGCGGGCGTGCGGGAGTTCCTCGCGGAGCTGCGTCGAAGCTCCACCACCGACATCCAGCGCCGGCTGGACCGCGGCGTCGCGGAAGGCGAGCTGCCACCGGGCACGGATACCGCGGCCATGGCCGCCTTCTACGCCACCGTCCTGCAAGGACTCTCCATCCAGTCCCGGGATGGCGCCACGCTCGAGACGATGACGGCCGTCGCCGACTGCGCGATGGCGGCCTGGGGCTCGCTGGTGAAGCCGCGAAAGAAGCGCTGAGGAGGGCCGCACCGGGCCCTCACGGTGGGCCCGGAGTGCAGCGCGCCGGGGAGAGGAGCGCGTCCGCCCGGCGCATGACGCGTCAGCCCTGCTGGGGCGCGACGTTGCCGGCCAGCGGCGTTGGCGCCTGGCGCAGGGCCGGTCCACTCATCCCGCGCAGCACCCACAGCCCCATCACTCCCACGCCACAGAGCGCCACGGTGCCCGGCCAGCTCTCCAGCCAGGCCGGGGTGCTTCCCGCGCGCGAGAGGAGGACGGAGACGCCGTTGTTGAAGAGGTGGAGCAGCACGCCCGCCAGCATCGACCCCGTGCGCAGCGTGGCGTGGCCGAGCACCAGCCCCACCACCCCGGCGAGCAGCACATGCGCCGGGTGGATGTGCACCAGTCCGAAGGCCAGCGCGCTGCCCACCACGGCCACCACCCGAGAGCCCGTCCGCGACAGCCCCGTCAGCACCACGCCACGGAAGGCGGCCTCCTCGCAGAGGGCGGGCACCAGCGCGAGCACCGTGAGCGCCAGCGGCAGCGGCCAGCGGTTGCTCTGCTCCATCACGCTCTGCAGCCCGCGCAGGAACTCCTCCGTGCCGGGGACCCAGGACGTCTCCAGCACCCGGCGCAGCAGCGACTGCAACCCCAGCACCCCGGGCGCCAGCATCAGCACCGCCAGCAGGCCCCGGCCCGAGGGCAGCCGCAGCCAGAACACCTCGCGCAGGTCCGCCCCCGAGCGCCAGGCCCACAGCACGGCGAGCCCGAGGAAGCCTCCCACCTGGAGCACGATGAGCAGCCCCCACATCGGCAGGTGCTTCATCAGCAGCACGGCGGCGAAGAGATAGAGCACCATGGCCACCGCGCAGAAGAGCAGGGCGCCGCCGGGCGACAGGTGGTCTCCGCGACGCACCTTCCGGCCGAACACGTCACGCCAGGGCTTCTCCCCGGACAGCAGCACCTGCTCGCTCTCGAAGACGCGGGCCGCGAAGAGGATGCCCACCACGCTCCACGCGGCGCTGCTCACGAGCACCAGGCTGAAGACGCTCGCGTTGACGGTGGCGGTGAGCAGCTCGCGCAGCAGGAGGGCCACGTTGAGTATCGGCACCAGCGCCATCCCCGCGGTGAGCTGGATGCTCGGAAGCTGGCTGGCCATGCCGGCCATCATCACCGCCAGCAGCACGGGCATCAGGAGGTTCTGCCCCTCCTTGAAGTTGCGCGCCATCACCCCCACCGCCAGCAGCAGCGCGGCCACCAGCATGGCCAGTGGCACCAGCGCGGCGAAGGCGCCTGCCAGCGCCGTGGGGTTCACGCTCACGCCCTCCGCGCCCCCGAGCAGCAGGAAGGTGAGCCCCAGGGCGGCCAGGTTCGCCAGCGTGCCGCCAATCGTGAAGAGGAGCACCGCGCCGTACTTGCCCGCCACCACCTCCAGCGGTGTCACCGGCGCGCACAGCAGCGTCTGCAGCGTGCCGCGCTCCTTCTCTCCGGCGGTGACGTCCAGGGCCGGGTAGAAGCCGGCCAGGACCATCATCGACAGCAGCAGGTAGGGCAGCGCCCACGCGAGCATCGCCCCCGGCGCCTTCACGTCCTGCGCGGTGAGCTTCACCGGCTCCGCGAGCGCGGGAGGCAGCGCGGCCGTCGCCAGCCGCTCGCGCAGCGACACCGTGGCCGTCTGCTGGAGCGCCGTCTCCAGCCGGCGCCGCGCGTGCGAGGAGGCCGGGCGCGACGAGTCGAAGATGAGCCGCACGTCGAGGTTGTCCTCCGCGCCCGGAGCGGACGCCCGGTGCACCACGAGCACGGCCTGGACCTCCTTCCCCTCGAAGCGCGCGCGGGCCTCGGGCTCGGGCTGGGAGGGGGCCTCGTCGCGGCGCTCCACCCACGTCACGCGCTCATGCTGCTCCAGCGAGGCCAGGAAGGACGCGGGGACGGGGCCCCACACGGCGAGCTGGAGGGGCTCTGCCTCCAGCTTGTGCTTGTACGAGCCCGTCAGCGCGGCGGCCCCCGCCATCAGCAGCGGGTAGAGCAGCATGGGCACCAGCACCAGCAGCAGCAGGGTCCGCTTGTCGCGCAGGGACTCGCGGACGTCGCGGCGGAGAATCGTGTAAGCGGTGGACAAGCGCATGGCGGGCCTCGGGCTCAGGCGGTGCGGAAGGGGAGGTGGTGGAGGAAGGCCTCGGTGAGGGTGCGGGCGCCGGCGCGGGCGCACACCTCGGGGATGGGGCCGTGGTCCAGCACCCGGCCCTGGTGCAGCAGCACCACGCGGTCGCACAGGTACTCGGCCTCGCCCAGCACGTGCGTGGAGAAGAGGATGGCCCGGCCCGCCGTGCGCGCGTCGCGGATGGCGTCCAGCAGGAAGCGGCCGCTCAGCACATCCAGCGCGGTGGTGGGCTCGTCCAGGATGAGCGCGGGCGGCTCGTGGAGGAACGCGCGCGCCAGGTTCGCCCGCTGCTTCTGCCCCGCCGACAGCGTCCCGCAGGGCTTGTCCGCGAAGGCCTCCATCTCGAAGCCGGCCACCAGCGCGGAGATGCGGCGGCGCAGCGTCTCGCGCGGCAGCTCGTGCAGCTCGCCGAAGAAGGTGAGCACCTCGCGCGGAGACAGGCGCTGCGACAGCGCGGTGTCCCCGGACAGGAAGCCCAGCTGGCGCTTCACCCCGAACGGGTCCGTGAGCGTGCTGCTGCCGGCCACCACGGCTTCCCCGTCGGAGGGCGTCAGCACGCCGGCCAGCATGCGCAGCAGCGTCGTCTTCCCCGCGCCGTTGGGGCCGAGCAGCCCCACCACCTCGCCCGGGGCCACCGTGAAGCTCACCGCCTTCACGGCGGTGGCGGCCCCGTAGTGCTTCGTCAGCTTCCGGGCTTCAATCATGACGTCGGGACTCCTTGGGGGACTGCGTGGGACGGCCGCGCGGGCACACCTCTCCCGCTCCGGTTTCCGGCGTCGGGCGCACGGAGCCGGTGGTGGCGTTTCAGGGGGACGGCTTCAGGACGTCGGGGCTACTCGGTGCCGCCCTCGGGCACCCAGCGCCGGGCGCTGCTGCGCAGCTTCTCCAACTGCTCCCAGTGGCGGTCCACCGCCTCGCGTCCCGTGGGGGTGATGCGCAGCACGGTGTGGGGCGTCTTGCCCTTGAACTGCTTCTCCACGGAGACGAGCCCCGCCTCCTCCAGCTTCGACAGGTGGCTGGAGAGGTTGCCCTTGGACAGGCCGGTGAGCCCCTGCAGGTAGAGGAAGTCCGCGCTCTCGCACGCGGTCAGCGCGGTGAGCAGGGCCAGCCGCGCGGGCTCGTGGATGAGCCTGTCCAATCCGGCCAGCTGTTCGAACGGCGCCTTCATCCCGTGGCCTCGGGCCCCGGTGCGCCGGGCTCGGAGGGCGGCTGTGCGTCGGGCTCCTCCGCGTGCGGGGGCCGCAGCGTCCGCACCAGCAGCCGGTGGTCCAGCACGGAGAGGGCGACGATGACCAGGCCCCACACCGCATGGAAGGTGGCCATCTCGCAGCGCCAGTCCAGCGCGGAGCTCCCCGGGTGGAGCAGCGTGCACAGCGGGTTGAAGCCCAGGCCATGCACCCCCGCGAGCAGCAGCATGCCCCCCGCGATGGGCGGGTAGTGCGGCACGAAGCGTCCCATCCACGCCCAGTAGGCCACCAGCGAGCCCGCGGCCAGCACGAGCGCCAGCGTCACCGGCATCGGCTCGCCGCTCTTCCTGCCCAGGGCCAGCACCACGCCCTGCGACAGCACCAGGCCCGCCAGCACGAACGTCCACATCATGCGGCGGCGCGTCTGCAGCGTGGCGGCGCTCGGCTTCACGTCACCGAAGCGGCGCCGGTAGTACCAGCCCAGCACGAAGTACAGGACGAGGGCCACCGGGCCCCCCACCTCCAGCACGGTGAGGCTCAGCCTCGGCGGACGGCCGCCCTCGAGCGGCAGCGACGCAAGGAAGACCGCCATCACCAGCAACATCAGCCCAATGGGCAGGAAGCGCAGTCCCTGGAGCCAGTCGTAGTACCGCGTCACCAACTGGATGCGTCGGAGCTGCTCGTTCATGGCCTGGGCCTCCAGCGGTGCAGACAGGTCTGCGGTACAAACCGCAAGAAGGAGTAACCGAGCAGCCGGTCTCTGTCAACGACCGGTTTGCAGTGCGGACCGCCTTGAGGGCCTACGAGGCGGCGCGCCGGGGGGCGCGGGGGTCGGTGATGGTGAGCGGGTGACGGGCGCCCTTGGGGGAGACGAGGGCGGCGTTGAGGACGAAGTCCTGGCCCATGCGCAGCTCCAGGGTGGTGGGCCCCTTGTGGGTGGTGCGCCATTCGAGGTCGATGCGGACGCTGCCCAGCAGCTCGCGGTCCACGGTGGTGGCATCGAGCGACTCGAAGAGGACCACGGAGAGGGGGCCGGGGATGAGGGGCAGCTCCAGGGTGATGGCCTTGGTGGCGGGCACGGGGGTGTTGGCGGGGATGACCTCGTGCTGGGCGCCGCCGGGCACCATGATGCCGATGGACATGGGCACCACGTCCGACAGCCCGGTGATTCCGCGCGCCAGGTTGCGCCCGAGGATGGCGGCGCCCACGGCCACGCCCAGCTCCGGGTTGACCTCCTTCTCCGAGGACAGGCGCTTGAAGTGCGCGAAGCGCTGGCGGATGACGGGCATGCGCGTCTGGCCACCCACCATGACGAGCTCGTCAATCTGCTCCGGCTTGAGCTTCGCGCGCTCCAGCACGTCGTCGCACGCCGAGGCCGTGCGCTCGATGAGCTGGAACACCATCTCCTCGAGCTGCTTGCGGGTGAGGGTGTAGTCGAAGTCGATGAAGCCGCCGTCCTTCTGGGCGATGCAGGGCACGCGCAGCACGGTGGCGTCGCGCTGGGACAGCGACATCTTCGCGGACTCGGCGGCGAAGACGAGCCGCTGCATCACCACCTTGTTGCCGCGCAGGTTGATGCCGTGCTTGTCCTGGAAGTCCTGCACGAGCATCTCGACGATGCGCTCGTCGAAGTTGGCGCCGCCGAGGAAGGCATCACCACCGGTGGCGAGCACCTGCACCACGCGGTTGCGCACGGCGAGCAGGGTGGCGTCGAACGTCCCGCCGCCGAGGTCGAAGACCATCACGGTCTGCTCGGGGTTGCGCAGGTTGGCGTAGTAGAGCGCGGCGGCGGTGGGCTCGTTGATGATGGCGCGGACCTGGAGGCCGGTCTGCTCCGCGGCCTGCCGCACGGCCTCGCGCTGGCGGATGCTGGCGTGGGCGGGGACGGTGAGCACGCACTCCTTGAAGGGCTCGCCGGCGGCGTGGTTCGCCAGGGTGAGCATCTGCTTGATGATGAGGTGGGCCACCTCGGTGAGCGACGTCTGCTTCCCGTACATCGTCACGGCGGTGTAGCCGTCCGGGGCTTCCACCAGCTCGAAGGCGTACTTGTCCTTGTGCTGGGTGACGTACTCGGACTGGAAGCGGCGGCCCAGGAAGCGCTTGGCGCCGAAGACGGTGTGGCGGGGGTCGTCGATGATCTGCCGCCGCGCCGCATGGCCGACGATGGACTTGTCCGCTGCGTGGAACCACACCACCGAGGGCAGGGTGAAGCTCTTGTCCGTGACGGGGACGACGCGAAGCTTGCCCGTCTTGTCGAAGAAGGCCGCCGAGGTGTTGGTGGTCCCGAAGTCGATGCCGAGGATGGAGGCCGTGCTCATACAGGACGGACTCTCCCACGTCCGGGTGACGGGTTCAGCCCCCGAAGTGCCCAAGGTGTGCGGGACGGGCCCACTCTTCCTGTGCAGGTGAGGCAGTCAGGTAAGTCGAACTTAAGTGACCAGGCGCTCCGGGGCATGGGGCGGTCCCGGTGTTGGGGGGCGCGGACAGTCCCTGGATGCCGCGTTCTCCATTGACGTGTGGAGGTGGGCGTACGCAGATGCGCCGCGATGGGAACCCTCGACCGTTCACTCATCCGGGATGTCGCGGCCATCTCCGCCGCGGCGGGAGTCATCGGCGTGTCCTTTGGCGCCATCGCGGTGGCTGCGGGCATCTCGGTCTGGCTCGCCTCGCTGATGTCGCTGCTGGTCTTCGCCGGCGGCTCGCAGTTCATGATGGTGGGCGTGGTGGCCGGGGGCGGCAGTCCCGTGGCCGCGGTGCTGGCGGGGTTGCTGCTCAACGCCCGGCACCTGCCGTTCGGCTTGGTGGTGGCGGACGTGCTGGGGAAGAGCTGGCCCATGCGGCTGCTGGGCACACACCTGATGGTGGACGAGTCGGTGGCCTTCGCCCTGGCTCAGAAGGACCCGGCGCGGCGGCGCGCGGCGTACTGGCTCTGCGGTGGGACGCTGTTCGTGGCGTGGAATGTCGGGGTGGTCATCGGCGCGATGGCGGGGCGGGCCCTGGGCAATCCGGACGCGCTGGGGCTGGATGCGGCGTTCCCCGCTGGAATGCTCGCGCTGCTGCTGCCCTCGTTGATGGCGCCCCGGCGGGAGAAGCCGAAGGCGGAAGCAGGGGAGGACGTGGCGGGGGTAGATGCCCGCGAGCCGGTGCGCGCGGCGGCCCTGGCGCGCAGGGTGGCGCTGCTGGGGGCCGTCATCGCGCTCACCACGACGCCGCTGCTGCCGGCGGGACTGCCGGTGCTGCTCGCGCTCCTCGCCCTGGTGGTGGCCCTGCGATGACCCTGCTCCCCATCCTCATCCTCGCCGCTGGCACGTACGCCTTCCGGCTCGCGGGGCCGTTGCTGAGCCAGCGCATCCAGGTGTCCGCCCGGGTGCAACGGCTGCTGACCTTGTCGGCCATCGCGCTGCTGTCCGCGCTGGTGGCCACGGCGGCGCTGACCTCGAATGGTGGCTTCGCCGGCTGGGCCCGTCCAGCCGGTGTCGCGGTGGGCGCGGCGCTGGCGCTGCTCCGGCTGCCCTTCGTGGTGGTGGTGGTCGCTGCCGCGGCGACGACGGCGCTGCTGCGTATGACAGGCATGGCATAGCAGGCAGGCGCAGTGTCTCACTGATTTCTCCCAGGAACGCGTGACATCCGCGTCGTGGTTGAAGTCCCGGAAGTTGGGGCGCACCGGGCAGCCGCCATGGCATGTCAGCTGCAATCCCCTCCACAACACCTTGGAGGGGCAGTGCACATGACTCGCAGGCTTCGACTCGCCGTTCTTCTTCTGGCTCCACTCGCCTTCGTGGGTTGCAACGAGGGTGAATGCAACGATTCCTCCGACTGCGTGAGCGGCCAGGTCTGCGTTCACCAGGACTCGCACGACGTCGACCAGGACACCTGTGAGCAGCCGTGCACCGACCGGAGCCAGTGCCTCGCGAACCAGTCGTGTGGGTGCCCGGACTCTCCCTCGGGAGAAGCCTGCACGACGGACGGTGGCAAGACGACCTTCTACTGCATGAACTGAGCAGGCCGTCGCGTTCAGCCGACGTGGAGGACGTGGACGAACCCGTTCTCCGCGGCGCTCGGCACGAAGTGGTCCACCGAATCGTTCGGGCCATGCCCGCCGTTCTCCACCTTCACCTGGGGACCCAGGGCTCGGAGCCTCTCTCGTGCCGTGGGCCCCACCGCCGACTCCTGCACGGTCAGCCTCCGCAGCCCACCGAGTTTCGGCGCCGCGTGGAGCAGCGCGCCCGCGCCCGCGTCACCGAGCAGCCCATATGAGAGGTCCACGCTCTCGAGGCGCGACAGCAGCGGCGCTTCCAGGAGGAGGACCACTGCCTCGTCGGCGAACTCGCAGGCCTGGAGCCGCAGGTGCTTCAGCTTCGGGACGCGCTCGCCGGAGAAGAGCGGCGCCAGCTGGGGCGCGGCCACATTGGCACCGGACTTCGCGGAGCCGAACCAGAGCGTGAGTGTCTCGAGCTCCGGCCAGTCCGCCTCGACGACGGCGCTCACCGCCTCCTGCGACAGGCCGCCCGCCCGGACGTGGAGCGACTGCAACGCGGGCAGGGCGAGCCGCCCCAGCTCGAGTCGTCCGGCCTGGAGCGCGAGGTGTCGCACCGACCCGAGCGATGGATACGCCGCGCCTGGAGCGCCTCGCGTGGCCGAGAAGACCTCGACGACCTCGAACGCGCAGAGCGTCAGCGACGTCAGTGACGCGGGCACGCCCGAACCCAGCACCTTCACCGCCCGGGCGAAGTCGTCCTCGTCGTGACCAACCTCGACCACCAGCCTGCGCAGTGCCTGGGCGGCCCTGGCCTTGAGCAGCGTCTTCAGCGGGCTCGTGCGAGGTCCGGCGAGGGGGGCGCTCACCTGGACCCGAGCGGAGACGAGCGCACCCTCCTGCCGTTCAAGGACTTGAAGCAGCCCGCTGCCCTCCAGTGCCGCCAGCTTTGACTCACCGGCCCAGGGGTCGGCAGCCTGGAGCCGCTGCAGCGGCCTGGGCGGCTCACGTCGAGCGACCGTGCCGGAAGCATCGAGGAGCAACGAGCCGCCGGGACGAGGTCTCGGGGCCGCGCCGGTGAGCAGCGACGGACGCGCGTCGAGGGGCTTGTAGCGCTCCGACCCCCAGCGCTCGCGAACGAAGTCGGCGGCGAGGAGCGCGTCGGAGCCGGAGGCATAGACCTCGGTCACTTCATCCGTGGGCCGTGCCCCGGTGCGGATGCGCAGCTGCGTGCCACGGACCTCGAGTTCGCAGATGACACCCTGCGGGCTGACGAACCTTTCCATCCCTGGACCTCATGGCCGCCACGTCGGCGGCAGGTCCAACCTACCCACAATCCCGGACGCGGCGAAGAGGAGGCGTCGGCAAGGTGCCGCTCCTCGGCCGGCCTATCGAGGCCATCGGCGTGGACCTGTGTGACCGCGAGACGGACCTGCGCTGGGCGAGCCTGTCGCACCCGCGGTTCCGTCAGCAGGGCCTGCATTCACTCTCCCACGGCCCGGCGGGTAGGCTCCCACGGATGCGAAAGACGCTGGGCTCCCAACTGGACGCTCTTCTCGGCGCGCACCAGACGCTGCCGTGGCTCCTGCATCTATATCTCCTGGTCCCCTTCGTTCTCGCCCTGACCACCGTCACGGGCCTGCTCTTCACCCTGCCTACCGGGCCGCTGTGTGACGAGGGGATGGTCCTCTTCATGGAAGGGGGCTGTGATTGGGGTGAGAGCAACATCTTCTTCTTCGCGAAGCTCAACCTCCTCTTCGCGGCGAACCTCGCGTTCGCCCTCTGCCTGCGCAGGCGTGAAGCCCCGCTGGCGGCGTGGCTGCCCCACCTCGTCATGCTCTGTTGTCTGGGAGGGTTGATGTGGAGCGGTGGAAGCTGTGACACCTACTACGCGCATCCGAATGGCAGCATGGGGCAGATGGTGCTGGAGCTCGCGGCCTTCTCGGCGCTGGGCATCGCGCTGCTACGTCCACTCGCCCACCGCTCCCGCTCCGTTCAGTTGCTCGTGGGGCTGGGCTGGAACGCAGCGCACGTGGGGGCCTTCTACCTGTGGCTGGGCGTCACGGACCATTGGACCTGGACGCACACGGCACTGCTCTGCGCCACGCTGCTCGCGGCGGCGATGGTCGTGCTTCTGACGACGCCTTCCCCAGCGCAGGCGCCTGACGGTGGGGCTGCGGACCTCCGTGTGCCCAATCCCTGAGACATCCCTGGCCGAGCGTCTCGAGGCCCGTGCCGCCTTGCTCTCCGCCGCCAATGCCGCTCAGGGGGGAAGAAGAACGTGATACCTGCTACTCCCTACGGCCGCGATGGCCGAAAGGAGCGCCATGTACTTCGCGGACATGAGCGAGCAGTGCCAGGTGGGGGCAGGCCCCGGTGTGCGGTCCGTGGGCTGGCTCGACGTCGCGCACGAGTTCCCAACGGGCAGCGTGGCTCCCGAATACATCGAGGCCTTGAAGCGTCACGTGAGGACCGCCTGGGCACCTGTTGCCTTAGCGGGGCCTCATTTCTGCCAGTTCTGCCCGAAGGGCGTTCGTACCGGCGCTGCGCGCAACGTCTGGATTCCATCCGCGGAGCACCTCTTCATCGCCCCCGAGATGGTCGTCCACTACATCACTGCGCACGGGTACTGCCCGCCGGCTCCTTTTCTGGATGCCGTCCTTGCGTGTCCCGACCAGGGCTCCCCTCAATACTTCGAACGTCCGCGCCCCTTTCGTCATGCATTTCCCTGGATGACCAAGTGGCCCCCTGCGCCATGACAGGGTTGCAAGATGCCATCCTGCTCGCAGCTTCGCGCCTCCTCGATGTGAGCTGGTGGTGAGGTACGAACGCCGCCAGGGTGCACCTACGACTCCGCTTGTCCCCGCCGCAGGCCCAGCGCCTTCATCTTCTTGTAGAAGTGCCCACGCTCCAGGTCGAGCAGCCGCGCCGCCTCGGTGACGTTGTCGTGGGTGTGCGCGAGCACGAACTGGATGATGTCCCGCTCCGCGTCCTCCACCTGCTCGCGGAACGTCCGGTCTGCCCGGGGACGGAAGCCCGTCGGTACCGGCGCGGGCACCGCCTGCGCGGGCGCTCCCAGGGCCGGTGCGGGGACGTTGGCCGCCAGGTCCAGCGCGGCCTCCGAACCCGGAGCGGGCAGGGCACCCACTGAAGCGGTCGCCTCAGCCGGAGCCGGCGGGGGCACATTGCGTCCCCGGGGCAGCAGCTCCAGCGCATCCGTGCGAGTCACCAACGGCCCCTCGCACAGAATCGCCAGGCGCTCCACCAGGTTGCGCAGCTCGCGCACGTTGCCGGGGTAGTCATACGCGCTCATCACCGCCAGCGCGTCCGGTGACAAGGTCAGCGGCCGGCGCCCGTTCTTCGCGCACGCCTCGCTCAGGAACGTGGAGATGAGGTCCGGCAAATCCTCGCGCCGCTCGCGCAGGGGCGGCGAGTGGATCTGCACGACGTTGATTCGGTAGTACAGGTCCTCGCGGAAGCGCCCGGCGGCAATCTCCTTCTCGAGGTTCTTGTTCGTCGCCGCGACGACGCGCACGTCCACCTTGAGCGTCTCCGCCCCGCCCACGCGCTCCAGCTCGCCCTCCTGGAGCACCCGCAGGAGCTTGGCCTGCATGGCCTGCGGCATGTCGCCAATCTCGTCCAGGAACAGCGTGCCCTCGTGGGCCAGCTCGAACTTGCCCCGGCGCACGCTCACCGCGCCGGTGAAGGCCCCCTTCTCGTGGCCGAACAGCTCGCTCTCGATGAGGTCGTGCGGCACCGCCGCGCAGTTGAGCTTCACGAACGGCTGGTTCTTGCGCTTCGAGTTCTGGTGCAGCGCCCGCGCGATGAGCTCCTTGCCCGTGCCGTTCTCCCCCGTGATCAGCACCCGGCCTTCAGAAGGCGCCGTGCGCTGGATGAGCGAGAAGATGCGCTGCATGGCCGGGCCGCTGCCCACCATGTCGTAGCGCCCCAGCTGCGCCCGCAGCTCCTGCAGCTCCTCCATCGCCGCCTGGTGCTTGAGCACGTTGCGCAGCGCCACCAGCATCCGCTCGCGGGCAATGGGCTTCTCCAGGAAGTCCCGGGCCCCCAGCTGCGTCGCCTTCACCGCCGTATCAATCGTCCCGTGCCCGGACATCATGATGACGGGCAGCTCCGGCCGCAGCTCCGTCAGCCGCGCCAGCGCCGTCAGCCCGTCCATGTCCGGCATCTTCACGTCCATCAGCACCGCGTCCACCGGCCGCGCGCTCACCACGTCCAGCGCCACCTGGCCGCTGCTGGCCAGGTGCGTCTGATACCCCGCGAGCTGCAGCGACTGACTCAGGGTGAGGAGGATGTTCTTTTCGTCATCGACGATGAGGACGGAGGCGGGCATGGCGGATGCTCCCGGCGGCGGGCCACGGGGCGCGGCCACTCGCTGGCGGACGCGACAATTTCACGGAAAATATTTGGAGATTCAAGGGTTTCGGAGCGGGCCGGGGGTGTCTCGGATGGGACAAATGCTTTGACTCGCCACGCCAGTGCGACTACACGCGACCCGAATTGCCCGCGTGCGCGGGTGTTGATCCGTTCGTTTTTCACGAATTCGGGAGGAATGATGCGTCGGATTACCCTTTGGGCGGGGCTCTCCCTCGCCATGGCCGTGCTGACCGGCTGCCCCCCTTCGTACCCCAACTGCAAGGACGACTCGACCTGCACCGAGAAGGGCGAGGTCTGCGTCCAGGGCACGTGCCAGGAGTGCGCGACCGACGCGAACTGCAAGGAGGGCTTCACCTGCCAGGCCAACAAGTGCGCTCCCAAGCCGCCCGAGTGCACCACGGACGCGGCCTGTGGCACCGGCCGCATCTGCGAGGCCGGCGCCTGCACCGAGGCCCAGTGCAAGGACGACACGGCGTGCCCCGGTGGCGGCAAGTGCCAGGCGGGCCGCTGCCAGGCGCCCCAGGACACCTGCTCCGCCAACACCGACTGCGGTGAGGGCCAGGAGTGCCAGGCCGGCAAGTGCGTGACGGCCGCCGCGGACCGCTGCGACTGGAGCCCCGTTCGCTTCGGCTTCAACGAGTCCTCCCTGTCCTCCGAGGCCCAGCAGCGCCTGTCGGACCTGGCCAACTGCATGAAGACGGGTCAGCAGGGCCCCCTCACGCTTGCCGGGCATGCGGACGAGCGTGGCACGGAGGAGTACAACCTCCAGCTGTCCAACCGCCGCGCGGCGGCCGTGAAGCGCTACCTGACGGACCTGGGCGTGGCCAGCAACCAGGTGAAGACGGTGGGTTATGGTGAGACCCGCCCCGTCGCCAACGCGTCGAGCGAAGAGGCGTGGTCGGAAAACCGCCGCGTCGAGTTCCAGCGCTAGTCTGAGGTAGGCTGCGCGCTCGATGGCCGTCCACGAGCCTGAAGCGCGTCAGTCGTATCTCGTCTTTGCCTGCGGTAGCAGCTGGTACGCGGTACCCGCGGAGAGCGCGGCGGAGGTCGTTACCTTCCCCGAGCTCACGCGGGTGCCCGGTGCCCCTGCCCACCTGCTTGGCGTGTTCGCCCACCGGGGAGAGGTCATCCCCGTGGTGGACATGGGCCTGCTGGTGGGAGGCGCCAGTCAGTCCTCGCGGCGGGCGGTGCTGGTGCGCCTGCCGCGCGGCACCCTCGCCCTCACGGCCAGCACGGTGGCCGGCGTCTCCCCGGTGACGGGCGCGCTGGAGCCCCTGGGCCCCACCGGCGTCCACGTCCACCTGCGCGGCCCCGCCAAGAGCGGCCCCCGGGACGTGGCCGTCATCGACCCCGACGGCCTCTTCGACCACCTCAGCCAGGGGGCCTGAAGCCATGGTCGCTCCCAGCCGTGTCCGGGGGATGCTCCTGTGTCATGCGGGGCCCCACCGCCTGGCCTTCCATGCGCACGAGGTGGCCTCCATCTCCACGCCGGCGGGCCGGGCCGCGGCCTCCGCCCGGCGCGCCTTCCAGGCTCCGGAGGGCGCCACGCGGGTGCTCGTCTCCGCGACGGGCGGGGCGGTGGGCGTGGACACGCTGGAAATCGAGTCGGAGACGCATCCGGTGCTGCCCGCGCCTCCGGTGGCGGTGCGTGCGTCGGGCGGCAGCCTCCAGGGCTTCGTCGAGGTGCAGGGCAAGCTGTGGCCCCTGGTGGGGCTGGTGGACTTCGAGCGCTTCCTGCAGGGGCTCGTCGGGGAGGCCGCATGACGGCGCCGGAGGGCTTGCGCGGGCTGGCGCGGTGGATGGCGCGCCCGGCGCTCCTGGGCAGCAGCGTGGGCATCGTCCTGGCGATGCTGCACGGGTGGCTCACGGACGCGGTGCCGGAGGGGACCTGGGGTCCGCTGGTGCTCCTGGTGCTGGGCTCGCTGGCCATCTCGCTGTGGTTCATCGGCGTGCACGGCCGGCGCACGCTGCGCGTGCTGTACGCGCTGGGCGAGGGGCGGCAGCAGCCCTCGTCGGAGTCGCTGCGCACCGCGCTGCTGGAGGCCCGCATCTTCCCGGAGCGGTGCTTCACCTTCGTCCTCCAGAACTGGCTGGTCGGCTCGCTGGTGCTGGCGTGCCTCTTCGGCCTGCGCACGGACGTGCCCTGGACGCTGGGGCTGCGCATCGTCCTGGTGGGCGCGTCCCTGGGGCCGCTGAGCGCGCTGCTCATCTACCTGCTGGTGGCGCGCCGCGGGCGCAAGGCCGTGGAGCTCATCGCCGCGCAGGGGCTGTCGCCGCTGGAGGTGGTGGCCACGGCGCCGCCCCGGCGCATGCACATCCGCCGGCGCATGGTGCTCTTCACCGCCATCGCGGTGCTGAGCCCGTCGCTCTTCATCCTCGATGCGGCCGTCTCCCGGGCCGTGCGCGCGATGGACGAAATCGTGGCGGCGTCCTCGCCCGAGCTGCAGCAGGCGGCGGTGGAGCGCGCCCAGGACGGCAGCGGGCTGGCGGTGGCGGCGCTGGTCGCCATCCTGGTGATGCTCACCGCCTACCTGGGCGGCACCGTCATCGCCGAGCCGCTGCGCTCCATCACGGAAGACGCCACCCGCATCGCCCAGGGTGACCTGCGCCCGCCGCGCGTCATCGCCGCGGAGGACGAGGTGTGGGCCACGTCCGCCGCCTTCGCGCAGATGCAGGCCCAGCTGGGCCAGGCCCTCACGCAGCTGCGGCGCGCGGGCCTCCAGATCTCCACCACCACCGAGCAGCTGGTGGCGACGTCGGGTGAGCAGGAGTCCGGCGCGGACGAGCAGGCCAGCTCGCTCAACGTGACGAGCGCCACCACGGAGGAGCTGGCGCGCTCGGCACAGCAGATTGCCGGCAACGCCGAGTCCGTGTCCGCCATCGCCGAGACGACCTTCGGTGCCGCGCAGACGGGCCAGCGGGGCGCGGCCGCCTTCCTGGGCGCCATGCAGCGCATGAAGGAGGACAACCAGGCCATCGCCGACGCCGTGGTCCGCCTCAACAAGCGCGTGCAGCAGATTGGCAAGGTGGTCGAGTTCATCAACGAGATTGCCGACAAGTCGGACCTGCTGGCGCTGAACGCGGAGCTGGAGGGCACCAAGGCGGGCGAGGTGGGGCGGGGCTTCTCGCTGGTGGCCGCGGAGATGCGCCGGCTGGCGGAGAACGTCATCCGCTCCACCAAGGCGATTGAGCAGCTCATCGAGGAGATTCGCGACGCCACCAACGCGGCGGTGATGGCCACCGAGGCGGGGCTGAAGACGACGGACGCGGGCACGGTGCTGGCGGCGCAGGTGGACGAGAGCCTGAGCCTCATCCTGGAGCTGGCGCGGCAGACGTCGCACGCGGTGCGCAGCATCTCGCTGGCGACGCAGCAGCAGCAGACGGGCACGGACCAGCTCGCCGCCGCCATGGGCGACATCCTCCGTGTCACCGAGCAGAACTCGGCGGCGACGAAGCAGATGGCCGCGGCCAACGCGGACCTGGCCTCGCTGTCGCGGGACTTGAAGCGGGTGGTGGAGCGCTTCCACGTGGGCGCGGGGGAGGAGTCATGAGCGGGCGCAACGGTCCCCGGCGGGCCTCGTTCAGCCGGCACCTGACGCTTCCCATTCCCCTGGCCAACCTGATGGGGGCGGCGCTCAGCCTGTACTTCGCGTCACTCACCCTGGCGAGCGAGCTGAACGCGCTCCAGCTGGAGTCGCTGGCGGTGCTGGGCGGCACGCTGACGGCGGTGGCCCTGGGCCTGGGCGCCATGGTGGCGCTGACCCGGCTGGGCACCCTGCGCGGGCTGGAGCGCGGGGACGTGCCCTCCACCCCGGAGAAGCTGGCCGCTGCGGTGGCCGAGGTGACGCGGGCTCCGGACGAGGCCTTCCTCGGCTCGCTGGGCATGTGGCTGCTCACCACCGTCTCGCTGGGGCTGGCCATGTGGGGCGTGGCCGGGGTGGAGCGCGGGGTGGCGCTGAAGATTGCCGGGCTGGGGCTGCTGTTCGGGCCGCTCACCTCGCTGCTGGTGCACTGCCTCGTCATCCTCCGCTCCCGCCGGGTGGTGCTGTGGCTGGCGGAGCTGGGCATGTCGCCGTCGCAGCTCATCGCGGCCATGCCCCGCCGGGCGGAGATTCGCGCGCGGCTGGTGGCCTTCACCTTCATCTCCGTGGTGACGCCGGCGGTGCTGTCCGCCCGGCTCGCCTCGGCGCTGGGGCACGACTTCTTCGTGAGGCTGATGGCGGAGCAGGACGTGGCCGCGCGGGTGGCGCTGGCGGCCACGCTGCGCATGCAGGCGCTCTCGTCCGGCGGCGGGCTCGTCATCCTCGTCTTCGGCCTGGCGCTGACCACGGCCTACCTGGGCGGCACGCTGCTGGGCCGACCCCTGCGCGAGCTGTCCGGCGAGGCGCGGCGCATCGCCGAGGGCGACCTGGCCAGCCCGCGCGTGGTGCCGGCCGAGGATGAAATCTGGGACGTGTCCGCCGCCTTCACCACCATGCGGGCGCACCTGGCGGACGTGATGTCCCAGCTGCAGCGCGCCGGGGCGCAGATTTCGGCCACCACCGAGGAAATCCTCTCCACCTCCGGACGCTACGAGGCGGGGGCCACGGAGCAGGCCAGCTCGCTGGACGAGACGAGCGCCACCACGGAGGAGCTGGCGCGCTCGGCCCGGCAGATTGCGGAGAACGCGGGCTCGGTGTCGGAGATTGCGCACCGCACGCTGGGGGCGGCGGAGCAGGGGCAGGGGAGCGCGGAGGCCTTCCTCGGCTCCATGGCGCGCATGCGCCAGGACAACGGGGCCATCGCCTCCGCGGTGGTGCGGCTGAACAAGCGCGTGCAGCAGATTGGCAAGATTGTCGAGTTCATCAACGGCGTGGCCGACAAGTCGGACCTGCTGGCGCTGAACGCGGAGCTGGAGGGCACCAAGGCGGGCGAGGTGGGGCGCGGCTTCTCGCTGGTGGCCGCGGAGATGCGCCGGCTGGCGGAGAACGTGCTGGAGTCCACCAAGGAGATCGAGGGGCTCATCGAGGAGGTGCGCGAGGCCTCCGCGGCCGCCGTGTCCGCGACGGAGGGCGGCGTGCGCGCGGTGGAGACGGGCACCACGCTGGCGCAGCAGGTGTCCGAGTCGCTGCGGCAGATTGTCGACCTGGCCGGGCAGACGTCGGACGCGGTGCGCAGCATCTCGCTGGCGACGCAGCAGCAGCAGACGGGCACGGATCAGCTCGCGGAGACGATGGCGGACATCCTCCGCATCACCCAGCAGAGCCTCAACGCCACGAAGCAGGTGAGCACCGCCAACACGGACCTGCTGGTCCTGGCGAGGGATTTGCGCGGCGTGGTGGAGCGCTTCCAGATTGGCCAGGAGACGCTTCGGGAGGATGGAGGGTGACCCCGAGCGAGCGCCTGCTCAAGCAGTTCCGGGACCTGGTGACGGTGCGCCTGGAGCGCATCAACCGGTCGTTGATGGAGCTGGAGACCGGCGCGAACAACGCGGAGGCCGGACGGGGCGTGCTGCGCGAGCTGCACGGCCTCAAGGGCGAGGCCCGGATGATGGGCTTCGACGACATCAACGCGCTCGTCCATGAGATGGAGGAGCTCGTCCGTGCCACCGAGCCCCACCGCTACACCCTCACCGCGCCGTCCGCCGACGCGCTCCTGCACGCCGCGGACGCGGTGCTCCTGCTGTCCGGGGCGCTGCCCTCCGCGGACCCGCCGCCCGAGGTGGACAAGCTCGTCGTGGCACTCCAGGCGTGCATCCGCTCTGAGTCGGAACGTCTGCCCACGTCGCTCGTCCTGCCGCCCACCGTCGTCGCGGGGGGGGCCTCTTCGGGGCCAGCCTCCGCGCAGGGGCGGGGAGGCGCGGCGGTGGCTTCCGCGCCTCAGGCACGAGGGGCAGGCGCGGCGCGAGGAGCGGTCGATGGGGGCGGTAGGGGTGGGCCACCGGGGAGCGCGGAAGCCCTGGCGCGTGGTTCGATGGACGGGGCGGGCAGTGGAGGTCCGCAGGGCACTCCAGGCGTCCCGGCGCGGGGCCCTTCGCAAATGGCCGGTGCCGGAGGCCCGCCAGGCAGCCCCGAAGTCCCGTGGGAAGTGCCCGGTTCCAGTGGTCCCGGGCGAACCGAGCCGGTGGCCGTCGGGTCGCGCGTGCCGCCGCCGTCCGGCGCCTCGCGCAAGGACTGGCCCTCGGCCCCCCGGGTCGAGAGTGAGGCCACCTCGGTCGCGACGCGGACCGCACCCTCCGCCACGGCCACCGCCGCTGCGACGATGGGCCGACTCCCTGCCGCGGGTGCCCCCGCGGCGCGCGGGACGGGGGGCGGCACCATGCCGGCCACCCGAGGGACCGACGCGCGCATGGACACGGCGGTGCGCATCGGCGTGGCCAGCCTGGACCTGCTGACCAGCGCCGTCACCAACCTCACCCAGGTGGCGCGGCGGCGGGAGCTGGCCAATGTCCGGCGCCTCGCCCTGGCGCGCGAGCTGAGCCAACTGGCGCGGGAGGCCGAGGACCTGGGGCCCGCGGGCGCGGCGCTGGCCGCGCGGCTGGGCACCGCGAAGGAGCTGGCGGCCGCGCTCCACCGCGAGTCCAAGCTGCTGTCCAACGCGGAGCTGCGCGACCTGGGCATGGTGGTGGAGGAGGTGCAGACGCTGCGCATGCTCCCGCTGTCCGTCCTCTTCGAGCCCTACCCGCGCATGGTGAGGGACCTGTCGCGCGCGCTGGGCAAGGAGGTGGAGCTCGTCGTCGACGGCGAGGACACCCGCGCGGACCGGGCCGTGGTGGAGGCGCTGCGCGAGCCGCTCATGCACCTGGTGCGCAACGCTCTGGACCACGGGCTGGAGACGCGGGTGGACCGCGTGTCCTCGGACAAGAACCCCCGGGGCTGCCTCACGCTGCGCGCCGCGCGGGAGGGCAGCCGCATCATCCTCCGCGTGGAGGACGACGGCATGGGGCTGGACCCTGCACAGCTCCGGAAGGTGGCCGTGCGCAAGGGCTTCCTGGACGAGAGCGCCGCCAATGCCCTGTCGGACGCCGCGGCCCGGGAGCTCATCTTCCTCGCGGGCTTCACCTCGCGCGAGGTGGTGACCGACCTGTCGGGTCGGGGCGTGGGGCTGGACGCGGTCCGCACCTCCATCCAGGCCCTGGGCGGCGACGTGGGCGTGGAGTCCGCGCCCGGGTGGGGCACCATCTTCGAGGTGCGGGTGCCCGTCTCCCTCACCGTGGCGCCGCTGCTCTTCATCCAGGTGGGTGAGGAGACGCTGGCCCTCAGCGCCACCCACGTCTCGCGGGCCCTCAAGGTGGAGCCCTCCGGCGTGTGCGAGGTGGCCGGGCGCCCATCGCTGCTGGTGGAGGGCCGCGTGCTGCCGCTCGCCCCGCTGGCCTCGCTGCTGGGCCTGGCGCCGGAGCGCCCCGTCCGCGAGGGCGAGCTCGTCCTCGCGGTGAAGAGCCAGGGCGGCGCGGCCGCGCTGGTGGTGGATCGGGTGCTGGAGGAGCGCGTCCAGGCCATCCTCCCCCTGAAGGGCGTGCTGGGGCGCTTTGCCCACCTCACCGGGGCCACATCCCTGGCGGATGGGCGCCTGGCCATGGTGCTGTCGGCCGCCTGGCTCACGGCGAGCGCCCAGGGCACCGCCCCCCCGAGGCTGGCGCGCTCGGCGTCCTCGCGGACCGAGTCCCGCCGGCGCCGCATCCTGGTGGTGGACGACTCCCCCCTCACCCGGGAGCTCATCTCCAACCTCCTGGAGGCGGTGGGGTACGACACCGTCATGGCCGCGGACGGGACGGAGGCCCTGGACGTCCTGGGCTCCCACCCCCTGTTGGACCTGGTCGTCACGGACCTGGAGATGCCGGGGCTGGACGGCCTGGAGCTCACCCGGCGCCTCAAGGGCCACCCCGTCCACTCCCGCCTGCCTGTGGTCATCCTCACCACGCGTGGTGGGGAGGAGGACCGGCGGCGTGGGCTGGCGGCCGGGGCGGACGGCTACATCACCAAGGGCGACCTGGTCCGCCAGGACCTGGTGGATGTGGTGGGGCGCCTGTTGGGCTGACGGGCGCCGCCCGCAACCTCCTGAGGACAGTCCCGTGCATTGGCTATACTCCCAACCTCGCGCACGGGGTATGGACAGGGCATGGGCAAGAAAGTGTCGGTGCTGGTGGTCGATGACTCACTCATCTGCCGACAGCTCATCTGCGACGCGCTGAGCAAGGACCCCGACATCGACGTCGTGGGTTCCTGCGCGGACGGCAAGCAGGCCATCGAGATGACGAAGGAGCTGCGTCCCCACGTCATCACCATGGACGTGGACATGCCCGTCATGGACGGGTTGACGGCCACCGAGCACATCATGGCCGAGTGCCCCACCCCCATCCTGGTGCTGACGGCGGACCCCCGCTCGCAGGCGCCGGAGCTGACGTACCGGGCGCTGGAGCTGGGGGCGCTCGCCCTTCAAATCAAGCCGGCCATCGACGCGGGGCCGGACGCGTGGAACCTGGTCCGCGAAATCAAGCTGCTGTCCTCGGTGCGCGTCATCCGCCACATCCGCCGGCCCCAGAAGGGGAACATCACCCCGCCCCGGGTGGCCACGTCGGTGCTGCCGGCGGTGTCCATGGGTGTGGTGGCGGTGGCGGCCAGCACGGGCGGGCCGCAGGTGCTCTTCCGGATGCTGTCGGAGCTGCCGGCGGACTTCGCCGCGCCCATCGTCGTCGTCCAGCACATCAACGCGGCCTTTGCCGAGTCGCTGGCGGGGTGGCTGGCCAACACGAGCAAGTTGAAGGTGCGGCTGGCCCAGGACGGCGAGCCGCTGATGCCGGGCCACGTGCTCATCGCCCCCCCAGGGCAGCACCTGGTCATCCCCTTCCGGGGCCGGGTGGGGCTCAAGCCGGGCGTGGAGCGGGACGGGCACATGCCGTCCGGCACGGTGCTGCTGGAGAGCGCGGCGCGGACGTACGGGCGGCGCGCGGTGGGCCTGGTGCTGACGGGCATGGGCGCGGACGGCGCCGACGGGCTGCTGGCCATCAAGCAGGCGGGAGGCCTGGCGCTGGCGCAGAACGAGGAGTCCTGCGTGGTGTTCGGCATGCCGGGCGCGGCGGTGGAGCGCAAGGCGGTGGACCACCTCATCCATGGGGACGACGTCGCGGCCACGCTGGTGCGGCTGGCGCGCGGTGAGTCCCTCGCCGTGGGACGCTGAACCCGGGTGGGGGCCACCGGCGCGCAATGGGCTGGCGTGCGCGCCTTCCTCACGGCGCGTACGGGCATGTCGCTCAGCGGCCCCCAGGTCCGCCGGCTGGATGACCGGCTGGCGGAGCGCAGCCGGGGCCTCACCCCGCACCAGTACCTGATGTTCCTCAAGTCTCCGTCGGGCGCGCTGGAGCTGGAGGAGCTCATCTCCGCGGTGGTGGTGCACAAGACGGACCTCTTCCGGGACGAGGTGCAGCTCTCCGCGTTCCGGGCCCAGGTGCTGGCGCCGCTGGTGGAGCGGGCGCGGCGGCCGCTGCGCATCTGGAGCGCGGGCTGCGCCACGGGCGAGGAGGTGGCCACGCTGCTGGTGCTGCTGGCGGAGGCGGGCGCGGACCCGGGCAGCACGGTGCTCGGCACGGACATCTCCGCGGAGGCGCTGCGGCGGGCGCGCTGGCTGGGCTTCACCCAGGAGCAGCTGCGCCGGGTGCCCAATGGGACGCGCGAGCGCTACTTCGTCCCGTCCGGGGAGCGCGTGGCCCTGGCGCCGTCCCTGCGCGAGCGGGCGAGCTTCCAGCTCCACAACCTGATGGACACGCCATACCCGGCGCCCCTGGGAGGCGGAGGGTTCGACGTCATCTTCTGCCGCAACGTGCTCATCTACTTCACGGTGGAGGCGTTCCAGCGCACGGTGGAGGCGCTCGCCGGCAGCCTGGTGCCGGGCGGGACGCTGGTGCTGTCCTCCTCGGAGCCGCTGCTCCAACTGCCCCCGTCGCTGCGGGTGCTGCGTGGGGAGCAGGCGTTCTTCTACGTCCGCGTGGACGGAGACACGGTGGGGCAGGGGAGCACGACGACTCCCGGGCGGGGGGACGGCGTGAAGGGGCTGGGAGCCACCGGACGCATGCGTGAAGCGGAGCGCGTCGTCCAGGCTCCAGTCTCAACTGCGCCGGCCTTGCCGGCCCTGGCATCCACCGCCACGACGCGGCTGCCCGCCGAGCCTGTCACCGAGGATTCCCCCCCGACTGCTCCCGTCGACCCTGCCTTCGAAGAGGCGGACCTGCTGTTCGCCCGGGTCCTGGACGGCGCCGCCACGGGCGTGGCGGACGACGCGGCGGAGCGGGACCTGCGGCGCTGCCTGACGCTGGACCCGGACCACTCCGCCGCCCGCTATCTGCTCGGGTTGCTGCTGGAGCAGGGGCTCCGGCCCTCCGAGGCTTCCGTGGAGTACCGTCGCGCGCTCGAGTCCCTGGAGGCGGGCCGGGCCCGTCCGGTTCCCTTCTTCCTCAACCCCGCCCGGCTCCAGGTGGCCTGCGCCCACGCCGCCGAGCGCGTGGAGGCGGCCGTCCGCCGCCGCTGACGGGGCGACCAGGCGGGCTCCCCGCCCCGGCGGTGCGAGAAGTCCGGACGGGAGGGGGATTTGGCCGTAAGATGCCACCCCCATGCGAAGGCTCGTCCCGCTCGCCCTCCTGTTGTCTCTTCCTGGCTGCTTCTACCCCGCCGACCGCGGCCGCGCCCTCGAGGCGAAGGTGGACCGGCTCGGCGCCGACTCCGCCCAGATGCAGGCGGAGCTGAAGGAGGCGCGCGCGCAGCTCGCCGCCACCCTCCCGAAAATCGACGAGAAGGTCGCCGAGGTGACCAAGGCCCTCCAGGGCCTCGACACCGCCGCGCGCCGCAAGGATGCGGACATCGGCATCCAGCTCCAGAAGTCGGTGGAGGACCTCGCCCAGCTCCGAGGCCAGGTGGAGACCTACCTCCACAAAATCACCGAGCTGGAGACCGCCATCGGCGAGCAGGACAAGAAGCTCGTCGCCATCCAGGGCGCGGAGGCCGTGAAGGAGGCCGAGGCCAAGAAGAAGGCCGAGGAGCTCCAGCGCCCCGCCGACAAGCACGAGTTCCTCGCGCTCGCCCGGGAGAAGGCGAAGGCCGGAGACGTGCCCCTGGCCCGGCAGCTCTTCAACGAGTTCATGAAGAAGTGGGCCAAGGACCCGCTGGTGGGTGACGCCCACTACGGCCTCGGCGAGACGTACTACGCCGAGTCGCGCTGCCGCGAGGCCCTCTTCGAGTACGGCAAGGTGGTGCAGGACTACCCCAAGGCCTCCACCGCGGCGGATGCGTACCTGCGCTCCTCGGAGTGCTTCGCCAAGCTGAAGATGAAGGACGAGTCACGGCTGGCGCTGGAGGAGCTCGTGAAGGGCTACCCCAAGGCCCCCGCGGCCAAGACGGCGAAGGAGCGCCTCGCCGAGCTGGACAAGGCGAAGGCGCCCGCGAAGAAGGGGAAGAAATGAACCTGCGTCCCATGCGGCTCGCCGCGCTGGCGCTGCTGCTCCTGCTGCCGATGGTGGCCGGCGCCGCGCCGAAGCAGCTCGTGCTGCTCTTCACCGGAGACAACGGGGGCGAAGTCGCCCCCTGTGGTTGAAGACACAACCCGTCTGGCGGTCTGGCCAGACGAAAGAAGGCGATTGAGCTGGAACGCGCGAAGGGCGTGCCGGTGCTCGTGATGGATGCGGGCAATGCGCTCTTCAAGAGCCGTGACAGCGGCGAGGCCCCGGACGCGAAGGCGCGCGCGGAGCTGCTGCTGTCGCAGATGGACGCGCAGGGCACCGTGGCCATGGCCGTGGGCACGCGCGACCTCGTGCTCGGCGTGGACTTCCTCAAGAGCAGGACGAAGAAGGCAAAGCAGCTGAAGCTGCTGTCCGCCAACCTCGTGGATGGCCAGGGCAAGCTCCTCTTCGCCGCCTCCACGGTGGTGGACGCAGGGGGCATGAAGGTCGGCGTGGTGGGGGTGTCTCCCGCCACGGACAAGCCCGTGTCCGCGGGGCCGGGCGCGAAGGGCAAGCCCGCCCCGACGATGCAGGGCCTGCCGACGCAGCCCGCGGTGGCGGCCGAGGCGAAGCGCCTGCGCGAGCAGGAGAAGGTGGACGTCGTCCTGGTGCTGGCGGCGGTGCCCTACGACGAGGCCCTCCGCCTGGCAGAGAGGGTGGAAGGCGTGGACTTCGTGGTGCAGTCGCACGAGGGCCGCGGCGTGGGCATGGCGCAGCGGCAGGCGCTGGCCACCGTGATTCCGCCGGGAGACCGGGGCCGCCAGCTGGCGCGGCTGGAGCTGGGCCTGGAGGGCACGGGCCGCTTCAAGGACATCTCCGAGACGGACCGGGCCAAGCAGAGCCTGGGAATCGTGGAGAGCAACCTCGCCCGGGCGAAGGAGCGGCTCAAGGCCGCCCCGGATGCGGCGGCGAAGGCCTCCCTGGAGCAGGCGGTCGCCAGCCTGGAAGCCCGGCGGACGGCCTTGAAGAAAGTGGCCGAGGGCGGCGCAACGGGCGCCGGCCGCACGCATCTACTGTCGTACATCCAGCTCGGAAACGAGGTTCCGTCGGACCCGGCCGTCCAGAAGTTGGTGGAACGCGTCGAACCCCCCGGCTCGGCGGCCCACTGAGTCCCAGCTGGTCTTGTGTAGCACCCGGCGCGCCGTTATAAGCGCCGGCCACCCTCAGCGCCGGACCTCCCACCCGCGGGCGCGGTTGGGGGCAAGGCACCCTGGAGAGCGTCATGAAGCCCGAGATTCACCCGGTTTATCCCCCGTCTCGCGTTACCTGTGCCTGCGGCAACACCGTGGAGACGAAGTCCACCCGCGGCTCGTTCTCGGTGGAAATCTGCTCGAACTGCCACCCCTTCTTCACGGGCAAGTACAAGCTCATCGACACGGCCGGCCGTATCGACCGCTTCCGCAAGAAGTACGCCGCCAACCCGGTGAAGGTCGAGGGCGCGTCTGCCGCTCCGGGCACTGCCGCCGAGGGCACGCCGGCCGCCGAGGGTGCTGCCGCCCCCGCCGCGAAGCCCGCCGCCAAGAAGGGCAAGAAGGCCGAGGCCTGATTCACGGCCCCAGGGCTTCTTCACAGCCTGAGTCGTAACCCGTCGAGCAGGGTGTTGGAGGGCCTCCCACAGAGGCGCTCCCGCCCTGCTCGCGGCGCTTCTACAGCCTGCTACAGGCGTCAAGTTTCAGGGTGCTACAGACCAGAAATTAGACGTAGCAGCGAAGTCACCGCACATTCCGCCGCGTCCACGACGAGAGTCCGACGGAGGCGAGATGTCCGCGCACGCTGCAGCCCCTTCCCTGAAGGTTGTCCGCCGCTCCCTGAGCGAGAGCGTCTACGCGAAAGGGGAGGCGTACACGCTGCTGCATGGCGACAGCCTGGAGCTGATGGAGCAGTTCGAGCCCCAGACGTTCGACATGATTTTCGCGGACCCGCCGTACTTCCTCTCCAACGGCGGCACCACCTGCAAGGGTGGCAAGCGCGTCTCCGTGGCGAAGGGCAAGTGGGACGAGTCGCGCGGCGTGGAGGAGGACCACAAGTTCACCACCGCGTGGCTGGCGGCTTGCCAGCGCCTGCTCAAGCCCACCGGCACGCTGTGGGTGAGCGGCACCCAGCACGTCATCTTCAACGTGGGCTTCGCGATGCAGAAGCTCGGGTTCAAGCTGCTCAACACCGTCACCTGGTTCAAGCCCAACGCGAGCCCCAACCTGGCGTGCCGCTACTTCACGCACTCCACGGAGCTGCTCATCTGGGCCTCGCCGAAGTCGGGCGGCAAGCTGCAGCACACGTTCAACTACGCGCGCATGAAGGCGGAGAACGGCGGCAAGCAGATGCGCGACGCGTGGGTGCTGCCGCCCTCCGGTGACGCGGAGCTGACCGCGGACGGCGAGGGCCGGCTGTGGACGCTCACCGTCCCGCGCGGCGGCGAGGAGAAGGCCTTCGGCAGCCACCCCACGCAGAAGCCGGTGGCGCTGCTGGAGCGCATCCTCGAGGCCTCCTGCCCCCCGGACGCGCTGGTGCTGGACCCCTTCAACGGCAGCGGCACCTCCGGCGTGGCGGCCCTCAAGCTGGGCCACCGCTACGTGGGCATCGACATGGACGAGAAGTACCTCGCCCTGTCGGAGAAGCGCCTGAAGGCGTCGTCGTCGAAGTAGTCCCGGGCGCGCGGCTCAGCTGCGCGACAGGATGAGCTCCACGCCTTGCCGGGCGATGGGGTGGTAGCGCTCCCCGTGCTTCTTGAAGAGCGTGCGCGCCAGCCCCCGGTACTCGCGGGACGAGGACAGCACCCCGTACAGCGGCTTGAGGTACTTCATCCGGCCCACCTCACCGAGGAACGCCTCCGCGCGCCCCAGGGCTGGCTCCCAGCCCGCGCGCAGCGCCGCCACCAGCCACGACACCAGCACCTCCGAGTTGCGGCTGCGGGTGAGGCTGAAGCGCTCGTCGAGCTGCCGGAAGACGTCGCGCGGCGTGTCCGACGGCAGCCACTCCAGGTAGAGCTGCCACTCGGTGGGCGTCCAGTCCTTCACCGTCTCCGCGGACGGCACCGTGCCGCGCACGCGCACCAGCGCCTCCAGCCGCGCCGAGCGGGGGGAGGGCGCACCCGGCGGCACACCCGGCCGATTCAGGTACGCGTCCGCGTCCACCTTCGCCAGCACCCCGGGCAGCTCGCGCTCCGTGAAGGCGACGAACTCCTCGGTGGTGAGCGCCTTGAAGCGGTACGTGGCCAGGTAGCGCCGGAGGAACTCGTCGAAGGCGGGGCGTCCCGCGGCGTCCTCCATGGCGCGCAGCAGGAGGTAGCCCTTCTCGTACGGAATCTGGGAGAAGGCCTCGTCCGGGTCCACGCCCGCCAGGTGCGTGCGCAGCGCGGTGAGGTGCGGGTGGGCGCGGAAGTGGTGCAGCGCCTCCTCCAGCGCGCGCCGCCCCAGCGCGCCGTGCAGCGCGGCCACCTCGGGCCCCGCCAGCGCCTCCAGGATGCGCCGCTCGGCGAAGACGGTGAATCCCTCGTTGAGCCAGAAGTGCTCCGCGGACGCGTTCGTCACGAGGTTGCCCGTCCACGAGTGCGCCAGCTCGTGCGCCACCACGTTGACGAGGCTCCTGTCGCCCGCAATCAGCGTGGGCGTGAGGAAGGTGAGGCGCGGGTTCTCCATGCCGCCGTAGGGGAAGGATGGGGGCATGGTGAGCAAATCGAAGCGCTCCCAGTCGTACGGCCCGAAGAGGGACTCCGCGGCGCGCAGCATGTCGTCCACGCCGGCGAACTCGTCCGCGGCCTCCTCCAGCAGCTCCGGCTCCGCCCACACACGCGAGCGCGGGCCCAGCTCCTTCGGCGCCAGGCTCCCCACCGCGAAGGCCAGCAGGTACGGAGGCACCGGCTGCGGCATCTCGTAGTGCTCCTCCGCCTCCACGCCGTGCTCTTCGCGCCGCACGAAGCTGGCGGCCATGACGGCCTTGAGCGCCTTGGGCACCCGCAGCGCCGCCCGGTAGCGGATGCGGATGCGCGGCGTGTCCTGCAGCGGAACCACGCTGCGCGCGTGGATGGCCTGGCACTGGCTGTACAGGAAGGGGTGCTGCCCCCCGGCCGTCTGCGAGGGTGTCAGCCACTGGAGCGCGCTGGCGCCCGGCGCCGTGCGGTAGCGGACTGTGAGCTGCTTGAGCCCCACCGGCAGCTCCACCCTCAGCCGGCTGCCCAGGATGGGCTCGGGCGGGGACAGGATGTAGGGCAAGGGGCGACCGCTTGCGTCCACGACTCCTTGGATTTCGAGGTCCCGGGTGTCCAGGTCGAGGGGACCGGCCGAGGCCTCCTTCAGCGTCAGCGTGGCCTCCGCGTGCAGGCGGTGCGTCCGGAAATCGACGCGGGCCTTCCAGTCCAGGGTTTCCGTCTCAGGCTGCGTGCTGTCGTTGTAGGAGTGCGGGTCGAGGCGCGCCATGGAGGTCCGGTTTGTATCGGTGTCACGACCCCATGGCGAGCAGTCCGACCACCTGAATCGATTGACTTTCGAGTCAATCGCCTACATTTGTGCAGTCCTCTCCTTCCCACCTTCAGGGAGCCTTTCAAGATGACGACGCGGATCCGCAAAGTGGCTGTGCTGGGCGCCGGAGTCATGGGCAGCGGCATCGCCGCGCACCTGGCCAACTCGGGCGTACGCGCGCTCCTCCTGGACATCGTCCCGCCGAAGCCGGGCCCGGGCGAGGACACCTCGTCCAAGGCCTTCCGCAACAAGTTCGCGCAGGGCGCGCTGGCCAACATGCGCAAGCAGAAGCCCAGCCCCATCGTCTCCGAGCAGGTCTTCGCCAACATCGAGGTGGGCAACTTCGAGGACGACCTGGCCCGCATCGCCGAGTGCGACTGGGTGGTGGAGGTGGTGAAGGAGGACCTGGCCATCAAGCAGGACCTCTTCGCGCGCGTGGAGAAGCACGCCCGTCCGGGCACCATCGTCTCCTCCAACACCTCCGGCATGTCGATTGTCGGCATGACGGAGGGCCGCGGTGCGGCCTTCAAGAAGAACTTCCTCGTCACGCACTTCTTCAACCCCGTCCGCTACATGAAGCTGCTGGAGCTGGTGGCCGGCAAGGAGACGGACCCGGAGGTGCTGAGGACGCTGCACCGCTTTGGCGAGGAGGTCCTCGGCAAGGGCATCGTCTACGGCAAGGACACCACCAACTTCATCGCCAACCGCATCGGCACGTACGGGATGATGAAGACCATCACCGGAATGGGCCCGGCGGAGCTGACCATCGAAGAGGTGGACAAGCTCTTCGGTCCGCCGATGGGGCGTCCCAAGTCCGCCGTCTTCCGCACCACGGACATCGTCGGCCTGGACACCTTCGTCCACGTGGCGAAGAACTGCTACGACACGCTCACCCAGGACGAGGAGCGTGAGACGTTCCGCATGCCCGAGTTCATCCTCGACATGGTGAAGAAGGGGATGCTGGGCGACAAGAGCGGCGGCGGCTTCTACAAGAAGGTGGGCAAGGACATCCAGGTCCTCGACCTGAAGACCCTGGAGTACCGCGCCCAGAACAAGGTGCGCTTCGAGTCGCTGGGCGCCGCCAAGGAAGTCGAGGACGTGCGCGAGCGCGTCGCCGTGGTGCTCAACGGCCAGGACAAGGCCGCGAAGTTCGCCGAGCGCATCACGCTCGACGTCCTGGCCTACACCAGCCGCCGGATTCCGGAGATTGCCGACGACGTGGTGAACGTGGACCGCGCCATGCGCTGGGGCTACGCGTGGGACCTGGGGCCCTTCGAGGCGTGGGACGCCTACGGCGTGAAGAAGGGCGTGGAGCGGATGAAGGAGCTGGGCCTCAAGCCCGCCAGGTGGGTGGAGGAGATGCTGGCCGCGGGCCGCACGTCCTTCTACGGCGTGGAGGGCAGCAAGGGCACCTACTGGGACATCCCCACGAAGTCCGAGAAGGTGGTGCCGGAGAACGCGCGCACGCAGCGCGTGGAGTACCTCAAGCGCGGCAACAAGAAGATTGCCGGCAACGACTCCGCCACCCTGTGGGACCTGGACGACGGCGCCACGCTGCTGGAGTTCCACAGCAAGATGAACTCCATCGATGACCAGATCATCGAGATGATGAACACGGCGCTGGACGAGACGGAGAAGAACTTCAAGGGCCTGGTCATCGGCAACGACGGCTCCAACTTCTCCGCGGGTGCCAACATCGTCGCGCTGCTGTGGGCGGCGAAGAGCGGCGAGTTCGAGCCCATCCGGAAGATGGTGAAGGACTTCCAGACGGCCAACCAGCGCATGCGCTACAGCCCGGTGCCGGTGGTGACGGCGCCCTTCAACCTCACCCTGGGCGGCGGCGCCGAGGTGACGATGGGCGGCAACGCCGTCCAGGCGAGCGCCGAGCTGTACATGGGCCTGGTGGAGGTGGGCGTGGGCCTCATCCCCGGCGGCGGCGGCAACATGCAGCTGCTGCGCAACCTCTTCGGGCCGTACGCGGCGGACAAGGACTTCGAGTCCATGCCCTTCCTGAAGAAGGTGTTCCTGTCCATCGGCATGGCGAAGGTGGCCACCAGCGCCGAGGAGGCCCGGGAGATTGGCTTCCTGTCGCAGCAGGACGGGATTACCTCCAACCGCGACTTCCTCCTGTCGGACGCGAAGGCGCGGGTGCTGGGCATGGCGGACGCGGGCTTCAAGCCGCCGCGTCCCACGCGCTTCCGGCTGCCGGGCCGCAGCGCCGCGGCGACGTTCGACATGATGCTCTACGACATGGAGCTCAACGGGCAGGTGAGCGCCCATGACCGGAAGATTGCCCAGAAGCTGGTCCGGGTGCTGACCGGTGGCGACACCAGCACGTCGGTGCTGCTCACCGAGGAGCGGCTGCTGGAGCTGGAGGCGGAGGCCTTCCTGAGCCTGTGCGGCGAGGAGAAGACCCAGGACCGCCTGCAGCACATGATTGAGAAGGGCAAGCCGCTGCGGAACTGACGGCCGGCCGGTATCCATTGACCACTGAATCTGATTTCGCTGACTGCCTGGATGCTTTCCGGGCGAGGAGACACTGAGATGCCTGGTCGAGTCGTGATTGCCAGCGCGGTGCGCACGCCCTTCACCCGCGCGCACAAGGGAGAGTTCAAGGACACGCGGCCTGAGACGCTGGCCGCCGCGGCCATCAAGGAGGCCGTCGCCCAGGTCCCCGGCCTGAAGCCGGAGGACGTGGAGGACGTCGTCCTGGGCTGTGCCATGCCGGAGGCGGAGCAGGGGATGAACGTCGCTCGCCAGTCCGCCCTGCTGGCGGGCCTGCCGGTGACGACGGCGGCGATGACCATCAACCGCTTCTGTTCGTCGGGTTCGCAGTCCATGGCCCAGGTGGCGCAGGCCATCCTGGCGGGGATGATTGAAGTGGGCATCGGCGGCGGCACCGAGTCGATGACGCTGGTGCCGATGGGCGGCAACAAGCCGAGCGCCCACCCCGAAATCATGGAGAAGCTGCCGGAGGTCTACACCTCCATGGGTGCGACGGCGGAGAACATCGCCTCGCGCTACAGCGTCAGCCGTGAGGACGCGGACAAGTTCGCCTTCGAGAGCCAGCGCCGTGCCGCCGCCGCGCGGGAGACGGGCAAGTTCAAGGAGGAGATCGTCCCCGTCACCACGACGTACTACGAGGAGGACGGCACGGCGAAGACGGTGACGGTGTCGGTGGACACCATCCTCCGTCCGGACACCACGCTGGAGGGCCTGGCGAAGCTGCGCCCGGCGTTCAACGCCAAGGGCGTGGTGACGGCTGGCAACGCGTCGCCGCTGACGGACGGCGCGGCGGCGGCGGTGCTGATGAGCGAGGAGAAGGCGAAGCAGCTCGGCGTGAAGCCGCTGGGCTACTTCCTGGACTCCACAGTCGTGGGCGTGCCTCCGGAGGTCATGGGCATCGGCCCGGTGCCCGCGGTGCGCAAGTTGCTGGCGAAGAACAAGCTCGAGGTGAAGGACATCGACGTCTTCGAGCTGAACGAGGCCTTCGGCGCGCAGGCGCTGCACTGCCTCCGCGAGCTGGGGATTCCGCTGGACAAGGCGAACCCGAACGGCGGCGCCATCGCCCTGGGCCACCCGCTGGGCGTGTCCGGTGCGCGCATGGTGGCCACGATTCTTCGCGAGCTGAAGCGCCGCAATGGCCGCTACGGCGTCGTCTCCATGTGCATCGGCGGCGGCATGGGCTTCGCGTGCCTCATCGAGGCGGCGAAGTAGTCACGGTGCCGGTGTGAAGTGGACGCGGGCCTCGGGGACACTCCCCGGGGCCCGTGTTGCTTTGTGGGGCCTACCAGCAGGGCCAGTCGCACTCCGTCCAGGTGACGCTGCCTTCTCCGTCGATGGTGACGTCCAGCCGCTGGCGCGCGCGCAGGTGAGGGCCGGTCCAGCCGCCGTTGTAGGGGCCGATCCAGAAAGCCAGGTCGAGGGGGAACTCCGGGTCCGGCTGGAAGCGGAAGCGGTCGGACTGCCCGCGCCGGAGCTCTGGGGCGTGCTGCTTCTCGCCGCCCACGATGACGTAGAGAGGGGCCAGGACGACGTCCTGCTCCGGCATGAAGTGGACCGTCACCACGGCCCGGCGGGCCTGGAGGAACACCCAGCCTGACAGGAGGATGGTGGCCAGCGCGGTGCCAGTAAGCCACCGGGGCACTTTCTTGCGCGAGGACGGCTCGGGCACGGCGTCTCTACCTCGTGGTCCTCAGCGGTCTCCGGCTGAGGCCCTGTGTGTTCTGCACCAGGTGCAGAATCTCGGTGACAGTCGGGTCGTGCGGGTAGAGCTTGATGCCCATGTCGATGGAGAGCCGGTCGGATGGGGCGTCGAAGCGCCGCAGTCCCTTCACGCCTGGAGAGGTGGGGTGGCGGAAGAAGTGCCTACCCCCAACGATGTTGGAGCCGATCTGCTCGAGTCCGGCACCGTCCAGCAGCTCGGAGGCGGAGAAGCCGCAGGCGCGTCCCACGTAGCCGTAGTGGATGTTCGACCAGATGTCGAAGTAGTAGACCGAGCCGTTGAGGTGGTGCCAGTGCTGCTCGCTGGCGGAAGGGTCCGCCTGCCGGAAGTTCTTCTTGATGTACGGCTTGTGGTCCCAGGGACCGTTCTCGCGGACCTGGTAGGCCCACTCACCGAAGGCCAACAGCTTTCCGCTCATGGCGGTCTGGTGGCAGGACTCCAGGAACTGTCCACCTGCCAGGAATCTCTGCAGCCACGGCATCGCCCTGTACTCGGCGATGCAGTCCTGTCTGGCCAGCGTGTTGTGGCGCTGGATGCTGGTGGCCGCGCGGGACCGCGCGTTCTTGAGCATCTCGCCGACGATGTAGCGGACGATAGGGGAGACCTCGTCACCGCGCGGCGGTGACGTGCCTTGCTGCTCGATGGTGACGGTCTGCTGGGAGTTCATGTGATGCAAGCCTGGTGGATGATGGGTTTTCAGAGGGGCACGAGCACGCGTGTTCCCACCTCCCTGAACAACCCGGGTTCTACTTGTTTGGCCAGGGCTCGGTCAGCATCGTCGGGTCCGCACAGATGTGGTCGATGATGAACGTTCTTTTCTCATCCAGCTTTCCTGGATCAATGCCTGCTTTCTGGAAGATTGAGCGAATGCCGCTTAGGAGATACTCCATCGCGACACGGCATCCGTCTGGGGCCGCAGCAATGACATCAAACGGAAGAAACAGTGTGAACTGTACGTCTTTGTCCCGCTTGAAGACGGCAGGGCCTTTTATTTGGTTGTCCATCAGTTGCGTATCAGCGCTGACGTTCACCATGAGGCTGAAGCCAATACCATGCTTTTTCTCGAACTCCGCTATGTCACTGGCAGCTGATGATAACTCCTTTGCCAGCCATCTTTGCATTAGATGCGAGAAAGGAAAGCTCACGCCAGGTTTGATGTAGATTTGTCCAATTGAAACTTTCATGGCTTGAAGCTCCGCTTGTTGCCTGTAGGTACGTTCCCGGTTTTGTCGTAAAGGGCTTGAAGCCGTGCCGTTTCCACTGTTTTGGCATGGGCCGTTGTGGTTTCTCCTAGGTCCTGAACCACCCTACCCGTTACCTCGTCCGTACCATGAGTTTTCTGCAGCATCCTCACTTGCTGATGAAGTCTCGTAGGGAGCCCAGAAATTTTCGTCACGCGATTCAAGTCGGCTTTGCCAACCTTGTGTAGGACGCCTCCAACCATGATTTCATAGATTCCAAATCTTGAGGTCGAGGTGTTGCTGTTCAGATTGCATGTCTTCAGCCCCAGAGGGTCAGTGGCGGAGAGCGGGTCTTCGGGATAGCCATAGAGGACGGGACCCGCCGTGAGCCCCAACGGGTCCTGGCTGATGTATCGGCCGGCATTTGCGTCGTAGTAGCGGAAGCGGTTGTAGAGGAGGCCTGTCTCCTCGTCCTCATACTGTCCCGGCCAGCGCCAGGGGCAGTGCCGGACGGCCACGTCGGCCCTTCCCACCCCGAAGGCATCCAGCTGCATCCGCCAGGCGAGCTGCCCCAGCTCGTCGTACATCTCGGTAGGGGCGCCCAGGTGGTCCGTCACGACCGAGTAGCGCCCGGTGGCGTCCTCCCGGGCCATGGGAGAGAAGCTCTCCGGCTCGAACAACCAGGTCGTGACTCCCTCGGATGAGACCACCTCGTGCAGGGGCACATGCCCGTCCCATACGAAGTGCACCGCGCGCTTGGTGGCCACCGGGCCTGCTTCCTTGGCGTCCAGCACCACCTTCTGGGTGCGTCTGTCCAGCGCGTCATAGCCGAGGAGCACACGCTGGCCATCCGGCCGTTGCACCTCGTGCAGCAGGCCCGCCCCGTTCCAGCCATAGCGCCAGCTTCCCTCGGCCGTGTGCTTCTCCGTCAGGTTGCCGTCGGCGTCATAGGCGTAGCGCGTGCCGTCCGCCTCCAGCAGGCGCCCACCAGGCCCATAGCGCCTGTCTTGCAACTCTCGGGTGCGGTAGAGGTTTCCCACCGCGTCCATGGCCCGATGCTGGAGCCTGCCATCGGGCCTTCTCTCTCCCACCAGCCGGCCTCGGATGTCGTGGATGTACTCGGTGGCTCGGTCGTGCGCAGTGTCCGACATGGCGGCCAGCTGCCCCTCGGGGCGCCAGCGCCAGGTGCGTTGAGCCTCCGTCCTCACTCCGACGAGAGTCCGTCGCTCGGTGGGAAGGCCGGCCTCGTCGTGCTTCCAGGCGGCGACCACCCCGCCCGGCATCCACCGTGTCACCTCCAGCCCGCCCGCGTCCCGCTCCATCCGGACGGTCCACTCCGCCCGTCCCGGCGAGCTGTACGTCACGCCTCTCACCGAGCCCAGTGCATCCCGGAGCAGCTTCTGGTGGGCTCCCAGGGTGCTCTCCACCTCCACCCGGTGACCGGCCGGCGAGTAGCGTGACGTGACCTCTGCGTCCGCCTGCTTCTCCGTCACCACCCGTCCCAGCGCGTCCCGCTCCAGCGTCACCTTGCCCGACTCGTTCTCCGCCTCCAGCAGCGCCCCGTCTGCCCGGTAGCGGAAGGCGCGGAAGGTGCCATCGCCGTATTCCACCCGTGTCAGCCGCCCGGCCTCGTCGTAGGAGAAGTGACGTGTCCTCCCGCTGGGCTGGGTCGCCTTCGAAATCCGGCCCGCTGCGTCGTACAGGTAGTGCCATGCGGCTCCGTCGAAGCCCTCCTCGCTCGCCACGCGGCCCAGCTCATCCCGCGTATAGCGATACACCTCGCCCGCCTCGTTCTTCACCTCCACCAGGCGACCCTCGGCGTCGTGGCGCATGCCCAGGCGGGTGCCTGCTTCCTCGCGGAAGGCGGGCCAGTGGAAGCCCGCGTAGCCCATGCGCACCTGCCGCAGCGGCCCCTTCACCTCCAGGAGATTCCCCTCCGCGTCATAGCGGCTCTCCCATGTGTCGCGGCCGGGCGCCTCGACTCGTACGGGTCTGTCCAGCAGGTCGTACTGCACCCGCTCCGCTCCACCGCGCGCATCTCGCAGGGAGGTCCTCCGGCCCCGCCTGTCATGCTCCAGGCGCACCTGTCCCCCGGTGGGAAGGCGCACGCGGGTGGGGTTGCACTGCGCGTCGTACGCGTACTCCGTCCGCTCGCCGCCCGCGCCCACCTCCGCTGCCAGCAGGCCGCCCTCGTATTCGTAGCGCCGCGTCTCCTTGAGGGGGTTGGTTTCCTCCAGCAACTGTCCGCGCACGTCGTAGCGCCAGCGCCAGATGCCACCGTTCGCATCGATGGCCTCCTCGGGCAGGTTGTGGCCGTTGTAGCGCAGCACCACCGAGGCCCCGTCCGGCCCCACCACCTTCGTGCGGTTGCCGCGCGCGTCGTACTCGTAGAAGGTGGTGTGGCCCAGCGCGTCCGTCTCCGCCACCAGCCGCAGCGCCTCGTCGTACTCCTTGCGCTTCTCCCCACCCAGCGCGTCCACCTCCCTCACCACCACGCCGCGCCCGTCCGACTCGTACGTGGTGGTGTGGCCCAGCGAGTCCGTCACCTCGGTGACGCCGGCCTTCCTGTCGTAGCGCAGCCGGTGGTTGAAGATGCCGCCGTCTCCCCAGGTGTGCACGCACCAGGCATCCGGGCCCTGGCCGTCGTACGCGAAGTGGAAGGAGAGGCCCGTCCTGTCCGTCTCCCGTATCAGCACGCCGCCGTCGTAGGCGTAGCGGATGGCATGGCCCAGGGCGTCCTGCGCCTCCAGCAGGTGCCCTGACTCCGAGTACACGTAGCGGTTGTGCGTCACCTGGCCCGGCTCGCGCGGGTGCGGCAGCGCCACCCGGAGGAGGTGTCCCGCAGCGTCGCACTCGAAGAGCACCCGCCGGCCCGCGCTGTCCCTCACCCACCGCAGGTGCCCGTGCCCGTCGTACTCGTACTCCACCGCGTGGCCCACCCGGTTGCCCGTGCGTACCACGCGGCAGACGCCCGCCTGCTGCTCACCGGGGACGCACCGCAGCTCGTGGGTGAGGCCTTCCGCCGACTCCACCTCCCAGCGCTGCTCCGCCACCCGCCGCAGCGTCAGCCGGTTCACCGGGTCATACAGCTCCGTCCGCACCGGCATCCGCTGCCTGGGAAAGCCCGCGGTGTCGAACTCGAGCTCCCGCCCGTCCTCGGCCCGGTACACCACGCGCCCGGGCTCCTCCCAGACCGCGAGGTCCAGCGAGTGGCTCCATCCGCACCCCATGGCCGTGTCCCGCCACCCCAGACTGGACGAGTAGTGGCGCGTGAACCGCAGCGGAATGGGCCCCGGCAGCTCCCAGTCCGTCGCCTCCGTCACCACCCGTCCCGTCACCACGTCCACCGGGTGGCCCGTCAGGGAGCAGAGCTTCTTGTGGGTCCAGTCGCGGGCGCGCTTGCCCACGCCCATCTTCTTCATCACCCGGGCCGCCTTGCGGTGCAGGCGCAGGGACAGGGCTTTCATCTTCCGGCTGGCCTTCTGCATCTTGCGCAGCTTCTTGAGGCCCTTGCCCAGCAGGGCCATCTTCAGCTTCGTCTCCATGACCGACAGGGAGATGGTGGGCGGCCCTCCCACGATGACTGGCGGCCCCGCGGGAATGGAGAGCGCGATGGAGGTGGGCAGCTGCAGCGTCTTCGCTCCCGGCCCCTTCTTGCGCGGCGGTGACGGCATGCCGATGTCCTGGCAGCTCAGCACCGGGAGCAGCATGTAGGTGAAGGGCTCTTCATCCACCACGACGGTGGAGCTGCCCATGAACGTCTCGTTCTCATTCCCCGGGGGCTTGGCGAAGACCCCTCCAATGGGAAAGTGCGGCGGCAGCGTGCGGCCGCCCGTGCCCGCTTGTGCTCGCGGCAACCCGTTCACCTTCACCGTGGCCCCGATGATGGGCAGGTAGTCGAACGGGTCGAACACGATTCCGATGTGCGGGTGGGGAATGGGCACCACCGGCCCGGGCGGAGTGATGATGAAGTGGATGTCCACTCCCAGCACCGGGTCGAGATGCTTCACTGCGGGCATCATGCCGCCTGACCTCCCGCGGCCGGAGCCTCCGGCCGCCAGTCATCTCCCAGGACCGACTGCACCTCCGACTCCATCGCCTGCGCGGCGCGTGGCCCCTGTCGCTCGTGGCTCAGCCGCACCAGCGCCTCTCCCACGTAGGGCAGCGTCGAGGTCTCCCGCGCCGCGGCATCCATGGCCCGGCCCACCTCCCACGCGCGCTGGCCGTGCTCCCAGGCCCGCTCCACCTCCTTCGTCACCTCGTGGCACCAGCTGGCCATGCGCCAGCACTCCAGCTCCAGGCGGGCGTCCTCCAACTGGCGCGCCAGGGGCGCCGTCTCCTCGTACAGCGCCGCCGCCCGTGGGTACTCCCGCGCCGTGACCCAGGCGGCCCCCTGGGCCATGCGAGACCTCAGCCGGAGCTGTGCGCCCTGTGGCTCGCCCTTGGCCTCCGACGCTTCGGCTGCTGCCTCCGCCTGGCGGTAGTGCTCGAGCGCCTCCTTCGGCCTTCCAGCCCCCAGCAGGGCGCCTCCCATCACGAAGCGCGCTGCCACCACCAATGCGTACAGGCCCTGCGCGGTTGCCACGGCCACCGCCTGCGCTCCCAGCTGTTGCACCTGCTCCACGTCGCCCTTCGTCGCCGCGTTCCCCATGCGGACGAAGAACTCGCGGAACTTCCCCCCAGGCGTGTCCAGATGCCCGGCCTCCTGCGACAGCTCCTCCAGGGCCCGTCCCATGGCCAGCTTCGCCGGTATCGTCACCACCCGCTCGGGCCAGACTTCCGCCAGCGGCTCGAGCACCAGCGTCCTCGCGTCGTCCAGCACCACGAGGCGGACGTGCGCCGACGCGGCCTTCCGCACCGCGTCCTCCAGCCACTTCCGCCACGCGCCCGCGTCCTGTCCTCGCGCTGGCATCAGCACCACCACCAGGTGCTCGCACAGGCTCTCGTAGTGGGCTCGCAGCGAGTCGGATGCGGCCAGGAAGGCGTCCACGTCCGTTCCACCGTCCTGCACCGGCGGGCACTTCCAGCCCGGAAGCCCGTCCTCCTCGAGGTCGGCGCGGCTCTCCTCCGCCAGCCGCACCAGGGCGTCGCGCAGTGCGTACCCGTACCGCGCCGGCTCATCGAAGGGCTCCTCCAGGCGTAGGAAGAGGTCCGGACATTCCCCGAGCCGCTCATCGCCCTCCTTGTGCAGGAAGGCCTCCACCATCCGCACCTCGTCCGGCTCCACCACCCAGCGCAGCAGGCGCGCCTCGGGAAGCTGGGCAAACTCCGTCCACTGGTCGTGCAGCAACTCCAGCCGCCGCTCCACCGCGTTCTTGCTCACCATCATCGGCTCCTGGGTGGGGGGGCTGGCTCACTGCCGCCCGCTGTCGGCCGGCGTCGGCGCCGTGGGCTGGGCGTCCGCTGGCGCCTCTGGCGCGGCCGCGTTCACGCCACTGCCACTGAGGGGGGCTCCTCCGCTGTTGAGGTTCACCACCGTCCCCATCACGGAGATGCTGGCCGGGTTGAGGGTGATGAAGTTGCCTCCCACCTTCAAGGTCAGGCCCTGGGACGCCTCGATGACCACGGTGGGCGCGCTCAGGTGAATCTCCTTGCCTGCTTCCAGCGCGTGGTTGCTGCTCACCTTGATCTGCAGGTCCTTGCCCACGGTGATGGACCAGGTGTCACCCACCTGCTCGTTGCGCTTGCCGCCCACCGACAGGTGGCTGTCCGCATCCACCTTCTCCTTGCGGCTGGCCTGGATGTGGACGTCCTGGTTGCCCGGCCCATCGATGCCGCCCACCAGCAGCTTCAGGTCTCCGCCGATGTGTTCCTGGCTGTGGCGATGCACCTTGAGGTTCTTGTCCCGGAAGACCAGCTCGTTCTGGTCGCCGACCTTCCCAGCCTTGCCCTCGCCGCCGATGGTCTGATGGCGGTCGTGGAGGATGTTCTCCATGGAGTCGTTCTTGACGTGCACGTCCATGTTGCGCTGGGAGTGGATGAACACCTGCTCCGCACCCTTCTTGTCCTCGAAGCGCAGCTCGTTGAAGCCCTCGCCTCCGGGCGAGGTATTGGTCCGCAAGGTGCTCTTGGTCTTCTCGTCAGGGAGCGGATAGGGCGTGGGATTGACTCCGTTGTACACGCGCCCCGTGATCAGCGGCCGGTCCGGGTCACCCTCGATGAAGTCCACCACCACTTCCTGGCCGATGCGCGGGATGAACATGCCGCCCCAGGCCTCACCGCCCCAGGGCTGGCTGACCCGCACCCAGCAGGAGCTCTTCTCGTTGCTCTTGCCCTCCCGGTCCCAGTGGAACTGGACCTTCACCCGGCCGAACTCGTCCGTGTAGATCTCCTCGCCCGAGGGCCCCACCACGATGGCCGTCTGGATGCCCCGAACCACCGGCTTCGGCGACACCCGCGCCGGCCGGTACGGCACGTCCTCCGGCAGACACGAGAAGTGGTTGGAGTAGCTCAGCTGCCCCTCCGACCCCGACTCCTCCTCCAGCACTTGCGGCTGGTAGCCCTCGTGCGCCACCCCCGTCAGCAGGTAGCGGCGGTTGAAGAGCTTCCGGGCATGGCCCGCCAGCGTGAACAACCCTCCGGGCACGAAGCGCTCGCAGTCGCTCTCCCCGTGCCCCTCCACCCGCAGCGCCTGCCACTCCTCCATCCGCACCTGCGCCAGCGTCGCCCCCTTGCCCGGCGAGCCCCGGCCCGGAAGCTGGTACTCGCCGGGGTAGTCGTACACCTCCAGGTCCGTGTCCTTCGCCCCCGTGCCCTTCACCTCCATGGACATGTTCGGCCGCTTGAAGTTGAAGTCGCGCAGCGCCACCTGCCCCGGCTGCACCTCCTCCGTGAAGCGGAAGCGCTCCACGTGGTCCCCGTCCGTCACCATCCCCGTGCTGTGCCGGAAGGGAATCTGCTCGGCCGGAATCGCCTTGAAGGCGCTCGCGGCATCTCCCATCACCAGCACGTGCCCGTCCGGCGAGTGCTCGAAGAAGTAGAAGATGCCGTCTTCCTCCATGAGCCGGCTCATGAAGGCCCAATCCGACTCGCGGTACTGCACGCAGTAGTCCCGCGGCTCGTAGCTGCCGCTCAGCGCCACCCGGTACTGGTCTGCCGCGATGCCCGCCGTCGCCAGCACCTTCTTCAGGATGTCCGGCGTCGTCATCCCCTGGAAGATGCGGCAGTTCTGCCGGTGCCTCAGCCGCCACACCTGCGGCACCAGCGTGGCGCGGTACAGCGTGAAGCGGGGCAGCGCCTGCACCTGCTCGAAGCGGCACACCAGGCCGTGCACGCTCCGGGGCCCCTTGTCTCCCAGCACCGTCAGCAGCGCCGGCTTGCCGACGATGCTGTCGAAGTCCAGGGAAGGGCTCATGCTGGCCAGCTCCAGGTGGAACTCGAAGAGGCCGGACACCGCCTCCTGCCCGGAGAAGCGCGTCACCCGCAGCTCGTCCGCGCAGCCAGTCACCATGAACCGGAACACCGCCGTGCTGCTCAGGAATGAGGACCTTGCGACCATGATGACGGACCTCGAAAGCGAGGGGAGGGGCTCACAGCGAGCCGGGAACACTCACGTGCATGCGCCGGTTCGTGCCAATCCACGTGTCCCGGCCGAGCCGGCGCGGCGCGCTGCCAGAAAGCTGGAAGGACTGCTGCACGCTCTCCGCCAGGAACAGCTCGAAGCTGTACTCGAGCGGGTCGCGGATGAAGAGCTCCACCAGCGCGCGCGCCTGCGGGAAGAGGTCTCCTTCCGGCAGCAGCCGCTGCCACGTGCGCGGCGGCAGCGGACCCATCTCGATGTGGAAGCGCCCCGTGCGGTCCATCGCCTTGCTTCCCAGCAGGAAGTTGCGGCCGAGCTGGTGGTGCGCCCGCCCCAGTTGCGTGCGCGCGTCGATGTCCACCCACCGCCCCACGAACTGGCGCACCGAGACTCGCGCCTCGCCCAGGTGCTCGCCCAGCAGGTCGGTCAGCGCCAGCTCCAGCCGCTCCGCCGAGCGTGTGTGGCACGCCAGCAGGTGCGCGATGCGCAGGAGCCGCCAGGGTTGCAGCGTGCCCGGCTGCTCCGTCTTCTCGTAGGTGTCCAGGCCCGCCAGGCTCAGGATCCGCCGGGACCACTCGTCCGTGCAGTCCGAGGTCAGCTCGCTCGTCACCCGGTAGCGGCAGAGCACCCGGAACAAGAGTGACAGCAGCCGGTGGTGGAACAGGTCCAGGAACTCGCGGCGGACGGGGCGGTCCGGGTCCTCCTGCGCCACCTCCTCGGCCAGCTGCGAGGGCAGGGGACTGCTTGCGCCGGTGAGCCCGAGGAAGGTGGTGACCACCTCGAACAGCGGTCGCTTCGAGTCCGGGACGTCCGGCCTGGCGGGCAGCTGGCGCAGGGAGAGCGCGCTGACATCTCCCGAGGCGAAGGCCAGCGACGGGTCATGCCGGAAGCGGATGCGCTCCTCCACCACCGGCCCGAGGTCGCCGACGCGGACCGCCTCCGGCGTCAGCCGCTCCAGGTAGGCCACGAGCTCGAAGAAGCCGAACTGCGAGGCCTGCGGGGCGAGCTGCTGCGCCGCCGCGGCTAGCAGATCATCTTCGCGCCGTTGCGCGGTGCCCACGTGTACTCCGTCTGAGAGGGGAGGAGGCGGATGGCCAGCTCATGGAACGCGTTGAGCGTGACGTTGGTGGCGAGCAGCTCGTCGAGGATGCAGCCGAAGAGGAAGGCGTCTCCCACGCCCAGGAAGCCGGACTCATCCAGCTCCAGCGTGGTGCGGTTGCCGCGCACGGCCACGCCCTCCAGGAAGCGGGTGCCCGCGCGCACCTGGGCCGTGCGCAGCGCGTTGATGCGCAGCCGGTTGGTGCGCGCCGCCAGGTTGTCCGTCAGCGCATGGAAGTTGTAGAGGTCCAGCAACCGCCGCAGCCCCGCGGCGTCCGACAGGGACTGCTGGTTGGCGGCCAGGTGCGACAGCAGGCGCCAGTGCAGCTCGGTGCCCAGCGGCGGCCGGGTGGGGCGACTCACCGGGGTGATGTTGCGGAAGCGGGCGTTGATGGGGGAGGAGGGCGTGGGCAGGCAGACGTCTCCCACCTGGAGCCGCGCGGGCAGGGAGCGGTTGGTGCACGTCAGCTCCACCGACAGCAGCTCCTCGCCGAGCGGCGCCGCCACGTCCCGGGCCGTGTCCAGCTGCAGCCACGTGTCGATGCCCTCGTGCACCGGCGACAGGGCGCGCCGCAGGCGGTAGAAGGTCCGCTGCCGGTCCTCCTCGGCCATGGCATGGGCGAAGTCGTAGAAGGGCTTGTAGTGGTGCCGCTCGTTGCGGCCCGTGCGGATGCCCGTCACCGAGTCCACCGAGTAGATCTCCGCGTGCTCGGCGGGCAGGTCCGCGGCCCGCAGCAGGTGCTCGCGGTCCAGCGTCCGGTGGCGGACGGGGTGCGCCGAGGCGGGGAAGAGGTTGATGGCCGGCGCGCAGTGGAGCCGGAACGTCTCCCGGCCGATGCGCGCCTCCGTCGCCGGAGGGCGCTCCAGCAGGAAGGACACCTCGAACCGGTCCTCCACGATGATGCCCCGGGCGGCCTCCAACTGCCGCACCTCGAAGAAGACGAACTTGTCCGGCAGCGTGAGGTACTCCTGGAGCTGCCGGTAGCCCTCGGGCGCATGGGGCCAGGGCAGCAGGCGGAAGTCCCGGTCGAAGCCGACGGGGTGGACGGCGCCCGGCCCCAGCCGCACCGTGCGCCCCGAGGCGCCGCGCAGCTCCACGCCCCGGCAGTAGCGCAGCAGCCAAAGGAGGATGTGCGAGCTGGTGACCAGCTCCGCGTGGATGAACAGCCTCAGGCTGCCGCCGGGCTTGAAGAGCTCCGCGCGGCCCTGCTCGGTGGTCTCGAAGACCAGGTGCAGGACGGGCGACGTGGCGGAGGAGCGGTCCAGCACCACGTCCTCCAGGGTGACGGGCAGCAGGTCCACGTCCGCCGTGGTGCGGAAGGCGCAGGAGGTGCCGTCCACGGGGCGCGCCGCCAGCTCCGTGCCCGCCGCGACCCGGGTGCGCCCGCGCAGGGCCCGCAGCTGCGGCGTCAGCTCGACGATGGTGCACGCCGGCAGCGGGCGCAGGTAGTGCGGCAGCAGCAGGTCCGCCAGCACATGCACCAGCTCGGGGATGTCGTTTTCAACCCGCTCGCGGATGCGCGCGGTGAGAAAGGCAAAGCCTTCCAGGAGGCGCTCCACATCCGGGTCCGCCCCACCTTCGATGAGGTGGCCGGCCACGCCTGGATTGGAGAGGCCAAAGGCACGCCCCAGCTCGCGCAGGTAGGCGAGCTCACTCATGTAGTACTTGCTGAACATTCTTTATCCCAGGGGCAGAGCTTCAGCTCAGCTCTATCCGCCCATTGGTTCCCACACGCGTGCGCAGGCGCACGAGCCCCTGCGAGTCTGGGTGAACGAGCTGCGCGGTGATTTCGAATTGCAATGCGAAGGGGTCGCCTTCGCCCTCCACGTGGAGGACGAAGACGTTGTTCAGCCGCGGCTCGAAGGTTTCGATGGCCTGCTGAATGGAGGCCTGCATCCAGTGGATGGCCGCTGGAAAGCTGTGGACGACGTCGTTGAAGTCCCGAATGCCGTAGTCAGGGTTGGCCGCGACCTGCCCCTTGCGCGTGTTGAGCAGCATTTTCAGGTGCTCGACGACGGTGTCCACCGGGCTGGTCTGGCGAAGGGCATGAGGATCCGCCAGGTCAAGGCGGGAGAGAAGTCCGCGGATGGCCATGCGCCAGGGCTCCTGGGGTTCGCATTGGCCACCCATGGCGGGGTGAGCTGGCGAACGATGGAATGCGCGACTTCTGTCTTAGCTGGACCTATCGACCCTTTCAATGCTCAGTCAGAAACAAATGTCTGCTTATTTTTCGCCCTGAAAAGTATGTCTTGCTTGGAATTATGAAGGAGGAGCGGGCGTCAGATATGTCATTGCCCGCCAGGGTAAATCCTGACACAGCCTGGGTGAAAACTGACGTCACGCCTCGAGCGATTGGCTCGCTTGTGGTTGAGCGCTCGCTCCGCGGTGTGGGCTCAGTGCGCCGGAGCCTCGGGGTCGTCCACGGGCACGCCGGCCAGCCGCAGCACGCGCAGCGCATTGGTGGTGTCCACCACGCCCTGCCGCAGCCGGTAGTCGAACACCATCTTCCCGTCCTCCAGGTGGTCCCGGAAGTGGACGTTGACCACGTGCGCCCCGGGCTCGTCCGAGAGCACGGCCAGGGACAGGTCGTGCGTCGTCACCGCGCCGATGGCGCCGGTGCCCAGCAGCAGCCGCAGCACCTCGCGCGAGGCAATCTGCCGCTCGCGGGTGTTGGTCCCCAGCAGGATTTCATCGAGCAGGAACAGCGCCTGTCCCTTCGCCGCCTGCGACGCATCCAGCACCGCCTTGATGCGCTGCACCTCCGCGTAGAAGTAGGACACGCCGCGCTCCAGCGAGTCCTTCACCCGCATGCTGGTGAGCACCTGCAAGGGCGACAGGCGGAACGACTTCGCGCACACCGGCGCGCCCGCCAGTGCCAGCACCACGTTGGTGCCCAGCGCACGCATCAGCGTCGTCTTGCCGCTCATGTTGGAGCCGGTGATGAGCAGCGCATGCGCCGGGCCCGGCAGGGACACGTCGTTGGGCACCGGCGCGTCCAGCAGGGGATGGCCCAGCGCCACCGCCTCCACGCGAGGACCCTGCGTCTCCAGCACCGGCCAGGCGAAGTCCGGCCGGTCATGCGCCAGGCCCGCCACGCAGGACAGCGCCTCCAGCTCCGCGAGCCCCTCGAACCAGTTCCGCACGTCCTTCCCATGCTCCGCCCGCCAGCGCTCCAGGGCGAACAGCGCGTGGACGTCCCACAGCGTGAGCCAGTGGATGACGGGGTGGAACTGGTGCCGCTTGAACTCCACGAAGGAGTACAGCCGGCTGAAGCGCTTGAAGTGCGCCGACACCGGCTTCTTCCCCGACTGCTGGAGCCCCACCTGGAGCTTGCGCAGCAGCGGATGCTCGAAGCGCTGGCCCTCCACCCGCTCGAACAGGGGCGCGTAGCGGACGAAGCCGCGCTCGCCCACCTCCACCGCCTCATCCATGGCCCGCAGCGCCCGGCGGGTGATGAGCGCCACCGCGAGCTGCGCGGCCAGGCCCGCCCACACCGCGCCGTCCGGCAGGATGCCCAGCTTCTCCAGGACGTACACCGTCAGCGTCACCAGCGGCAGCACCACGGCCACCGGCCGGGCCCAGCGGATGGAGTCCAGCGAGGGCCCCGCCTCCGCCCAGCGGATGAAGAGGCCCGGCTCCGCCTTCTCCTTCGCCACCACCCGCGAGTCCACGCAGAGGTCCTGCCGGAAGTCCACGCGCGGAGCCAGCTCGCGCGCCGCGCCCTGCCGCGCCTCCACCTCGGCCGCCGGAGCGGGCGCGGACAGCCAGGACGCCAGCCGCTCCTCGCCCGCGCGCGTGGCCGTCTCGTTCATCAGCTGGAAGAGGCTGCCCTGGCCGAAGACGTCCAGGTCCGGCGTGAAGAGGTGGCCGGGGGACAGGAAGCGCTCACCGCGCTCGGTGAACTCGTGCCACCCCCTGCCGAGTCGGGCCAGGCCACGCTCGTTGAGCAGCACGTACAGCTTCGCCCGGGCCTCGCGGCGGAAGACCTGGTGGTGGAGGACGGCGAGCACGCCATAGACGAAGACGGCGCCGGCCGCGGCCCACCACCACACCTTCGGCAGCCGACCCGCGAAGATGAGGCCCGCCGTCACCGCGGCGACGAGGAAGGCCAGGGTGCGCAGGTTGGCATAGCGGGCACTCACCCGGTCCAGGGCGGCCAGGTCCGCCTGCGCGGAGGCGCGGCGCTCGGTGTACGTGCGGTGCGGGGAGGGGCTCTCGGCGGTGGCGGACACGATGGCCGCGCATGCTGTGCGCCTACGGGCCCCAGGGCAAGCGACACCTGTACGCCCTGTTCAGCCCCAGAGCTCGCGGGGCGCCCAGAACATGTTGCTCCCCTCGAACCGGATGCCCGGCTCCCTGTCGCGAGCGAGCAACAGCGGCCCGTCCAGGTCCACCACGGCGGCGTCCCGGGCCACCAGCATCGCCGGTGCCATGGACAGCGACGTGGACACCATGCAGCCCACCATGAGCTGCAGGCCCTCCGCCCGAGCGGCCTCCGCCAGCGCCAGCGCCTCCGTCAGCCCCCCGGTCTTGTCCAGCTTGATGTTGATGGCGTCGTACTTCCCCAGCAGCGTCCCCAGCCCGTGCCGGTCATGTGCGGACTCGTCGGCGCACACCGGGACGGCCCGGCGCATGCCCACCAGCGCCCCGTCATTCCCGGCCGGCAGCGGCTGCTCCACCATCACCACGCCCAGCTCCGCGCAGGTGTCGAGCAGGGCCGGCAGCTCCTCCGGCTTCCACCCCTCGTTGGCGTCCACGATGAGCCGGCTCGCCGGTGCCCCCGCGCGGATGGCGCGCAGCCGCTCGATGTCGCTCTCCCCGCGCCCCAGCTTCACCTTGAGCAGCGGCCGGTGCGCGGCCTTCTCGGCGGACTGGCGCATCGCCTCCGCCGTGTCGAGGCTCAGCGTGTACGCCGTGACGAGCGGCCGCGGCGCCTCGGGCCTGCCCAGCAGCTTCCACACGGGCTGGCCGCTCCGCTTGGCCTCCAAATCCCACAGGGCACAGTCCAGCGCGTTGCGCGCCGCTTTCGGCTCGAGCACGTCCGCTACGCCGTCACGGCCGAGGCCCGCCTCGATGCGGGGGCGCGCCGCCTCGAGCGCCGCCATGACGCCGTCCAGCGTCTCGCCATAGCGGGCATAGGGCACGCACTCGCCGCGCCCCACCGCGCCGTCCTCCTCCAGCGTCACCACGACGACCTCGGCCGACGTCTTCGAGCCCCGGGAGATGGTGAAGCTGCCGGCGATGGGCCAGCTCTCATGCCTGACGGTGAGCTTGCGCATGGGCGGTCAGCCCTTCGTGGGGAAGCGGCGCACCAGCTCGTCGACCAGGGGGCCGACGCCGGTGCGGATGGGGTCCACGCAGGGCAGCCCGTACTCGCGGCCCGTCCGCGCCAGCAGCTCCAGCGCCTCCGGCTCCGCCAGGTGCTCGGTGTTGATGGCCAGGCCCGTGCACTCGATGCGCGGGTTGGTGAGCTGGCCCTCCAGCACCGTCCGGTCGATGACGGCCTGGATGGAGGGCAGGGCGTGCTGGACGCCGCGCATCCTCGTGCGCGTGGGCTCGTGGCAGACGACGAACGCGTCCGGCTGTGCGCCGTGCAGCAGGCCCAGGGTGACGCCCGCGAAGGACGGGTGGAAGAGCGAGCCCTGGCCCTCCACCAGGTCCCAGTGGTCCACGTCGTTGGCCGGGGTGAGCCACTCGGCCGCGCCAGCGACGAAGTCCGACACCACCGCGTCGATGGCCACGCCCCGCCCGGAGATGAAGATGCCCGTCTGGCCCGTGGCGCGGAAGTCCGCCTCGAGGCCCCGGGCGCGCATCTCCTTCTCCAGCGCGAGCACCGTGTACTTCTTCCCCACCGAGCAGTCCGTGCCCACCGTCAGCAGCCGCAGGCCCGGGCGCTTCGTGCCCTTGCCGGTGGCGAACTCCATGTCCGGGATTCGCACGTCGTGCAGCTTGCGGCCGTTGCGCGCCGCCGCCGCGGCGATGGCGGGGAAGGAGCTCAGCCGCTTGTGCAGGCCCGTGGCCACGTCCATGCCCGCGTCGAGCGCCTCCACCAGCTTGCCCACCCAGTGCTCCGGCAGCACGCCGCCCGCGTTGGCCACGCCCACGATGACCGTCTTCACGCCCTTCGCCTTCGCCTGGGCAATGTCCATGTCGGGGATGCCGCAGTCCGCCTTGCAGCCCTCCAGCCGCAGCTGCCCCACGCACCAGTCGGGCCGCCAGTCGACGATGCCGTGCGCCGTCTTCGCCGCGAGCTGATCCGGCACGTCACCCAGGAACAACAGGTAGGGCTTTTCAATCTCCACCGTGCGACCTCCGAGCCCCATGTCCGGGGGCTGTGGGCCGGGCGTTTCAGCATGCTCCAGGCAAGCCCGCAAGAGTCCTGAAAGCCCCGCGAAACCAGCCGGAGCCGGCTCCCAGGTTGGCGCACGCCTTCCTGCTCCCGGGCGCTGCTGTCGCGTGCAAGTCCTTCAGGACGCGAGGGCCGTGGGCTCGGCGCTCTGCCCCGAGTGGAGCCCCTCGCGGCCGGACACCTTGGCCGCCCACCACCGCAGGCCCACGAACAAGAAGCGCCAGTCCTTGAAGAACTCGGGCGGCTTGCGCTCGAAGGCGTGGCCCACGAACTGGAAGGCCCAGCCCACCACGAAGAGGCTGGCGGGGACCTTCCAGAGCCCGCGGACGAAGGGCGACGCCACCATCAGCGGCAGCGACGACGCAATCATCGGGATGCCCACGGTATGGCAGAAGCGGTTGACCGGGTGCGTGTGGCTCTTCGAGTACTCCGAAATCCACTCTTCTGAAGTGCGGTTGCCGAGCATGCGCTCACGCTATTCACCATGCGTCATGGCAGGCAGGCGTCCACCCGAGGCCCGACCGTCATCCTGGCGAGCAGGCGCCCCCCGTCTCCATGGGTTCCGCTCTGCGGAACGAAAGAGGTGCGGATGTTCGGGGCTGAGCGCTGGTGGCGCCGTTCCTCGCCCAGGCCTCGCGGGGTGGCTAGCATCCGGCCCTTCCAGGGCCCGGCGGGCTGACAGCTTTGGCTCCGCGCTGTCGCGGGCCGGCGTCCTCCTTCCGGCGCCGAACGCTGCTGCCAGGAGGAGCCGACGATGAGTGGTGCCAACCAGCGGATGATGCGGGCCGCGCGCTTCGATACCGCCGCCCGGACGCTGACGGTCCAAGACGTCCCCGTGCCCGCTCCGGGGCCCGGCCAGGTGCGGGTGCGGGTGAAGGCCTGTGGCATCTGCCTCTCGGATGCGCACCTGCTCGACGGCTCGCTGAAGTCGCCGCTGCCCGTGGTGACGCCCGGGCACGAGTCCTCGGGCATCGTCGACGAGGTAGTCCCGGGCGTGCCGTTCTGGAAGCCGGGCCTGCGAGTCGCCATGGCCGGGGGCAGGCCGTGCGGGCGCTGCCCGAAGTGCACCAACGGCCGGCTCCAGGAGTGCCTCGCGTTCGAAATCATGGGCTTCCACTACGACGGCGCCTGGGCGGAGTTCGTCGTGGTGCCGTACTTCGCGCTGTCCCTCATCCCGGACCACCTCCCGTTCGAACAGGCCGCCATCCTCGCGGACGCGGTGGCCACGCCCTACGCGGGGCTCGTGGAGACCGCCCAGCTCCGGCCCGCGCAGTCCATTGGCTTGTGGGGGATTGGGGGCCTGGGCGTGCACGCGGTGCAGATTGCGCGGATGGTGGGCGCGGCGCCCATCCTCGCCTTCGACACGAACGAGGCGGCGCGGGCCCGGGCGCTGGAGTTCGGCGCGGATGCAGCCTTCGACCCGCGTGAGCCGGACCTGCGCAAGAGGGTGCTCCAGTACACCCAGGGGCTGGGGCTGGACGTGGCGGTGGACCTGGTGGGCGCCAACGCCGTGCTGGCCCAGGCGGCGTCATGTCTCGGCCGCCATGGCCGCGTGGTGATGGTGGGCCTGTCCCCGGAGCCCATCCAGATGGGGCCCGGCGTCCTCTTCGGCGTGCAGTCCCACGCGATGCTCGGGCACCTGGGCTACGAGAAGAAGCACCTGGACGACCTGGTGACGCTGGTCGGTACGAAGCGGCTGGATGTGTCCCGCTCCGTGACGGCGACGATGCCGCTGGAAGAGGTGGCTCGCGGCGTCGAACGGCTGGTGAAGAAGGAGGGAAACCCCATCCGGCTCGTCATCACGCCGTGAGCGCCGGGACGGCCCTCGAATGTCAGACGTGCCGCGTATGGTTGTCCTCGTCGCCACACACGAGGGGGCAACCACATGGGCACGTCTGTCATCGATAATCGCGTCGAGATTGTCTTCAGCTTCGACACCACCGGCAGCATGTATCCGTGTCTCGCGCAGGTGCGCAAGAAGCTGCGGGGCACGGTGTCCCGGCTGATGAAGGAGATTCCCGGCATCCGCATCGGTGTCATCGCGCACGGGGACTACTGCGACGCGGGCTCCACCTATGTCACCAAGGTGCTGGACCTGACGGACGACGAGAACGCCGTCGTCCGCTTCGTGGACCGGGTGTCGCAGACGGGCGGCGGTGACGCGCCGGAGTGCTACGAGCTGGTGCTGCGCGAGGCGCAATCCCTGTCATGGACGGTGGGCTACACGCGGGCGCTCGTCCTGATTGGCGATGACGTGCCCCACGCACCGAACCAGAACCCGAAGAAGCTGGACTGGCGCAAGGAAGTGGATGCGCTGGGGAAGATGGGCGTGCCGGTGTACGGGGTGCAGGCGCTCGCGCGCCGCCACGCGACGCCCTTCTACAAGGAGCTGGCGGAGAAGTCGGGCGGCTTCCACCTGAGCCTGGACCAGTTCGCCCACGTCACCGACATGCTGCTGGCCGTCTGCTACAAGCAGTCCTCCGACGCGCAGCTCCAGGCGTACGAGGTGGAGGTCGCGAAGGAGGGCCGCATGAGCCGCGGGCTGAACGCCATGTTCAGCACCATGCTCAGGCGCAAGACGCCGTCGCTCTACGGAGCGGCGGACCTGCGCGCGGTGCCTCCGGGCCGCTTCCAGGTGCTGGACGTGGACCGGGCCATGCCCATCAAGGACTTCGTGCAGGAGAACGGCCTGGGCTTCAAGACGGGCCGCGGCTTCTACGAGTTCACCAAGACGGAGACCATCCAGGGCCACAAGGAGGTGGTGCTGATGGACCGCAAGACGGGCGACCTCTACAGCGGCGAGCGGGCGCGAGAGCTGCTCGGGCTGCCGGAAGGCGAGACGGTGCGCATCCGCCCCGCCAACCTGGAGAAGTACGTCGTCTTCGTGCAGAGCACCTCGGCCAACCGCAAGCTGATGGGCGGCTCGAAGTTCCTCTACGAGGTGGAGGACTGGGACGGCGTGACGTCCGCCGCGGCGTAGGCGTGACGGGGTGAGCTGCCCGTCACGCCCCGCGACGAGGACCGGGGCGCCGTCTTCCGGGCGGCGCCTCGCCTTCACGTCACCTCAGGGGGCCGCCGGGGCGCGCACGTACACGTAGGGCTGCACCCCCGACCAGGCGTCCGGCTGCGACCACTGCAGGGAGAAGTCGTCGTAGTCGAAGCCGCCGGTGAAGAAGCCCGTCTCCACGTACCAGGACACGCGCTGTCCGGGCGGACGGGGCCGCGACGGGGCGAGGGTGCTCGGCTCCGGGAGCTGGAACGTCACCGGCACGTCGCCCAACGGTGCCAGATACACCCAGTCGTCCGGGGCCTCCGCGGCGCCAATGCCCACCCGCAGCAGCTGTGCGCCCTCCGGTGGCGTGAGCGACCAGGACTCGCCTTCGACCACGGGCGGCTCGCCGCCCAGGCACTCCGCGACGCCGGGTGCGACTGACGTGGGGGCGCGGGGAATGACCAGGGGCTGGGTGGGCGCGCCTTCCCAGTTGAGCGTCGCGGTCTCGCACGCCGTCGGCGTCTGCGCCCACAGGCTGGCGTTGAACCGCTGGGCCGAGCCCGGTGACACTGCGAAGGTGTTGAACTGGAGGCTGGGGCCCTCGAAGTCGAACAGGCTGACGAAGCCATTGGCGGCCCCCGGGAAGCCAGGGCGCTGCCGCGTCACCCCGCCCGCCAGCGAGTGGACCTCCGTCCACGACGCGGGGAGCGTGAAGGTGGCCGTGGTGGTGATGAGTGGCAGCGGCCCTGGCGGGAAGCGGAGGTCCAGCGACGTGTCGACCGTGAGCGGGCCCACCATCCCGAGGTCCACGTAGGACAGGGGCGCGGGGGGGAAGGCGCTCCGGTCCGAGACGTAGGCGCTGATCATCAGCTTCTCGCCGGGAGGCACGTCCGCCACCTCGTAGGTGCCGGCGCCGTTCACCAGGCTCACGCGCGCAAAGCCCCGGTAGCCGGAGCTCCCCACGACGTTCACCGAGGCCTGGATGCGGGTGCCCACCGCGCCTCCGGACAGGCTCCCCGACAGCCGCACCGTCGGGCCGGTAGGCGCCGGCGGAGCGTTGCGCCACGTCCACTGGCCCGTGGCGGGCGCGAAGGTCCAGACCTCGCCGCTCATGGCGTTGGTCGCCTGCCTGGCGCCCCCCGCGAGGAGGAGCTGACCGCTCCGCGCATCCGACAGGAGCGCGTGGCCATGGAGCCGGGGTGGGGCCCCTGGCGCTCCATCCGGAACCCGCGTCACCCAGGCGCCGTCCCGGAGGACCAGCAGGTCGTTCTGGTCCTGCCCGGCGACCTGACCTCCGAAGGCGTACAGCTCACCGGTGCCCGCGTGGAAGGCCATGGCGAAGTCCCGGCGCGCCGCCGGCAGCGGGGGCAGGGGCCTCCAGGTGTTGTCCGGCGGGGAGTACGCATGGCAGTCGGCGAGCTCGGCCGCGGCGGGGCCACGGCCTCCGCAGACGACCAGCTCTCCCTGGACCGGATCGAACGCGGCGCCCGCGCTGTGGCGCGCCTGCGGCCTCGGGCCGGAGGGGAACCGCCGCGTCCAGCCGTGCGTCTGGGGCGCGTACTCCCAGAGGTCGTCGAGCGGAGCCACGGCGCCCCGTGACAGGCCGCCGAAGAGGAGGACGCGTTCGCCCGAGCCGTCTCCGCTCATCACCGGCGACATCCGGGCCTCCGGGCCTTCGACGTCCCACCGGCTCCAGGTCCCCGTGTCCGGCGCGTACTCCCACGTTTCCCGAAGGTCCGAGGAGTCACGGCACGAGATGCCTCCGAAGACGACGAGGGTGCCGCGCGCGAACGCCCCGGCGCCGTAGACCCGCGAGGGCATGATGCCCGGCATGCCGTGAGGCACCGGCTCCTGCCAGGCGTTCGCGCTGGCCTCGTCGAGCTCCAGCACGTTGTCGATGCACCCCCAGGTGCCCAGGGCGTTGTAGCCGCCCGTGACGAGGCTGCGCCCGGTGGCGGGGTCGGTGGCGGAGACGAAGCCCGTGCGCGGCATCGGCAGCGAGGCGTCCGTCATCGACAGCGTCACCAGCGCGGCGTTCACCTTCGCCATCGTCAGGTTCTGCAGCTGCCTTCCATTGGCGGTGACGTCCACCGTGTCGGAGGCGCCATCGAGCCCCAGCCCGGTGAAGACGACCTTGCCAGCCGCATCGCTGAGGGCCTGCCTCGGCGGGTCATACTCCTGGCCATTCCGGCGCACGCGGACGCCCACGCCCGCCAGCCTCCGCCCGTCGCTGTCGACGGTGAAGACGGTGAGGGTATCGGTCAGCGGGCTGCCCCGGGGCGGGACGCTCGCGGTGCCACCTCCGGTGATGGGGCGCGGAGTGACGACCTCCAGTGGAAGCGCCCGCTCCACGGCGCGGCCCGCCGCGTCCGAGACGCGCACCGTCACCGCGTAGCGGCCCGCGCTGCCCTGGGTGGGGACTCCGGAGAGGGTGCCGGCGGTGGTGTCCAGGGAGAGGCCCTCGGGCAGGGGGCCCGCGCTGAAGACGAGGGGCGGCGTCCCGCCTCGCGTCGCCACGCGCACCGCGGTCTGGGGCGCGGCGAGCCAGGTGATGCCCTCGGTGGCCGTCGGGAAGGACTCCGAGGCGAGGACGAGTCCGGACTGGACGACGAGCCCCAGCGCCTTGCGCGCGGACTGGGTGCCGTCCGTCACCTCCACGATGAGGACGGACCGGCTCTCGGTGATGGGCGTGCCGGACAGCGTCCCCTGTGGTGAGAAGGTCAGCCCCACGGGCAGCGGTCCTGAAACGAGCCTCCATTCATGCCGAGGCCTGCCACCGGTGGAGGTCAGCGTGGCGACGTAGCCCACGCCCGACTCACCCGGAGGCAGCGAGTTCGTGGTGATGAACAGCGGTCGTGAGGCCTGAAGCACCGCGCTACGGCGGGTGGACAGCTCTTCAGCGCCTGGCTGGTGCTCGGTCGGGGCCTCCTGGCAGGCCGTCAGGGCCAGCAGCAGGGCACACCCCAGGTAGATACGGTTCATTGCAGACTTCCCCATGGATTGCCGTGGTACGTCCAATGGAGGCACGGCAGCGCCAGGTGCGTGGGCACACGGGCCTCGGCGTGTCGTGACTCCGCAACTGCCGCCGGCCCGCGGCACGCGGGAACATCGCAAATCACTCACATGAAACGCAATGCCTGCCTTCCGACAGACGGGCGGACGCGCCACGGCGGCGAGGGGACCCGGGACGCGAGGCATCTGTCCGGGAGTCGATGGGACCGGGGTGCTCCGCTGGGGACGCATCGATTTGTGGGCACCGCGAGTTGAAGACGGAGGAACCGGCCCTTAGCTGGAGTGCCGTGCGTTTCTGGGTTCCATGGCTGCTGCTCTGCGCGGGCTGCGGCGCTCTCGAGTTCCACCCCTACGAGCTGCGCGGGGCGGACCGGGACCGGCATGCCGCGTCGCTCGAGCAGCTGCGGCGCGATGCGCATGAGGGGCCCTTGCGCTTCGCGGTGCTCGGAGACATCCAGCTCTTCCTGGACGACTCGGCGTCGGCCATGAAGGACCTGGAGCGGCACGACGTGGACTTCGTCGTGCAGCTCGGGGACCTGACCGAGTTCGGCTCCGCGCAGGAGTACGACTGGGTGGCGCGGCTCCTCGACAGGCTGCCGGTGCCGTCCTTCGCCGTCATCGGCAACCATGACGTGCTCGGCAACGGCGCGGACATCTACCGGAGGGCCTTCGGGCCGACGTTCTTCTCCTTCCGCCACGCGGGGAGCCGCTTCGTCCTCTACGACTCCAACTCGCGCGAGTATGGCTTCCCGGGGAACGTCCCGGACCTGGAGGCCCTGCGTGACGCGCTCGAACCGGAGCTGGGCATCGCGCACACCTTCACCTTCTCCCACGTGCCTCCGGGGCATGGCGACTTCGATGCCTCCCTCGTCGAGCCGCTGGAGCAGCTCCAGGCCGAGCGCGGCATCTCCATCTCCTTCCACGCGCACATCCACGACTTCCGCGACGAGGTGCGGCGGGGCGTGCGCTACTTCGTCGCGGACTCGCTCGACCACCGCAACTACCTGCTCGTCACGGTGCAGGGTGGGGTGGTGGAGGTCGAGCGGGTCTTCTACTGATGGCGGCGCGGTGGCATTCGCGCGCCCTCGCGCTCGCCTTGCTCCTCCTGGCGCTCGACGTGCGCGCGGAGGGGCCTCCGGACGAGCGGCCCTGGTACGTCCCGGACCATGCGGCGCTCCAGCTCGCGGGCTCCATCGGCCTGCTGTCCGCGGGGCCCGGGTGGGGCTTCCTGGACGACGCGCTGGATGCACAGCTGCTGCTGGGCTGGGCACCACCGGCCGTGGCGGGAGAGGACTTCCTCACCGTCACCCTCAAGGGGCAGTGGCACCCGTTCCGGCTCCGGTGGAGCGGCTGGAGTGTGCGGCCCCTCACGGTAGGGCTGCTGCTCAGCTACACCTTCGGTGATGAGTACTTCGTGACGCTGCCGGACCGCTACCCGGACGGGTACTACTGGTTCAAGACGGGGCTGCGACCCGCCCTGCTCCTGGGTGGCAGCGTGGGGCGGCCGGTGCCCGCGCTGGGCCTGCGCAACCTGGAGGGCTACGTCGAGCTCGTGGCCACCGACTACCGCCTGGTCCACTTCCTCCGGAACCCCGTCACCGTGGAGACGGGGCTGTTCTCGCTGGCGCTGGGCGCGCGGCTCCGGTTCTGACGGGGCACCGCGGGCTCGCGGCGCCCGTGTCTTCTCAGGGCAGCACGAGGCTCGCGGCGGCGGGCGCGGAGCGTGTCTGTTCAGGGCAGTGCGGGGCTCGCGGCGGCGGGCGCGGAGGCCGGCACGGAAGCGGGCGGCTCCTTGTCACCGCGCAGCCGGCGGAGGATGCGCGGGGCCTCGGCGGCGAAGCGGGCCTGCCCGTCCGGCAGCGGCTGGTCATGGATGTCGGTCAGCTCGGTGCCGGGGAGTCCCGCGCCGAAGCGCACCTTGAGCTTCTGTCCGATGAGCGCGTAGCGCGGCTCCCAGCCGATGGTGGTGAGCAGGTAGCGCTCCGGGTCCGGCCGGCTCATCGGAATCCCGTCGCCCAGGTCCGCCGGGTCGTGGGTGTCGCCGAGCAGGTCGAACAGCGTGGACACCACGTCGATGTGGCCGGTGACGGCGTCCACCTCGCCCGGGGGGAGCCGCTCGTCGAACATCAGCATGGGGACGTGGAGCTGGGACGCCGTCACGTCGCTGGCGTGGCCGACGCGGCCGTGCTCGCGGAACTCCTCGCCGTGGTCCCCGGTGAAGAGGATGAGCGGCCGGGTGCCGCGCACGGCCTCGAAGCGGGACAGCAGCGCCTCCACCTTGGTGTCCACCTCGTAGGCCGCGTTCCACGCGCGGGCCTTGAGGTGCTCCGCCGGCACGCGCGCCGTGGCGAGGCCACCCTTGCCATCCCACGCGGGGGAGAACACGGCCGAGCGCGGCGGATAGTCGTAGTCGAAGTGCGTGCCGGCGAAGAACAGGAAGAGGAACAGGGGCGTGTCCTTCGGCGCCGTCTCCACCACCGCGAGCGCGTCCTTCACCATGGCGGCGTCGCGGACGTGGCTGCGGCCCTGGTAGTCGGTGCGCAGCCCGCCCTGCACGTCGCGGAAGACGGTGTCCTTCAGCCCCATCCAGTCCACCGAGGACGCGGCGAAGAAGGCCTGGTGGTAGCCATTGGCCTTCAGCGCCGGGAAGAGCAGCGGCGTCCGCCCGGCGCCCACGACGGCGTCACGCCGCTGGGCCTCCAGCCCGAAGAAGAGGCTGAAGAGGGAATAGTCCGTGGAGCTGGCCGCGCTGTGGTGCAGCAGGAAGCGCGTCCCGCTGCCCGCCCTCCGCCACAGGTACGGCATCACGTCCGGACGGAAGAAGTCGTCGCGCAGGCTCTCCACCAGGATGACGACGATGTCGGGGCGGCGCGTGAAGCGCACGGCGGTGGGGTCGATGGTCGCCGCGGGGACGCCGGCCTCCGGGCTCACGCCCAGGCGCAGGCCCGCGGCGGGCGGGTGGCCGGTGAGGCGCACCAGCAGCGTGTTCATCCGCACGGGCGCCTGGAGGGGCAGGGTGGTGGCCGCATGCTGGACGGCGCCGCCGTGAGCGAAGATGAGGTACGCGCTCAGCAGGCGCTCCCCGGCGCAGAGGGCGAGGAGCACGAGCACCGCCCGGAGCACCCGGTGCGGCCCCTGGCGCCGCCGCACGAAGCGGACGCCGGCCCAGACGTCGAGCCCCAGCAGCACCACCGCTCCCAACGCCGCCAGCCAGACTTCGGAGGAGGACAGGCCCGTCTCCGCCAGCGCGCGCGGCTGGAGCGCCACCGCCAGCACCAGGCCGTTGATGTGGAAGCCGAGGGACGACAGCACCAGCGCGTCCACGCCCAGCATCGCCACGGCCACCGCTGAGAGCACGGGCGGGACGAGCGCATAGCGGCGGCCCAGGGACACCAGCGGCAGCGTCACCACGAACGTCAGCAGCCCGAGGAACAGCGCCTGGACGACGCTGCCCGCCAGCAGCAGCGGCCGCAGTGAGGGGGCGAGCCGCTCCACCGCGGACAGCAGCGAGCCTCCGAAGAGCAGGAGGGAGACAAGGCCGTGCAGCACGCACCAGAGCAGCGCGGGGCCCAGGAGCGGTCGGGCCTCATCCCACCGGCGGCGGAGCCCCGTGCTCGCGGCGGGAGAGGCGTGAATCGGGTGTGACATCGCGGTTCCTGCTAGCCCGCTCCCGGCGGATGTTCAAGAAGTGACGGAAGCCCGCCTGCCCCCCTTCCCGGGAGGCAGGGAGGCCGGACGCTGCCCTTCGAGGCCCGGGTGCGAGCGCGTGCCACAAGCCGCGTGTCGCACGGGAAGGCCGGTGCCAGGATGCGCCGCATGCCCCCGCGCAAGCTCGTCCGGCACCTCGTCTGGTTGGAGTCCTTCGCCGCCGCGGTGGAGGCCGGCAGCATCGAGGCCGCGGCGGTGCACCTGGGCGTGGCGCGCTCCGTGGTGAGCGAGCACATCCGCGCCCTGGAAGAGGCGCTGGCGGAGGGCGCATCCCTCCTCGAGCGGGGCCCCGGCCGCCGGCTGCAGCTCACCGCGCGCGGTGAGCGCCTGTTCGCGGGGACGCAGACGCCGCTGCACCAGCTGGACATGAAGCGGCTGAGGGATTTGGCCAGCGCCGAGCCGGTGGTGCGCCTGGGCCTCAATCCCACCCTGTCGCTGTCCCTGCTCGGCAACGTCGCCCGCGAGGCCGCGGCCACCGGACTCAAGCTGGTGCTGAGCTTCGGCGGCCCCCACGAGCTCACCCGGCAGGTCCAGACGCGACAGCTCGACCTCGCCCTGGACTTCACCCCGCTGCCTCCCCACGAGGGAGTGGAGTCGGAGTCCCTGCTGCGCATGCCCTTCGTGGTGCTCGCGGGCCCGGAGAACGCGCTGGTGCGTGACGCCGCCTCCCGACGGACGCTGCACGTGAAGGAGCTGGAGGGGCAGCCCTTCGTGGACTGGCTGCGGGACGACCCCTATGGAGGGGCCAACAGCGCCCGCTTCACCACCCATGGGGTGACTGTCGTGGAGGTGGCTCGCGCGGAGAGCTTCCTCCTCATCTATGAGCTGCTGCGCGCCTTCCATGCCTGCGCCATTGCCCCGGACCTGCGCCTGATGCACCCCTTCCCACCCGATATCCGGGCCTGGCCCCTCCGGGAGGAGGAGCCCCAGGCCGTGGAGGTGGTGGCCCTCTGGCCCTCGGGCTCCCTCAGCCCAGGGGCCGGGCGGCTCCTGGACGGGCTGCGTCGCCCTCTCATGGGTGGACGATAAAACGACGAAGACGTCGGATTCTGTCGGATTTCCGTTTTCCCCTGGACGCGCTATCTTCATTGGATAGAAGATTACGTCAGGGGTGAACAACGATGACTCCCACGGAACGGACGATTGCCCGCCTCCCCGCCCATCTGCGGCGCTACGTGGTGAGCCAGGACTACGCGGCTTACACGGCTCGGGACCAGGCCGTGTGGCGCAACATCCTGGGCAAGCTGCGCGGCCACCTAGCAGACAAGGCCCACCCCGTCTACCTGGAGGGCCTGGCGGCGACGGGCATCGGCGCGGAGTGCATCCCCAGCCTGGATGAGATGAACGAGAAGCTGTCGCGGCTGGGCTGGGCCTGCGTGGGCGTGCGCGGCTTCATTCCCCCCGCCGTCTTCACGGAGCTCCAGGCGCTGGGCGTGCTGGCGATTGCGGCGGACATCCGCACGCACGAGCACATCGAGTACACGCCGGCGCCGGACATCGTCCACGAGAGCGCGGGCCATGCGCCCATCATCGCCAACCGCCGGTACGCGGAGTACCTCAAGGCGTGCGGGCTGGTGGGCTTCAAGGCCATTGCCAGCGTGGAGGACCAGGCCGTCTTCGAGGCCATCCGCAACCTGTCCGTGGTGAAGGAGGACCCGGAGGCCACCGAGGAGGAGGTCTCCCACGCGCAGGCACGCCTGGAGGCGGCCAGCGCCAGCCGCCGCTACGTCAGCGAGAGCACCCGGGCCAGCCGCCTGTACTGGTGGACGGCCGAGTACGGCCTCATCGGCGACGTGGAGCGCCCGCGCATCTACGGTGCCGGCCTGCTGTCCAGCATCGGCGAGGCGCACCACTGCCTCACCCCCGAGGTGAAGAAGCTGCCGCTGAGCGTGGCCTGTGCCGACACGGAATACGACATCACCCGGATGCAGCCGCAGCTCTTCGTGGCGCGCGACTTCGAGCACCTCTTCGAGGTGTTGAACGAGTTCGAGTCCACCATGGCGTGGAAGCGCGGCGGGGACTTCGGGCTGGAGGAGGCGCTGCGCGCCCGCACCGTCAACCACCTGGTGCTGGCCGACGGCCGCGAGGTGACGGGCAAGGTCGTGGGCATGGTGGCCGCGCCGAAGCCGGTGGCGGAGGGACTGTCCACCGCGCTGGTCCGCCTGGACGGCCCCATCCTCGCGTCGCGCGGGGGCAAGGCCGTGGACGTCAAGCCGTGGAATGGTCAGGCCCTGGTCGCCTTCGGCGCGGGGAAGCTGCCCGAGCGCGGCGCCTTCAAGCTGTCGCTGGAGAGCGGCCTGGAGCTGGAGGGCTTCGCCACCGACGGCGGCGAGGTGCTGGTGCTGCGAGGCCGGATGGAGGGGCGCCCGCTGGAGCTGCCCGCGGTGGCCCGGCTCTTCATCACCTCGCACCTGCCCTCGGTGGCGGGCGGCCCCGCGGACCCGGAGTCGTGGGACCGCTGGTTCGGTGAGCTGAGCGCCTTCTCGGAAGGGGACGGAGAGGCGAAGGCCCGCTCGCGCAAGGCCCTGTCCCTGCACCCGTCGCTGGCCGCGCTCTACCGCGAGGTCCGGCAGATGCGCGAGGCTCGCGCCGTGAAGCCCGAGCGGCTGGCCCAGATTGCCGCCGCCGCCACGGACTTCCCCGACGACTGGCTGCTGCGCACCGAGGTGGAGGAGCTGCGCGCGCCCCGCGCCTGAACGAAACGTCGAGTCGCGGGCCCTGAACGCACCACGGGCCCGGCCACGCATGCTCCGCGCGGACAGGCCCGAGGGTGAAAACCGCTGGAGCGGTGAGCCGGAGCTCACTTCTCCTTGGAGGCAATCTTGCGCAGCGCCTTCTGGTCGCGCACGCAGAGGATGCGGCCGACGTTGCCGAGCACGCCCTCGCGCTTCATCTCGTTGATGAGCGTGGACACGAAGGAGCGCGAGGCGCCGACAAGGTCCGCGAGGTCCTGCTGCGTAATCCCGCGCAGGTCCGTCTCACCGCCGTGCGGGCAGCGCTCGCCGTGCGCCTCCACCAGCGTGAGCAGGGTGTCCGCCAGGCGGGCCGGAACCTCCTTGAAGGTCAGGCCCAGCACGCGCTTGCGCAGCGAGCGAACGCGCTCGGCGTAGGCGCGGACCACGTCCACCGCCAGGGCCGGGCGGGCCTCGAGCTGGGCGCGGAAGTCACGGCCCTCGATGCTCCACACCTCGGCCTCACCCGCGGCCACCGCCATCTCCTCGATGGGCGTGCCCTCGGGGCGGAACAGCTCGCCGAACAGGTCGCCCGGGCGGAGGATGGACACCACCGAGCGGGTGCTGTTCTTGCCAATGCGCATCAGGCGCACGCGGCCGGACTTCAGCAGGTAGACGCGGTCCGTGTTGTCGCCGGGGCGGTAGATGGTGGAGTTGTGCGGGAAGGACTCGACCTTGAAGTACCCCTTGAAGTCGATGGCCTCCTGCCCGGGGATGAGCTTGTTCGCGGTGACCATCATCCCGGAGCTCGTCGTCTGCAGCGGCGCCACGACGTTGGAACCGATAGGGCCGAGGGGGCGATTGAAACCGTGCATGGCATTCACTCCAGGTAGGGAAGGTAGGGAAAGACTGGCCGTCTGCTTCGGCGGCGAACGGGCCTTCCCTTCTCCAAGTTACGTGCCAAGGGGGAATGAAGTGCTAGTGGGGTAACACATCCAGGAATGCCGGGTACTTAGCGCTACAGGTCCGCATCACCCCAGGCTCTGTGTCCAAAACCTGAAACAGAACGTTCAAACAGTATGATCAAGTTGAACGAAACGTTCAAACCCGAGGGCTGAGTGTCGGAGCAGTAACAGTGTTCAGGAAGCATCCTTCACGGGGAAGGTGTGCACTGAAGGGCCCTGTCCCTGTGCGAGACCGTACTTCTGGAGCTTGCGCTCCAGGGTAGGGCGGCTGATTCCAAGAATCTGGCAGGTACGACCCTTGTGCCCCTTCGTGACGGCCATCGCACGGGCGATCAGCTGCCGCTCGGCCTCTTCCAGGGTGGGGATGAGGCTGACATCGTCCACGGCGGGGGCGGCGAACATGGAGCCCGCCGTCATGGGGCGGCCCGCCTCGGGCGCGGCGGGAGGCACGTCCAGGGCGGGCAGGTCGTCCCCGCGCAGCACGTCGCCGGGGGCGAGCACCACGGCGCGGGTGAGCACGTTCTCCAGCTCGCGCACGTTGCCGCGCCAGGGCAGCCGGGTGAGGCGCTCCATGACCTCCATGGGCACGCGGGTGACGCGCTTGTGGACCTTCTCGTTGATGCGCTCGAGCAGGTGCTTCACCAGCGGGGGAATGTCCTCGCGCCGCTCGCGCAGCGGGGGAATCAGGAGCGTAATCACCTTGAGGCGCTGGTAGAGGTCCTCGCGGAAGCGGCCCTGGGCCACCTCCTCGGAGAGGTTGCGGTGGGTGGCGGCGATGACGCGCGCGCGCAGCTTGATGCGCTTGACGCCGCCCACGCGCTCGAACTCGCGCTCCTGCAGCACGCGCAACAGCTTGGCCTGGAGCATCAGCGACATGTCGCCAATCTCGTCCAGGAACACGGTGCCTTCCTCGGCCACCTCGAACTTGCCCTGCTTGCCGGCGGTGGCACCGGTGAAGGCGCCCTTCTCGTGGCCGAACAGCTCGCTCTCCAGCAGCGTGTCGACGATGGCCGAGCAGTTGATGCCGATGAAGGGGCGGGGCTCGTCGTACGAGTAGTTGTGGATGACGCGGGCGATGAGCTCCTTGCCGGTGCCGCTCTCGCCGGTAATCAGCACGGTGGCGTGGCTGCCGGTGACCTTGCCAATCTCCTTCACCAGCTGCTGCATGGACGGGCTGGTGCCCACGATGTCGCCCAGGCGGGCGGCGGAGTTCTCCCGGTTGACCTCGTCCGCGCGGCGCGACAGCTGGCGGTACTCCAGCGCGCGCTCCACCACCAGGTCCAGGGCAGCCGGGTCCGGGAAGGGCTTGTGGATGTAGTCGAAGGCCCCGGCCTTCATGGCCCGGATGGTGGTCTCCATGTCGTGGTAGGCGGTGACGAGGATGATGCGCGCGTCCCCGCACAGCCCCTTCATCTCCTCGATGATTTCCAGGCCCGTGCGGTCCGGAAGCATCATGTCGAGGATGACCACGCTGGGCATGCTGTCCTGGGCGGCCCTGAGCCCCGCGGCCGCGCTGGTGGCGGTGGCCACCTGGTAGCGCGGCTGGCCATCGTGCTCGATCTCCTCGAAGTGCATCTTCAGCGTTTCGAGGAGCGAGACGTCGTCGTCGACGATGAGAAGGGTCTCCATGGCGTCTCAGGTGGCGAACGTCAGCGTGAAGATGGTGCCCGGCGTGGAGCTGCCCTCGGCCGCCAGGTCCCCGCCCTGGCCCAGCATCACCCGGCGCAGGGCCGCGAGGGACAGGCCCGCCCCCCGGGCCAGCCGGGAGCCGAAGGGCTCGAAGAGGGTGTTGCGCTCCTCCGGGGGCAGGGCCGCGGCCGGGTCGTTGAGCACCATTTGCACCTGGCCCGGGGGTCCGCGGCGCAGGGCCACCTGCACGGGGCTGTCCTCGGGCTGGCCCATGGCGACGTTGAGCAGCACCTGCGCCAGCACGGGCCGCAGGCGGTTGGGGTCCACGCGCACCTTCGGCAGGTCCGGCTCCTCGTCCACGCGCACCTCGATGCGGCGCTCGGCCAGCTCCGGGGCCACCATGCCCGTGGCTTCCTGTAGCACCGAGCGCAGCGGGTGCGCGTCCAGGTTGGGCGTCGTGTCGCGGCCGTACTCGGACAGCAGCCAGAGCATCCGCTCCATGGTGCGGATCTCCCGGTTGGCGATGGTGAGCCGGCGCTTGTCCCTGTCGTTCAGCCCGGTGTTCCGGGCCAGCGTCTGCACCGCCATCTTCACCGAGGACAGCGGGTTGCGAATCTCATGGCTGAGCGACGAGGACAGCCGCGAAATCTGCACCGGCGGGGCGCCTTCCAGCACGGCATTCAGGTCCAGCACCCCGGCACAGGCCTCGCCGCCGTCCAGGCCGAGCGTCAGCCGCAGGGGGATGGGGTCCTCGCCGCCGAGCCGCGCGGAGATGAACTCCACCACCCGCCGGTCCTCGCGGGCCCGGGCGTCCAGCTCCCGGGCGCGCTCGGCCGACACGCCGAGCGCCACGTACAGGGGACGCTCCAGCAGCTCCTGCGCCGGCTGACGGAGGATGTTGGCGGCATCGCCCTCGACGCGGGTCACCCGCAGGCTTGGAGACCAGGCGAGCAACACGGCTTGCAAGAGTTGGGCGTTCATTTGATGGGGCTGAAACATACCGAGTAAGGTCGCGTGCTGTCCCTATGTCCATCACGGCACGTCTTCCGAAGAACCTTGTGGCGGCTCTGCTGTTCCTGTCAGGCGCCACGGCGCTCGTCTACGAGCTCGTCTGGTCCAAGTACCTCGGGAACGTCCTGGGGAACAGCGGACAGGCGCATGCCGTGGTGCTCGCCACCTTCATGGGTGGCCTGGCGCTCGGGGCCTTTGTCTTTGGCAAGACAGCCGACCGGGTGAAGAGCCCCCTGGCCCTGTACGGCTTCCTGGAGCTGGGCGTGGCCCTGTACGCCCTGGCCTTCCCGTACGTGCTGGACGCCCTGGGGGCGCTCTGGCTAGCGCTCGCCCCCCTGTTCCCGGAAGGGGGACGGGTGGCGCCCCGGTTGCTGATTGCCTCGCTCTCCCTGGTGGTGCCCACGCTGCTGATGGGCGGCACGCTGCCGGCGCTGGTGCGGCACTTCGCCTCCAGCCTGGCGGGCGTCCAGAAGGAGCTGGCGCGGCTGTACGCCGTCAACAGCCTGGGCGCGGCGCTGGGCGTGTTCCTCGCGGGCACCAAGCTGGTGCCGTCGGTGGGCCTGGCGGCGTCCGCGCAGGGCGCCGCGGCCATCAACGTGCTGCTGGCCCTGGCGGCGCTGGCGCTGGCGCGGCAGCACCCGCCGTCGCTGGCCCCGGGCCAGGCGGCACCCGACGTGGAGGGTGGGGCGGAGGTGGCCTACCCCCGGGCGGCGGTGCGCGCGGCCCTCCTCGGCGTGGCGCTGTCGGGCTTCACGTCCATGCTGTACCAGGTGACGTGGATCCGCCTGCTGTCCATCGTCCTGGGCGCCTCCACCTATGCCTTCACCCTCATCCTGACCGCGTTCATCCTGGGCATCGGCCTGGGCAGCTTCTGGCTGATGACGCGCGACGGGAAGGAAGACTCGCTGCGGCTGTACGCGCGGATGCAGGTGGCGCTGGTGGTGAGCCTCTGCGTGGCGCTGCCGCTGTACGTGCGGCTGCCGTACTACTTCCGCCAGGCGAGCTGGATGCTGAACCGGACGCTGGATGCGTGGCCCCTGTACCAGCTGGCCACCTTCGGCTTCTGCTGTCTGGTGCTGCTGATTCCCACCTTCTTCATGGGCGCGGCCTTCCCCGCGGCGGCGCGCGTGGCCACGGCGAAGGTGTCCGAGGTGGGCCGGCAGCTGGGCGGCGTGTACCTGTGGAACACGGTGGGCACCATCAGCGGCTCGGTGCTGGGCGGCATGGTGCTGATGCCGTGGTGGGGCATGGAGGGCAACTTCGTGGCGGGCGCGGTGGTCAACCTCCTCGCCGCGGGCCTGGCCTACGCCGCCGTCCCGGGCCGCCCGAAGAGTCCCGCCCGCGCCTTCTGGCCGGTGGGGGCCGCCGCCGCCATGGCCCTGGTGGTGCTGGGCAGCATGAGCGGCTGGGCCATTCGGCTGAGCAGCATCACCTCGCCGCGCGTGCGCCAGCCGGCGGAGAGCTACGAGCAGCTGGTGGCGGTCGCCGCCAAGGACACCGTCCCCGTCTTCTACGAGGACGACACCTTCGCCACGGTGCTGGTCGGCGACAGCCCGGGCAGCCACCGGTTCATGAAGATCAACGGCAAGGTGGACGCCTCCACCGGCAGCGACGTGGAGACGCAGGTGGTGGCCGGCCACCTGGGCGTGCTCCTGCACCCGCGAGAGCCGAAGAACGTTCTGGTGGTGGGCGCGGGCGCCGCCATCACCGCTGGCAGCGTGCTGGCGCACCCCATCGAGCGGATGGACCTGGTCGAAATCTCCCCGTCCGTCATCGACGCGGCGCGCCTGTTCAAGGAGGCCAACCGCAATGCCATCGACGACCCGCGCACGCGGGTGACGGTGGACGACGCCAAGACGTTCATGGCGCTGGCGCCGGTGAAGTACGACCTGGTCATCAGCGTGCCCTCCAACCCGTGGGTGGCCGGTGTGTCCGGCCTCTTCACCCAGGACTTCTTCCGGACGGTGGACCGGCACCTGGCGGACGACGGCGTGCTGGTGCAGTGGATTCACACCTACGAGAACCAGGAGGAGCTCATCCAGCTGGTGGTGCGCACGCTGCGCGACACCTTCCCGCACGCCACCACGTGGCTGGGGCCGTATGACCTGGTGCTGGTGGCCAGCCGCAAGCCGCTGACCTTCGACGCGCGGCAGGTGGCCGAGCGCATGGCCCGCCCGGACGCGAAGGCGGACCTGGCGCGGGTGGACATCCACGACGTCTTCGCGCTCCTGTCCAAGCAGGTGCACAGCCAGGAGGGGCAGCTGGAGTTCGCCGGCAAGGGCCCCATCAACACCGACGACCACAACCTGCTGGAGTACGCGTCGCCCATCGCCTTCTTCCTGGCGGAGCAGGACCGCTACCGCGACGAGCGGCGCTCCCCGGAGGGCGGCTCGCGGCTGTTCATCCACGACTACGTGCGCGAGCACCCGCCCACCGCGGAGCAGCTGGAGCGGCTGTACCGCAACATGTCCCGCTACCACCGGGGGGATGATCCGCTGGTGCGCGGCGTGGCGGCGCGGTGGCACGAGGTGGCCCCGGACAGCCGGGACGCGGCGGTGGCGCTGGCGAAGGCGGCGCTGGCCATGGACGACGTGACGCTGGCGGCCTCGCTGCTGGAGGCGGAGGTGGCCAAGGGCGGCCGCGAGCCCGCGCTCATCGCCGCGTACCTGGACATGGCCACCGACCGCCTGTGGAACACCCGCACGGTGTGGACGGCCACGGAGGCCGACAAGGCGCTGGCCCTGGGCCAGGAGGTGTCCGCCGCCCACCCGCAGGACGCCGCGCTGACGCGGGCGCTCGGGGCCCTCTGCAAGGCCCTCCCGGCCGGCCGGTGCACCCCGTCCAGACCCTCCGTCGCGGCCCCGGAAGCCCCCTGAAAAGGCCGCCGGATCTCTCACGAATTCGCTAAATTGCCGGAATCGCTAAGGATTCCGGGCATCCTCCCGATGACGGATGGAGCCGGGGCGGGGATCCATCTAGGGTGCTTTCAACCCTGAGCAGTCAGGGTTCGCTTCCTCGCCCGAAACCCCCTGGAGACGCTCATGAAGACGCTTCCCAAGAAGAACCTGCGCAAGGCCCGTGGTCAGGGCATGACCGAGTACATCATCATCGTTGCCCTCATCGCGATCGCCGCCATCGGCGTCATCACGCTGTTCGGCGACAACATCCGCAAGCTGTTCGGCGCCTCCGCCGCGGCCCTGGCCGGTAACGCCAACGTGAAGAACGACGGCGTCAGCTCCAACGAGACGCTGAACAAGAAGACGATGAAGAACTTCGGCGAGAACAACGCCTACTAGTTCGTCGTCCGCTGCCAAGGCAGCACTCGAGGGGGGCACCGAGCTTCGGCCGGGCCCCCCTTCGTATTTTCCGGCGCAGGGGGTTGACCCTCACGCGACGTGAGACCCTACACCTCACTTCCGAGGTGGAGGGATATGGCTCTTACAGTCAGCCAGGTGGCCCGCCTGGCGAAGGTCAGTGTCCGGGCGTTGCACCACTACGACGAGCTTGGCCTGCTGCGCCCTTCGGAGCGCAGCGAGGCCGGTTACCGGCTGTACACCCAGGGGGACCTGCAGCGGCTGCAGCAGGTGCTCTTCTTCCGGGAGCTGGGTTTCCCGTTGGAGGAGATTCGTCGCATCCTGGGAGATCCCTCCTTCGACCTCCGCTCCGCCTTGCTGATGCAGCGGCAGTTGCTGTCCGAACGGTCCGCACGGCTGGACGCGCTACTGGGCGCCGTGGATTCGGCGCTGGAAGCACTGGAGAAGGGGAAGACCATGGACCAGGAGAAGATGTTCGAGGCGTTCGGCGACTTCGACCCGTCGAAGTACGAGGCGGAGGTGAAGGAGCGCTGGGGCGAGACGGAGGCGTACAAGGAGTCCGCCCGCCGGGCGGCGCGCTACACGAAGCAGGACTGGCAGGGCATGAAGGCGGAGCTGGACGGCCTCCAGAAGGGGCTGGCGGAGCTGCTCGGCGCGGGGCGCCCGCCCACGGACGCGGCCGCGATGGACCTGGTCGAGGCGTGGCGGCAGCACATCTCGAAGTGGTTCTACCCGTGCTCGTACGTCATGCACCGGGGGCTGGGCGAGATGTACGTGAGCGACTCGCGCTTCATGGAGAACATCGACCGGGTGCGGCCGGGGCTCGCGCAGTTCACCCGTGACGCCATCATCGCCAACGCGGAGCGGCACGGCGAGTAGGTGTCGCCACGCTCAGGCGCGGCGGCGGCGGCCGCGCAAGCCGATGAGCCCCACCACGGCGAGCCCCGCCCATCCGAAGAGGGACAGGGCGAGGCCGACGCGGAAGCTCAGGGGCCGGTAGTCGAACCGCACGCGGTGGGCGTTTGGTGAGACGCGCACCGCGCGCACTGCGAGGTTCGCGCGGTGGAGGGGGACTTCCTTCCCGTCCACCGTCGCGAGCCAGCCGGGGTAGTGCGTGTCCGTGACGACGAGGTAGCTCTCGTCACAGGCGCTCACGTCCAGCTCCAGGTGCTGGGCTCCGCTGCTCACGATGCGCACGGTGCCCTCGCACTCGGGCCTGTCCAGCGGCTCCCCGGAGGCGAGGAATGCGATATCCCGGAAGGGCTGGTCCTCGTCGAGCACCGCCTCCAGGGCCTCCTGGTCCGTCACCCGGCGGGCCTGCTGCACGAGGAAGGCGCGGGGCAGGGCGGTGCGTGAGCGGGACAGCGTGGTGCCGTCGTCGGCCCGGTGCAGCAGCTCCAGGTCCTCGAAGGGCGGCGGGCCCCGGCGCACGTAGTGGGTGACGCCGGCCAGGTCATAGACGCTGCGCTCTCCGGCGAGATTGAAGTACGGGGAGAAGCGCGGCTCGGGAGCGCCGTAGCCCTCCAGCGCCGTCAGGCGCTCCTCCACGAAGCGGTTGGGGGTGAGCCGGTCCAGGCTGTGCTCGAGCGTCCTCGACTCCCCGTCCTTCTCCGGTTCCTTCGGGCCCTCGATGTCCGCGCTGATGCGGCCCTCGAAGGGGGAGGGGAAGAAGGGGCTCAGGGCGAAGGGACGAACGAACGTCTCGGCGAGCGTGTAGTCGGGGACCTTCAGCAGCAGGTGCGCCCCCGCCAGCTCCAGCACCACGAGCGCCGCCAGCCCGTGTCTCACGCGACGGGGCCTCGCGAGGGACGCGGGCATCAGGAGCACTACGAGAACGGCCAGCCCGAGCACGAAGGGCACCCAGGGCGCGCCGGCCTCGGCGTAGGTGCGCAGGGGCAGGCTGCGGACCACCGGCCCGCACGCGGCGATGGCCACGCCCACGCCCACGAGGCCCACCGCCGCGCGCCGGAGCGAGGGCGTGACGCGTCGGGCGAGCCGTCCCGCGAGGTCCAGGCCGAAGGCGGAGAGCACCGAGATGCAGAAGGCCGCGCCCACGAAGTACTTCGCGGGGAAGCGGAAGAGGGAGAAGGGCGGCACCTCCTGGAGGAACCACGCCGCCGGCGGGAAGTGGCGCCCCAGGCTCAGCGACACGAGGAGCAGGGCGCCCACCGCGAAGGGGTTGGCGCGACGGGGCCCGCCAATGCCCCCAAGGACGGCGAGCGCGCAGGGCAGCGCGCCGACGAAGAGGGTGAGCAGGAACCACTGGTCCCCGCCCCAGTACGGGCCGCGCGGCAGGTCCGCGAGCGGCCAGAAGGCAGCCAGCACCTGGTGCCCGGACATGGACCAGTCGAGCTGCCCGGACCAGTCGCCGCCCGAACGCACCGAGTGCTGCGCGAACTCCGCCGCGGGCAGCAACGCCACCGCCGCGAGCACCGCCGCCACCGCGAGCCCCGACGCGACGCGGACCATCGCCGTGCCGCGCGCCCGGACGTTCGCGCTCCGCCCCATCCCCGCGACCAGCACCGCGAGCAGCCCCTGCCACAGCGTCGTCTCCGGCGAGCCCACGACGAGCGACAGCGCGGTGTACACCGCCAGCCGGACCCAGGGCGCCCGCCCCCGGGCGTGCACCACGTCATGCGCGGCGCCCAGGATGAAGCCGCTCCAGGCCGCCGCATCGACGACGTTCTCCTGGATGCCCAGGTCCGTCATCAGCGGCGACAGGCCGAACATCGCGCCCGCCACCAGCGACGCGGGCCACGAGGCGCGCAGCCGGCGGGCCAGGAGGAACACGCCCACCGCCGCGAGCGCGACGTGCGCGACGTGCAGCACCGTCATCGACGCGATGGGGCCGGCCAGCAGCACCGCCACCCAGCGCGGCGGGTAGTACACCTGCGAGTAGAGCGTGGCGGCGAAGGGCTGCCCCAGGCGCAGGTAGGGGTTCCACAGCGGGACTTCGCCCGCGCGCAGCGACTCCAGCAGGAAGGCCGAGTCCGGGAAGAAGATGCGGAACACGTCCCGGCCCGCGAGCAGGTGCCCTCGCAGCACGGGGCTGTACACGAAGGCGAGCATCGCCAGCAGGCCGGCGCAGGTGAGGAGCACCCGCGTCCTCTGGGTTCTTGCCAGGCTCATGGCCGGCCCGTCGCCTGGGAGCGCTCGCGGACCCAGAGCACGTAGCCGCTGTCCCGGCTCAGCTCGCGCCAGCCGCCGCGCGCGCGGAGCCGGTCGAGCAGGATGTTGCCGGGGTTCTCCTCCTCCCAGAGGAGGTAGTCCGGGTCATACCGCGTGAGGACCTCCTCCCAGCCGGGCTCGCCCCACAGGAGCTTGTCGTGGTCCTCGTGGACCGACATGGGGAACGGGTCGTTGCGGCTGTCGATGAAGACCTTGTAGTCCGGCCCGGCGAAGTACGAGATGGGCCCGCCGATGACGAACCCGTTGAGCACCTTGCCCGGCGGCAGCGTGCGCAGCGTGGCCAGCGCCGTAAGGGGGATGGTCGAGCGCCGCACGCCCTGCTCGACGGGCGTCGGGTGCAGGGCATGGACCGCCGTGAGCATGACCAGCAACAGCGCGGGCCACAGGCCACCCCGGGCCCCGGCGCTCCAGCGGGCCACGGCGTCGTCGAGCCGGCTCCAGAAGCGCCGGAGGGGGCCCGGCGTCCCGGTGACGGTCCGGGCCGCGGCGGCATGCTCCAGCAGCACGAGCGCCAGGAGCACGGCGGCGAAGGGCGCATGGCGCTGCACCTTGATGGCGGCCACGCCCAGCACGGCGGCGGGCAGGAGGCTGGCCACGCTGCGCTTCGACGCCGCGCCCACGGCGAACAGGGGGGCGCCCGCCAGCGCGAGGTAGGCCCAGCTCGAGCCCGCGTTCAGGTCGATGGGCCGCCACTCGACGATGGTCTGCGTGGAGGGCAGCAGCGAGTGGTGCAGGGGATAGAGGTAGATGTTCGGCCCATCCGGTCCCAGGCCCGCGCCGAGGAAGGCGGCCACGCAGAAGGCGAGGGCGCGCACGGCACGGCGCCGGGACTCGGGGCCCGGCGAGTCCAGCGCGGCGCCCACGGCGGTGGAGCCGAGGAGGGCGGGCCCCAGCAGCCAGCTCCCGTGCAGGTTGGCCCACGCCACGCCCAGAAAGGGGAAGACCCAGAGGACGCGGTCATTGCCAGCGCGCCAGGACTGGACGCACAGCACCGCGACGGTGAAGAGCAGGTGGCCCACGTGGTAGGGCCGCTCCTGGGGCCAGGTGGGGGCGTGCACCACGAGGATGGCGCCCAGGGCGGCCAGGGCGAGCAGCCCCCTGTGGCCGGACGCGGCGCGGCCCAGGGCCTTCCACAAGAGCAGCAGGTTGGCGGAGACCAGCGCGGCGACGAGCAGCGCGGGGCCGGCGGCGCCCAGCCAGCGCAGCAACATCACGCACAGCACCCCGAAGCCCCACTCATGGGGAACCCAGCCGGCGGTGCCCGTGACGCTGAAGGGGTCCACGCGGCTGAAGCCATGCTCCAGGACGAAACGGCCCCCTGCGAGGTGGAAGAAGAGGTCGAAGTTCTTGAGCGGCGACATCCCCAGCCGCGCGGCGAGCACCAACGCGATGAGGGCCGCCGGCCCGGGGAGGAGGAGGGACCGCATCCGCATGAGGGGCGCAGGCTATCGCGCTTCGCGCGCCGCGCTAAGCAAGGACCGCTCGGCGGGCCTCCCGAGGGACGGCGTCAGCGCAGGGCCTGGAGGAGGTTGACATAGTCATCCGTCCAGACCCTGCGTGACAGGAGGTCCTCGGTGGCCCGGACCTGGGTCCACCCGAGCCGGTCCTCCAGCCAGCGGGCCTGGTCCGGGCTGGTGGTGAGGGCGAACCAGCGGCTCGGGGACTGGCCCCGGGCCAGCGCCTCCTCGCTCAGTACCTCGTCCCCGCTGAGCGCGGAGTGCAGGCCGAGCGAGGCTCCCAGCCGGGTGAGGACCGGGGCCAGGTCGAACAGCCGGCTGGAGATGTGGAAGAGCAGGAGCCCCCCGGGCCGGAGCTTGCGCAGGTACAGGCCGAGCGCCTCCTGCGTCAGGAGGTGAGTGGGGACGAAGTCGCTGGAGAAGGCGTCCAGGATGATGACGTCGTACGCCTGGTCCTCCGCCTCCTGCATCCGCAGCCGGGCGTCACCTGTGATGACCCGCACCGTGGCGGCGCTGCTCGAAAGCAGGGTGAAGTGGCTGCGCGCCAGCCGCTCCACCTCCGGGTCCAGCTCGTAGAAGTCCCAGCGCTCACCCTCGCGGCCGTACGCGGCGAGGCTTCCGATGCCGAGCCCCACGGCGCCGACCCGCTGAAGCGGGGGAGCGGCGGTGAGCACCCGGCCCACCGGCGAGCCCCGGTGGTAGTACAGGAGCGGCTCTCCCCGCGCCTCGGCATCCAGCCTCTCGATGCCATGGACCGTGCTGCCATGCTGGAAGTGGCGCAGCCCGTTCTCGTCCTTCACGGTGTAGAGCCCGTAGAACGTCCGCGAGCCATCGACCCGGCTGTGCAGGAGCTTCACCGCGGCGAGCGCCAGGATGCCGGCCATGACCACCGCCGTGCCCCCCGCCATCAGCGGCGCGAGCCGGTGCCGGGCCTCGCCTCGCGCTTGAAGG